>NZ_CALHGG010000174.1 GCF_938029845.1 uncultured Capnocytophaga sp.
TAAAGAATTTCAGCTCTTTTGTCAAGTACCTTATTATTTTTTGTCGTGTATTAAACCTACTGACAAAAGCTTATTTAAATCAGTCGTAGCTTCCTCAGAATAATAATTGAAAAAGCCAAAATGAAATCTTCCTAGCCAACAAACATAAATGTATTTATTGTTAGGTAGTATAATCTCATATACATTCCCATATTTTTTGGCTTTTCCTTTTTCTGTATTCATAATCTTTGATTACATCTCTGCCAGAGGCTGCCCCTTATCCTTAAAAACTAATTTCCACTACAAACCCCTCGTGTCCGCGTACATTAAATACTGTATTATCCTCAAAGAGGAGGTATTGCCCTTTGATTCCCATAAGCCTGCCCTGATATTGTAGGGTCTTGGGCATGGTGAGGCTTGTCACTTTGGTAGGATACCTAAGGACGGGATAGTTGATATGATAGATAGGTACTTCTTCGCTAAAGTAAGACAAGGTCTCTTGGGGTAGAAATGCTTTTAAGCCTTGTTTGATAATATTGAGATTCACTACTTGTAGGGTATTGGTCAGCATCTTCCGCCAATTGGTCTTATCAGAGATATGCGCCTTGAGGGCGACCTCCCCTATCCCCGCCAAGTAGCGGTTGGGCACCTCCAACATCACCAAAGCCTCATGAGCGCCTTGGTCTATCCAGCGGGTAGGCATCTGTGTTTTACGGGTAACCCCTACTTTTACCTCACTGGAGTTGGCCAAGTAAAGCAAGTGCGGTTGTAGCTGTACCTGCTGTTCGTAGGCCAAATCTCTGTCTTCTATACCCAGATGCGCCTTGCTCAGTTCTGGGCGGATGATCCACTCCCCCACCTCAGGAGCTTCAAAGAAACACTTCTTACAGAGTCCCTGCCTATAGATTTCCTTGGGTTGCCCACAGTGCAAGCAGTGGTAACCCGCAAAGCGCAAAGAGAGCTGTTGCCCTAATAGGTCGTTCATGGGTAGCTCTCCCTCTTCTAG
The DNA here is from genome assembly GCF_938029845.1 of uncultured Capnocytophaga sp. Lineage (GTDB taxonomy): Bacteria > Bacteroidota > Bacteroidia > Flavobacteriales > Flavobacteriaceae > Capnocytophaga. The sequence goes on from NZ_CALHGG010000174.1 coordinate 986, forward strand.
GGAAAGGTAATACTGTACAGGCGTTTGCGCCTCGGTTCGCATTTTTCTTAAAACCGTTTGGTAGGTATTCATATTTTTTGTACTTTTACGTCCGCTATACTGATTGACAAAAGTAGTAAAAATAAACCAAACCCTGAACATTTTTTCTCAAAATATGGCTTTAACGATTATCCATTCCATTGCCTCTTGGTTTTTGCGCAAACGTATAGACCAGATAGAAGAATTCATCAAACGCCCTCACGAGGTACAGGAAAACGTATGTGCCAAGCTCTTAGAAGCTGCACAGAGTACCGAAATGGGTAAGCAATACGACTTTATTTCCATTCGCAACTATGAGGATTTTGCCTCGCGTATCCCTATCTCTATCTACGAGGATATAGAGCCTATGATAGAGCGTGCCCGCCGTGGAGAGCAGAACCTTTTTTGGCGTACCCCTATCAAGTGGTTTGCCAAGAGTAGTGGTACGACCAATGCCAAAAGCAAGTTTATCCCTGTAAGTGAAGAAGCCCTTCAGCATTGCCACTACAAGGCAGGGAAGGATATGCTTTGCTTGTACCTGAATAACAACCCCGACTCCAATCTATTTACAGGAAAGAGCCTACGCCTTGGGGGTAGTAAGGAGTTATATGAGGAAAATGGGACTATCTTTGGTGACTTATCCGCCATACTCATAGACAACCTGCCTTTCTGGGCAGAATTCAGCTGTACCCCCTCCACCAAGGTGTCCCTAATGAGTGAGTGGGAAGCCAAAATGAAGGCTATTGTAGCGGAATCCTCACGAGAGAATGTAACTAGCTTGGTAGGTGTTCCCTCATGGATGATGGTACTCTTAAGGCAGGCACTCGCCTATACAGGCAAAGAAAACATACTAGAGATATGGAAAAACTTAGAGGTATATTTCCACGGTGGAGTAAGCTTTGTCCCCTACCGAGAGCAATATAAGCAACTGATCCCCTCCGATACGGTGCGCTATTATGAGACCTACAATGCCTCTGAAGGTTTCTTTGCGATACAAGACAGAAACAACAGTGACGAAATGCTGCTGATGCTGGACTATGGCATTTTCTATGAGTTTATCCCTATGGACAGCTTTGGCACTCCTGCCCAGAAAGCCATTCCGCTATGGGAGGTAGAGGTAGGTAAGAACTATGCCATGGTCATCACCACCAATGCAGGGCTTTGGCGTTACCAGATAGGCGATACGGTACGCTTTACCTCCACCTCGCCCTATCGTATCAAGGTCACAGGACGTACCAAGCACCATATCAACGTATTTGGAGAAGAGCTTATCATAGAAAATACTGAGGAAGCCCTCAAAAGAGCCTGTCATGAACACTATTGTAACGTGATAGAATACACGGTAGCACCTATTTTCATGCAGGGCAACAAGAGCGGCGGACACGAATGGATCATTGAATTCGAAACCGCCCCTGAGGATATAGAAGCCTTTACCCGCACCCTAGACACTGCCCTGAAAGCCCTTAACTCGGATTACGAAGCCAAGCGCTATAACGATATGACCCTTGCTATGCCTAAGATTCATATTGCCCGAAAGAACCTCTTCCACGATTGGCTCAAAGAGAATGATAAGTTAGGAGGTCAACATAAGATTCCACGCCTTTCCAATAGTCGAGATTACTTCGAGGCAATCTGGAAGCTAAAGGATAGTAATTAAACTGAACCCTTTGAAACTTTTTCCGGTATCACCCAAGCAAAGAAAAGATAATGAGGCTCTTTTTAAGAGATATATAATAAAAATTACTATGAAGAAAAATATCACCAAAATACTAATTACATTAGGATTGTTGCTCTTTATTGTATTTGATATTATGTATCTTATAGGGTGTTATGTATCCGTAAAATTCCAAATAGAAGACCATATTAGCTCTACAACCACAGATGTAATATATAATTTCGCTGATAAAGTTGCCTTTTTTTCCATCATTAATGCTTTAATCATCTTCCTATTGGGGGGATATATTCTTTTCAGAAACAAGAGCAATACAGTTAAGAGAAAAAATAAGTCTATCCCTATTTTTGCTTGTATATACATTATCCTGCAATTATCTGTTGTATTTTATAGCTACTATGGATTAAAATCCAATAGTAAGCAAGATATAATAGAAACCAATGTTATGAAAAGTATAAATGATATGACCATAGGACTTTTTACATCTCTCATTTTTAGCTTGATTATATGTTGTTTTATGACACTATTTATCCATAAAAGACCTATAACTAATGATAAATAATTCAATAAAAGTCTTTTGGAAATATAATATTTCAATAGCCATTGTGCTTTTTGGAGTCTATCTTATAGCGGTTTGGGGACTTTTAAGGTATAATAATAGCAAGTTTGCCTATCCTATTCAGATTATATTGCCTATTACTGTCTTACAATTACTGATAAGTATCATTTTTTGTATATTATTCTGGAGAAAACACCGCAAAACGCGTAGCTTATGGCTCATTATGCTAATAGGGTTGCTGTTATTCTTAGAATTACTTTGTATTCCACTAATAGCTATGTATGGAATAGCTAAAAAATGATTTTTATGAAACCCCTTAGTATCTTGTTTTACTTCCTCTGCTTTCCTGCTTTTATGTATAGTCAAAATGAACCTTTTTTGAATGTAACACTAAGAGTACAAGAGCATACACCCCTTATGGAGATTAGAAATACCACTGCGGATACCATACAACTATTTTCTAAACTGAAAAAAGAAAGCAAAGAAGCAAGTACTCATATCTTGGGCTTTAGGAAAGAGGGAAAACGCTATATCGGAGGAGGATTAGATAACTGTTATGATTGCTCTGAGAACTATCTCTTTTTAGGAAATACTGAAAAACCTTACATAAAGATAGCACCACAGAGCAGTATCAGTACTTATTTTCCTTATTTATCCTCTGGAACCTATTATTTTGAGATACAAACTTTCTATATCTACCAGAAAAAGCGTTATGACTTGAAGGTAACAACCCCTGAAATCAATATCAACTAAATTTTCCTATAAGAATATGACAAAATACCTATACCTTTTCCTTATACCTTTCTTCTTGGGCTGCCTACAAAGGACAAAATTTGTAAAGAATACTCCCTTGCTCCCCAAAAAAGAAATAATTGTTCCCCAAAAAGATAGTCTCCCTACTATAGATTCATTAGCCAAGTATTATTCCTATAGCTCAGGGAACATAAATCCAAAAAATTTTGAAGAGGTTGTCTATGAGATTATTCAATGTTACAACAAAAAGGATACTACTGCGCTAAACAAACTCATACACCCCGATATTGGTTTGTATTTCTTGTACAAACCTGGGGGTGATGTCTATTGGGCAAACCAAAAACGGATATACCTCGACACGCTCTACCAAGAGAAGGAAAAAACTTTTATTGATGGATACAACCGAAAAGTATTGGCTATGGGAAAAATAGGCGTAGGAAAAGTACCTATTGAAAAAGTAACAGAAAATATCGCCCCTGACGAATACAGCTCACTCACAGGTATCTTTTTTGTTGCACACCCCGAAGCTCAGAAAAAACTATCTTATTACATAACAAGTTCTCTAAGCACCCTCCCTTTGACAGCAAAAGAAAAACAAGAAGCCCAAAGAGCTTTAAAAAAAGCTAAAGAAATAGAGAAAACTACCCGTTGTATTATGACAGCTTGGAAAGAAGTATCTTCTTTTAGTAATAGTACCTACACAAACCATTTTATTTTTTACGTGACAAAAATAAAAGAGAAATGGTACCTGACTATGATAGATTTTTCTTGGATTGCTTAGAAGAATCACATTGTCTGGTATAAAAATATTTCATCTCAATTTTATAATTCTTCATTATTTTCAGAAACAACTCATCATAATTATAAACCAATGCAATTATGTCCCCAAAAAGAAGAATCAAACACTATATTTTCGTATTTTTGTTTTCATTAGTTCTGTTTTCTTGTAAGAGAACAATCCCTGATACTACGTCTGATGAAAATGTATTGAGAAAAGATACTGTTATCACAAATATCCTCACCAGTGAAAAAGAAGATAAGGTTACAGAAGAGGAAAAAATTAATGATACAGAACTCTCCTCTTTTCTGGAAGAACTTCAAGTGTGCTTATCACAAGGACAGGTCACAAAAATTGCCGATACTATGGTACATTATCCCCTCAATGATGAAGGACCGCTTTATGAAATGCTATATGGAGATATAGTTTATAGAGATGACTTTACAACAGAAGACAAACCCATTGTCAGGGAAGACTTTATAAAAATCTACCATAAATTATTTCCTAGGAAGTATATAGCCCTTTTTGAGAAATTAAACATAGAGAAGATTGTCCAAGATAAAGAATTTGAGTGGTGGAATAAAGAAAAAACGGCTCTTATTGATTTTTCTTTCTTTACAGAGGATTCTTTTCAGATAAGTATCAGCTTTATGGAAGAGGACGTTATAGGGGGATATAGCATCAAATATCTTTTTAAGAAAATCAATGGAAATATTCTACTGTATTTGGTACGCAGTATATAATTTCTGCTCATGAAACAAATATAAGAAACACCTTGCAAAGCCGTCAGAAATATCTTATCTTTGTGCCTTAAAGAAAACTAACACATCATGAACTATTATAATATCAAGCATAAGGACGAGATAGTTTCCTTCAAAGAAGCTACCCTAAGAGGATTGGGAAAGGACAAAGGACTTTTTGTTCCCGAACATATCCCTACCCTACCTGCTTCTTTCTTTGAGGAAATTACTCAAAAAAGCAATATAGAAATCGCTACAGAGGCACTTTACCCCTATGTAAATGACAGTTTTAGCCGTGAAGAACTCCAAAAGGTCTTGGAAGAAGTCTTTGTCTTCGATACGCCTGTAAAAGAACTCTTAAGTAATACCTCTGTACTAGAGCTATTCCATGGACCTACCATGGCGTTCAAGGATGTAGGGGCACGCTTTATGGCGCGTTGCTTAGGCAAATTCTCCGATAAGGATAACCCTACTACGGTAGTGGTGGCTACCTCTGGCGATACAGGGAGTGCCGTAGCCAATGGCTTTTACAAAGTGGAGGGTGTAAGAGTGGTGATTCTTTTCCCCAAAGGAAAAGTAAGCCCTTTCCAAGAATACCAAATGACCTCCTTAGGAGCCAATATACAAGCCGTGGAAGTGGAAGGAACCTTTGACGACTGCCAAGCTCTTGTCAAGCAAGCCCTTTCCGATGCTTCCCTCAAGGCAGAACGTGTGCTAAGTAGTGCCAACTCCATCAATGTAGCCCGTTTTCTCCCCCAAATGCTTTACTACTTCTTCGCTTACAAGCAAGTAAAAGACCTCTTGGACGGTAAGGATTGGGTGCTGGCTGTACCTAGTGGAAACTTTGGTAACCTCACCGCTGGCCTATATGCCCACGCTATGGGACTACCTGTAAGCAAGTTTGTAGCCGCTAACAATGCCAATGATACCTTTGCCCTCTACCTACAAACAGGAAGCTATCAGGCCAAGGCCTCAGTGCCCACCCTCTCCAATGCCATGGACGTAGGAGATCCGAGCAACTTTGTACGTATACAAGAGCTATTTGGCTGCAACCTTGAGGCCATCCGTAAGATGATTACCGCTGTGGTCATCTCCGACAAAGAAACCTTGGACGAAATCGCTTATATACATAATACCTTAGGATATACTCTTGATCCTCATTCAGCAGTGGGGCACTTAGCTTTGCAAAAATCCCTACTTCCTTCCCAATACGGCACTGTACTAAGTACCGCCAGTCCTAAGAAGTTTGATGAGGTAATCCGCCAAGTAATTCCTAGTTTCCCTGTCCCAGAAGTGGATTTGAGTACTTGTCATAAAAAGAGCATAAGCAATTCATACGAAGCCTATAAGGATATACTCCTTAGTTAATTTTTATTCGTTATTACTATAAGCCATACAAGCAAAACTCACCTTAGCTCCTGTGGCTATCAGCAAGGCTGCACACTGGGCGAGGGTGGCTCCTGTGGTTACGATATCATCTACGATAAGGATATGCTTACCTGCGATCTGTTCTGAAGAGGTAAGAACAAAAGTTTCGGCAGTGGTTTTCTGTCGCTCTAGCCAGTGCTTTTTGGCCTGTGCGGAGTTGTAGGTTTGCTTGAGTAATATATCCTCACGATAAGGCACTTGCAAGGTTTTTGCAAGTGTTTCCCCAAAGAGTGTTACTTGATTGTAACCTCTTTTTTTCTTTTTCTTAGGATGTAGGGGAACCGGCAATACCAAGTCTACCCCGGCAAAATAGCCCGTTTGGGCAAGTTCGGTAGCGTACCACTGTCCTAGCCAAAGCCCTACCTGCTGCCTATCATGATACTTAAGAGCATGAATAAGCCGCTGAGATACCGCCCCCTTTTCATAATAGAGCAAGGCGGCTGCTTTCTGTACCACTACCCTGCCCCAGAACTTCCTTATCATAGGGTTACGCTCTTGAGAAAGTAGGTGAAAGTTTGTCTGCCTGAGCTCGTGGCGACAGGCTACACAGAGAAATTGTTCTTGATGGCTGATTATCTGACCACAACCCAAGCAATAGCGAGGGAATAGGAAAGCGCCTATATCCTTAAAAATAGAGAAGAAAGTCATAGGAGTAGGTTATATGAAAAAAACCACCTCACAAGGAGATGGTTTTCGCTTTAAATCCAAAATCTATGAATAAAACTTTAGTTGTTTTCGGCTACTATTTCAAAAGGTAAAGATACGATTACCTCTCTGTGCAAACGTACAGAAGCCTCATACTTACCTGTTTGCTTGATATTGCCACCTGCGATATAGATATATTTCTTATCTACTTGGTGTCCAGCCTTAAGGAGTTCTTCAGCAAGGTCATCGTGGTTTACAGAACCGAACAATTTGTTGCCTACTCCAGCCTTAGCAGCAATTTTTATTTCCAATTGTTGGAGTGCTTTGGCTAATTGTTTTGCGTCTTCAATAATTTTCTTTTCCTTGAAAGCTCTTTGTTTTAGGTTCTCAGCCAACACCTTTTTAGCAGAAGGAGTCGCTAGCTGAGCAAGGCCTTGAGGAATAAGATAATTACGCCCATATCCGTTCTTCACGGTTACTATATCGTCCTTGAACCCTAGGTTAGGGACATCATTTTTAAGTATAATTTCCATTGATTCCTTGAATTAATTATTTTAACAAATCGGCTACATAAGGCAATAGAGCTAAGTGACGAGCGCGCTTAACAGCTACTGCGATCTTTCGTTGAAACTTCAGAGAAGTACCTGTGATACGACGAGGCAACAACTTACCTTGTTCGTTAATAAATTTCAATAAGAAATCAGGGTCTTTGTAATCAATATATTTGATACCTAATTTTTTAAAACGGCAATATTTTTTATTTTTGTTGGTATCTATATTCAATGGGGTAAGATATCTGATATCTCCCTCTTTTTTTCCTTTTGCTTGTTGTTCGATAGACATGTTTTAGGCTTTTTTACTGTTCAACTTTGCTCTTCTTTTCTCAGCCCATGCAATAGCTTCTTTCTCGAGCTTTACAGTGAGGTAACGCATTACGCGCTCATCACGGCGGAATTCTACTTCAAAGCTTTCGATAATATCGCCTGGTGCTTTGAACTCAAATAAGTGATAAAATCCACTCTTCTTGTTTTGAATGGAATAGGCCAATTTCTTTAAGCCCCAATCTTCTTTTGCTACCATTTCAGCACCCTTTGAGGTTAAGAAATTTTCAAATTTCTCAACTGCTTCCTTTATCTGAGTTTCAGATAAAACGGGATTCAAAATGAAAACAGTTTCGTAATGATTCATAAAACTTTTTATTTAATTTGAGGTGCAAAGATATAACATTTTTGAATATGCACCAAATATATTTTGAACATTTTTCCTCGTTGCCCTATTTACTGCTGTCCTTCAGTAGGAGTTTGAGCGCTAGAATCCTCTGTTTCAGCAGGTTGTTCTTTTAGCTGTTCGCTTATAACAGCATCTCCTTTTTTAGCTTTTAGCTTACCTCGGTATTCTTTTTGGAGTTTTTCAAGGGTCTGGCTCACCAATTCCTTGGTTACAAAATCTATTTCCTTAGCTCCATAAGCACGCTGAAGTGAGCGAAAAGCCTTCTGTGGTTCCTGAATACGTTGGTAGTAATCTCCTTCTAAGTAGTCAGGTAGTGCTGTGTTCTTATAATAAGGCTTGATATACTTAACCAATATAGGGATGGACTCGAAATCCGCATTCTTGAGAATAGCAGCATAGATAGCCTTCACGTCCTCCAAGAGAGGTTCTTTGTCTATTCCATACAGGTCTTTGATTTTCTTATATTTATCTTCCAAGTACTGAGTTGTATTACTCTGAATCTTAAGCACCTTTTCAGCATATTCGCGCATGGTAATAGGGCGATATTCCTCAAAGAATAGGTTCAAAGCCTCGGAGATCCCCATAATAGAAACAGCACTAGTGGTAACTTGAGGAAAGGGTTGAGAGAAATAGAAGCTACGTTCCAACTTCTTGACACTCATAAGCTTGTCCAAGTCGGTTATTTTCTTTAAGGTTACATTGTCCTCGTCCTGAGTCCATCCAAGATAGTAAAAAATAGGCGTCTTGAAGGAAGCTAATTGTTCTGGGATAGAGTTAGTTATCTTCTCAGTCATATTAGGAGAGAGAGATATATAAGCGTTGAAAAGGGAATTTTCCTTGAGCAGATAGTAGTTGATAAAGTTAGCCCCTTCGCCATCGGCAATAATTCCTTTGAAACCATTGGTAGCATATTTGCTTTGTACATGTGGGATTACTACCTGCCCTACGAACTCAAAGAAAACAGCTGTATCGTTAAAAGGCACTCCTGTTTCCTGTGGTATGGTTACATCGTCTTCTTGGTTGTATATCCCCACAATAATAGAGGGAGGCACCTCACCTGTACGGGCGAAATAGCGTAGGCTTGTTACCGTAGGCTCCAGTAGTCGGCTGGCATTGAGCACTACAAAGAGTGGGTATTTTTGTCGTTTGTCATAGCCATCGGGTAGGACTATGGTTATCTTACGAGTATCATCCATATCCTTGGAGCCAAGGTTTTCGGAGATTATTTGTGCTCCCACTCGGGCAGAGAAGAGCACCAAAAGCGTTAGTAATAGCTTTTTCATCTTATAAAAGTTTATAGGTTTCGAAATAAAAGTCGTAGGGGTGCCTTTCGTCTTTGGGGTGAAAGTCTTGCCTTACGAGTTGCCACACTTGGAGGTCAATCTCTGGAAAGAAGGTATCCGCCTGAAAGTGCGCTTGTACACGTGTGAGTTCAAGGGTAGTTGCATAAGGCAATGCTAGCTTATACACCTCTCCCCCACCTATGACAAAGGGGTGTTCGTCCTGCTCATGAGCCACGGCAATGGCCTCCTGTATAGAGGATACCATTATACAATGTTCCCTCTGATAATTTTTGTCTCGAGAGAGTACAATATGAGTGCGCTTGGGAAGGAGCTTAGGAAGGGACTCCAAGGTTTTACGTCCCATAATCACACAATGCCCCATCGTAAGGTGCTTAAAGTGCTGAAAATCATCAGGCAAGTGCCATAGTAGTTGGTTTTCCTTGCCTATTCCATTGTCAAGGTCTAAGGCAGCTATGAGCGTTAAGGACATGGTTGTGCTTTTAGAACGAGGCAAATATACAATTATTTATTTATTTTTAACTCTTTAAAATGTTAAAGTTTCATCCGTTTGAAAAATATTTAGTTCCAAATAAAAAAGGCTGTCCGAAAAGTTTTTCTGGACAGCCTCTCTATCTCTGTTTGATAAATTCGCAAACCATTTCTTTTTGGAAATAAATAAACTTGCTATTTCAATAGTATGCTAAAAAAATGTTCTAAAAATTCTTGAAAGTTATTGGCATATAGATGATCTTCATTCATCATATAATCTCGAATGTAAACAGAATATTCATTAGCTTGACCTACTTCCTCAATTTTAAAGAAATAAGTCTCTTCATCCATCTCTAAGAAAGCCAATTCATCTTTTCGGAATAGATTATTTTGCAAATTTACTTGATAAGTATAATAAATATCAATATCAGCATCTTCTTGATATTCAGGTGGAGCAATAGTTTTAAAATCAATTCCACAGACAGAGATAAATTCATAGTTTAATAACATCTCTTTATAACTATCAGGCAAAGAAAAGCCTAATTTCTTTTTGGTTTGCTCTATCCAAGTTATATTTATAAAGCCTTTAGTTCCTACAACTATTCTATCTTTATACTTTTCAATAATAGATTGTATCATTTTCTACAATATTATTTAATGTGAGTTCGATATAACGAAAACTCCTTCGGATTTTCACAGATTTTCTATGTCTGTGTAATTGTACTGTTTCGATTTACACAGTTTTTTATAAGACCAAAGATCTTATTTATCTGTGAAAATCCATGGAGTCTGTGGGATAAAAAATATAATTTCGCTTACGCCGAACTCACATTATTTTAAGAGCTTTTCTAAGACTTCTGCCAATTGAGGATCAGAAGGGCGTGGGGCGTCGGGATCTATAATTCTTCCTTCTTTGTCTATAATCAAAAAAGTAGGTATTTGATTAATGGAATAATCTCGTATAAATTGAGACTCAAAAGCCTTATCAGCAATAAGCTGTACTCCTTTGAGTTCTCTTTCTTTTACTACCTTACGCCAAGCTTCTTTATCTTCATCTATGGAAATACTTACAAACTCTATATTTTTGCCCTTGAGCTTATCATGTAAGGCTTTTAGCGCAGGAATTTCAGCCAAACAAGGGCGACACCAAGTAGCCCATACATCTACATATACGAGTTTTCCTTTGAAATCAGAAAGGGAATTAGTACCCCCATTGGCATTTTCATAGTTGGTAAATACAGGAGAGGGAGCACCCACAGCCAATTTTGTAATTTTGTCATAGGTCAACTGAGCGGTTTGTTTGACTTCCTCTTCTTTGGAATTAGCCAATACAAAATCTAAGATTTCCTTATTCTTTGGATTACTTGGATGGATCATGGAAGCTAAGCCCTCTGCAAAATCAGAACGGATGTTTTCAGACTTGAGTGCTCCTATGGTCTTAATAAAGTTATCCAATTGAACTGGATCTTCAAGATCTCCTATTTGTTGGAAATATTTCCTTTGTACTAAGTCACTATAAGCTTCATTGGAGTCATATTCTTGTGCATTATCAAAATCAATTCCTTTTATTTCCTCATAAAAATCCTCTGGAAGTACAGGTTGGGTACCTACAAAGTAATTATAGGAATTAGGATAGTCTACCAAACACTCTGCAAACTTATATTCTATCCATTTTTGTTGTTTTTCGAGAAATTCTTTATCAAATTTGTAACTATTCAGCTTTGTTCTAAGCTTCTCAAAGTATTTTTTTATATTCTCCTTGAACACTTTTGGTTCCTGCTTGAAAAGTTCAGCATCAGAACGGAATATTTTATTATTAACTATTACTTCTCTTTCTAATAGATATTGATTTTTTTCTTTTTCTGTACCTGAAAGAACCGTCTTTTCCAAATCTTTATCGAAAGTTAGCTCCAAATTGGTTTGTTTGTCTAAATAGATAGGAATCTGTAATATAGAACTTTCGAAGAGGTAGTAATAATGGTTTTCTGTTATAGGCCGTATAGTATCTTGGAAAAAGCCACTGGGACTTACAGGAATTTCTTTAACGACTTCGTTGTTCTGTGCGAGCAATACTTTCTCAATTTCTCCAGGAGTAGATACCCTTCCCGAGATAATTGCATAGTTATCTTCTCCTTTTGTTGTTTTCTCACTACATGCAGCAAGCAAAGTCATGACAGTGAGTGTTGTAATGATTTTCTTCATGTTATTTTTGATATTTAATATGTTTCACTTAATGTTTAGTATCCCTCGTTTTGCTGTACTCCCTTACTATTAGGGCTCATTCTCTCCGTTTGAGGGATCGGGAAGGCAAAGAGTCTGTTAGGTACTGTTTTATTATTGCTTGGAGAAAAAGAGCCATCTATATTGCCCTGAGGAACCGTATCTCCCCAGCGCAATAAGTCCCAATAGCGGAAACCTTCACCCAAGAGTTCTCTTACGCGCTCCTTCTTGAGTTCATCCAAGGAGACGGAGGTAACCTCCGAAAGACCTCTCTGACCTCTTAGCTCGTTGTAGAGGGTCAGCGCTGTTTCATCATCTCCGCTGTGTAGGAGTGCTTCTATGGCGTTGAGCAATACCTCTTCATAACGAATTACCTTTATATTACTATTTCCTTCTAGGTCAGAGAATTTATCATTCAAGAAATACATATCTATACCAATGATATCATCTGTCTCTATCAAGGAAGCTCTTACATCGCCAGGTTCGTAAAGTTGTTGTGCCTGGCGAGACACTGCCATTTCGCCTGACCCTTTTGAGTTAATCAAATAGTCATAGGATTGAGTAGAGAGTGTACCATTAATCCCTACGGTAAGTTCGAATATACTATTAGGTGCATTTGCTTTTTGGAAAGAACTTTTCAGTTCAGAAGCAGAAGCTGACTGGTATATTCCTGAGAAGATTACATCTAGAGCACATCCAGCAGCTCTTGTCCATTCGCTTTTATACAAGTAATATCTTGATTGTAATGCTTTTACAGCCAAGGGGGAGATATAATTCCTGTGATCAGTATCTACCAAATTTTCCAAAGGAACCCCTTGTGAATGAGCTACTTGTTCAAATAATTCAATTGCTTTTTGGAAATCTGTCTCTATTTGGGACTCTGTTTGAGGAATAGTAGCTCTGGTGGAATGTGCATTGGCATCATAGCGTATCGGTAGCACTACCCCTAGAGTACCTCCAGCATATTTCTGTCCATAGAGTCGCAATAGGTCAAAGAATGCTAAGGCTCGTACAGTATAGGCCTGTGCCTTGAGTTTTTTTATTTCATTCGTTCTTTCTTGAGGTGTATTTCCCTCACCCCAAGGAAGATCATCTGGAGCATTGATCACAATATTGGCAGAAGCTACCACCTGATAGATGGTCTTCCAAGTAAACTCCGTAGGACCATAAGCATCTTGACCACTAAGGGTATAAGTAGCCACCTCTGTCAAGGAAGGTGAGTTAAAGAGGTAATGCATTTCATCCGAACGTATTTCGGCATAAGCTCTGTAATTACATCCCAAGTAGTTGGCATCCCTCATGCTTACATAAGCCCCCCTAAGAAGAGAAGAAAGCTGTTCTACAGAGGAAATGCCTTCGTCAGCTCTATCTTCTTGAAAGAATTGTGTCTCGGTAAATTCCTTACTACAAGAGGAAAATAGTATAAAGAAAACTATAAGTGCTAAGTGATAGATGTTCTTCTTCATTTTTTTGTGATTTAAAAATTAATATTTATTCCGAAACTGAGAGTTCTGAGAGTAGGAAGGACAAAATCCACTCTTCCATCGGCTTGTGCTTCGGGATCTCCCTTGAATCTTTTATCAAAGTTATGAGTCCATAGGTTGTCCCCAAGTACATAGCACTGCAGCTGCTTGAGGTAGGTACCTTCAAGCCAGATAGTTGGAAAGTCATAGGAGAGTTTCAGCGTCTGTAGGCGCAAGTAATCTCCGTCATATAGGTAGCGGGTAGAGGCCTCAGCAGACTGTGCATTGCCATCCCAAATTGGTTTAGGGTTCTCACTATTGCGATTTTGAGGTGTCCAATAGGATTCTACCTGAGAGGCATAACCTGGATACAGATAGGTAGTCTTCCCATCATCCTTCGCCCAAGAAGCAGAGGAATCGTAGAGCTTGTTCCCAAATCCATAAGCAAACTGAGCTAAGAGGGATAGGTTCTTATAGGAGATTTTGGTATCAAATCCTCCATAGAGAGAAGCGAGATAGCTTCCCTGTATAGCTTCCTTGGCTTCACTATAGACAGAGGTAGTCTCACCATCTTTTCCATTCTTATACCAAAGAGGAGCTCCCGTATTTGGATCTACCCCTGCCCATTTTTTTAGGTAAAAAGCCCCTACATTTTCTCCTTTTTGGAGGATACGATTGGTGAATGTGATAGGGGCATCATCATACATTTGAGTAATTTTGTTTGATAGAGTACTTATGTGCCCTCCTAATTCCCAATTCAGTCCCTCTTCGTTCTTTATCAGTTCTGCATTGATTGCTAGTTCCCAACCCTTATTCTCCATTTCTCCCACATTCACCTGTTTGGTAGCGGTATAAGAACCCTGAGCAGTAGAGAGTGGTAGTGAGAAGATCATATCCTTAGTTTTCTTTATAAAATAAGCGGTAGAAAGGGTTATTCTATCGGAGAAAAATCCTATATCTAAGCCTACATTCAGAGGGTAAAGAGTCTCCCAGCGCAGATCAGGATTATCCACCCCTATAGGAACACCCGCCGCTTTGTTGTCATAATTAAATCTATACTGATAACCTGCATAAGGGGAGACATAGACCATATTCCCTAAACGCCCATAGGAGGTAGAGAACTTCAGCTGTGAGAGTTGTTTTGTCTTACTAAAGGATTCCAAACGTGCTAAATCCACCCCTAATCCTACTGAATAGAAATAACCTGTACGGTTCTCTTCCCAGAAATTGGATAATCTATCCTGTCTACCTGCGAGGTCTAACAGGAATAACTTATTATAATCATAGTGTAAGGTTAGGGCATAGCCCTCACGAGAATTAATTTCCCTAGTACCAGAGATAGAAACAGGCTTAATAAAGCTAGATAGCGTCTTAAGCTTATTAGAACCTGCGGTAAAAACAACGGCATCTATATTCTTCTGATCAGAGCGATATGCTTCCTGAATAAGACTTGCCGAGAGGTGATTCTTTTCCTTTATAGTCAAGTCATAGGAAAGGATATTCTGTAGATTGAAACTAAATATACGTGTATTGAACCAATCGGCCTCTCCTTTGGTATAGAAAGCATCTCCATGTACGGGGGATTTATAACCATCTTCCCCTAGATCAATATACTCAGGAGCAAAAACAAACTTATAAAGTAGGTTTTTAGCCAACTGGTAGTCCAATTGGAAATTAGCAAGTGCCCTCATTGTTTGGTTTTTGTTATAGTTCAATTTTTGTAGTGCTACTATATTATAAGTTCCATTAGAGAGCATACCATATTGACCATAGTTAAGGGAACCATCTGGGTTATAAGCTCTTTCTGTAGGTCGGATCATATATTGTCCATATACAGGATCGGAATATTGTGGCCCTTCTGGCTGTGCTAGTGTATTGGCATAAGAGAGCTGAATATTAGTGGAGAGACGTAGCTTGCTGGTTGCTTGGAAGTCAATCTTATTGCTACTGGTTACTCTCTCGAAGCTATTTTCCTTGACGATACCATCTTCCTTGAGGTAGCCAAGGGAAGAATAATAGGATAGTTTATCATTTCCGCCAGAGACAGTGGCATTGATTTCTTGGTAGAGCGCCATTTTATTCTCCACGAGCTTTCTCCAATCGGTATTAATGTGTCTTTGTTTATAGATATCTTGTAATATATATCCTCCATTACCTGTGGAGACATTTCCTGCCTTAAGATCAGCCAAGAGAGCCTCTTTGTTGGGATAAGCAGCAGAGCCTTCTTCACTATTGAGATAAGCATCATATAGGAAACCCAGCCACTGTTCTGTAGTGAGGGGTTTTTCCCCTACTGCAGCACGAGAGACAAGTCCTACTTCACTTGAGATACGAAAGTTAGCAGCTCCCTTCCTGCCCGATTTAGTAGTAATAATCACCACTCCAGATCCTGTATCAGCACCATATATGGCGGTAGATACTGCATCCTTGAGAATGGTAACACTCTCTATATCATCATTATTCAAACCTGCCAGTACATTATTTCCTCTTGTATTTTGTGCGTGGTCACCATGGGTAACTCTCACCCCATCTATCACATAGACCGGTTCGTTACGCCCATTGACCGAAGCCACCCCACGGATACGAATGGTAGCAGCACTTCCTGGCTGTCCAGAGACAACTCCTCCTTGCACACCTGCTACCCTACCCAAGAGTACTTTATCTACCGAAATGGAATTATTATCCGATACATTATCCAGCTTGCTCACCGCACCAGTAAGTTCCTTAACCGCTTGTTTCTTTCCGAAACCTACCACCACCACTTCTGGAATCTTCTCTACCTGCAAGGATAAAGAAACATCCAGTTTTTTAAGATCAGGAGTTACCACATGATGTAGTGTTTGATAGCCAACGGAAGAGAAAGTCAGTACCTGACCATCTCTCACCTCCAAGAAATAGGTACCATTGATATCGGTAGCTACCCCTTTGCCTGTACCCTCTATCATGACAGTCACACCTAAGAGAGGTTCATTTTTTTCATCTTTGACCGTTCCCAATAGGAGACGTTCTTGGGCTGTAACTATTGTAGAGAGTCCCAATAGCAAGTAAAGAAAGTAGATTTTTCTCATAAGTTATATAGTATTTGTAGTGTAAAATAATGCAATTTATATTAAAACAGAGAATATTTAAATAGGATACAAAGGTATGAAATATAAATGTGAAATAATTGCCAAATGAAATAAATTTGTTGTTAAATATTAAAAAGTGAGAAAATATAGAATTTAAGAAGGTATAGCTAAAACCTGATTAATGGACAAAAATGTTGCTCAAAAGTTGTGTAATTCCTTATTTTATCTACCTTTATAGCTATTTGAAAAGAGGGGAAATATGCTTTTACACGGCAGTAAAATAGCCAAGAAGGATGGTATTAAAGAAAGGGGACAACGATACAAAAGTCATGCTTGTGGAAAGACTTTTCCTTAAAAAACAAATAAACTTATAGTCAATTGTCCGAAAGATATAGGTATTCTACAAAAACAACCCAAAGAAAATTAGATAATTATTCTGTCAAAAACAGCTTAAAAATAGTTTGAAAGATGATTGTTCTGATGAATATAACTTATTGAGGAAAGGAGAGAAAGAAATTATTGTTAGATATTTAACCAAGGATCCTAAACTTTCTGCTGCACAAGAACAGATGAAGATAGTGAATTTAAAGAATAAACTAAAGAATCATAAATATTGAAAAAAGAGGTTGTCCCAAAAAGAAACAACCTCTTTCAACATTTTATACAATATTTGGTATTATCCCTAATAGATGGCTCCCTAGTAGTGCCTATTCGTTTATGCAGATAGGGAAAAGGAAGGTAGCTTTTTGTTTTATCCAAATACCTATCTAAAAAAGAAACACCTTTGTCCATGGGAAGCTAGGAGCCTATAATTCTTCTAGTTTTTACCTGTTAGGATTTTCTCTATATCAGGGTCAGAAGGACGGGGTGCATTAGGACTCACAATTTTTCCATCCTTATCTATGATAAGAAAAGTAGGAATCTGGCTGATACCATAGTCTTGAATAAATTGAGATTCAAAAGCCTTATCAGCAATGAGTTGTACCCCTTTGAGCTCTCTTTCTTTTACTGCCTTGCGCCATGCTTCCTTGTCTTCATCTATGGAAATACTTACAAACTCTATATTTTTACCCTTGAGCTTATCATGTAAGGCTTTTAGCGCAGGAATTTCAGCCAAACAAGGGCGACACCAAGTAGCCCAGACATCTACATATACGAGTTTTCCTTTGAAATCAGAAAGGGAATTAGTACCTCCGTTAGCATTTTCATAGTTGGTAAAGACAGGAGAGGGAACACCCACAGCTAATTTTGTAATCTTGTCATAAGTTGCTTGTGCTTCTTGTTTTACTTTTTCATCCTTTACATTACTAAGTACAAAATCCAATACCTCTTTGTTCTTAGTATTACCCGGAATAATAAGTGTAGCTAACTCTTTTGCAAAATCAGCACGAATATTTTCTGACTTAAGGGCAGATACGAGTTTTATAAAGTTTTCTACCTGTGCGGGATCACTAGCATCGCTTAGCTGAGAATAATATTTACCTTGTACCAAATCCCTATAAGCCTCATCGGTCTCATATTCCTTGGCATTATCAAAATCTATTTGGTCTCTCTCAGCAAAGAAATCTTGAGGTAGCGTGGGTTGCTTTTTTAAGAAGTATTCATACGAATTGGGATAATCCGTTAGTGCTGCTATATACTTATATTGAATCCATTTTTGCTGGCGCTTCACGAAATCCTCGTCAAGGTTATACCCTTTTAGCTTGGTTTCGAGTTCAGCAAAGAACTTTTTAAGACTTTCCTTAAAAGCCTGTGGTTCTTGCTTGAAGAGCGCACCGTCGGATCGGAATATGTTCTTATTGACAAAGAGTTCTCTCTCTATAAGGTATTGGGTTTGCCCTATTTGAGTACCAGAGAGGGTCACCTTGGAGAGGTCTTGGTTGAGGGTGAACTCTATTTGAGTCCCTTTATCCAAATAAAGAGGCACTAACAGCTGAGGATTCTCAAAGAGGTAGTAGGCATGATTGTCGGTTATAGTGCGTATGGTATCTCGGAAAGTACCATCAGAGGCTATAGCAATGTCCTTAATCACCTCGTTGTTATGAACGAGCTGTATTTTCTCGTTTTCGGTAACCGATACCTTTCCAGAGATCACCGCATAATCAGCCTTTTCCTGCACTGATTTTTCACCACAGGCAGCAAGCAAACCGATGGTAATTACACATGTAATGATTTTTTTCATGATTATTTATTTGTATTTTAATAAGTTACAATTAATTTTCTTATTTTTGATTATTAAAAATCACCATAATTCACTTGGAAACAAGGCAGCTGTAAGTCCTTACGCCACATATCCACCACTTGGTTACGGTCATCCAAGAGGAACTCTATAAAGTACTTACCCGCTATTTCTTGTTGGAAAAGCTCTTTCTTGATGATGTTGTCTTTCCTATAATCATTGGTTGTACGCATAAGCAATAGGTCATAGGCGATTTGGTATTTCGAAAGAAAACGCTCGGTAGGTTCCCTATAAAGCTGTTCCCGCCCTGAAAGAAGTATCACCTTGTAACCCTGTGCTTTAGCCATTTGTAATACCCGTGCTACTGGAACATTGAGCAAATCCTCATCAGCCGAAGAAGCATCATAAGGGTCACGACCATTAAGCAAAGAAAGGGTACCATCCAAATCACAAATTACAGCCTTAGGCAAAGTGCTATCCTGCGCAGTATAGGTGAGTGTAGCCTCCTTCACTGTACGAGGAATAGGCTTGAAATCAAATTTTTCTTTAGTGTATTGTAATTGAGTTACATGCTTTTCTATAGCGCTCTTAGGGATAAACTTACCTGTTTGCTCATAACGCTTATCACAGCGCTTGACAAGTTCCTCCACCGAAAGGTCAAAAACTTTAAAGGAAATATCTGCATATTCGGTATAGGTACGCACCATATCCTCAAGGGTACGCAAGGAGCTATTGGTAGCATCTATAATCACATTGGTATGATTTTTCAATAGGGTAATAACGGATGCCTCCACCATTTTGGTAATACGTTCCTCATAGAAGGGTGACATAAGCGTATCACCGAACTGCATTAGGCGGAAATCATCACGATTGACACGCACCCAATTATCCTCTGTACGGATAAAGTAGCGCGCAAAGGTAGATTTGCCTGACCCTGGTGCTCCCACCAGAATAAGGAGTTTAGGAAAGTAATGGGGATTATTTTTTGTACTCATAGTCTGCTATCTAATTGGTTTTCTATTTCTTCACCTAATATACGATCAAGTACCAAATTCTTCAACTCGTAGTTTTCCTCGTGTAAGTCACTATAAGGGATTGCCAATAGCTTGGCATTGATCGCCCAGTCATTGATAGAACAACGAAGTTTCCCTTTGATATTTCTTCTGGCGATTTGCTCCTGAAGTTGGTCTTGGAAATCCACTCCATAGACAAGAGTTAGGTAATCATTGTTACGTACCTTGAAGGCAGGCGGCATGCTAGGAAGGAAGGCTGTACGCGGCTTAATAACCACCCCTTCCTCATCGCTCTGATTGACCTTATCCACCCAAGCACGTATCTCAGGGTACTTAGCCTCAAAATCTGTCTCATCAGTGAAAAGGTAATGTAGGCATTTATCATCATTCACCTGACGGAAACTAAGATTGTCATTGACAAAGTATTCACTGCCATCACTACGCACTTCCTTGAGAATATTAAAAGGCTTGAAGAATAGTTCTGCTTCCTTACCAAAAATATCCAATTGTCGCTTAAAGAGCGCTATATTCTGTTGATAATGAGGTAAATCCAAAAACTTAAAATCACGCACCGATTGGTATTGGCGAATGATATGGTTAGGATATTTCTCCTTCAACTCCTTAGGGGAAAGCTCCTTAGCATCACTGATAAAAGCCTGATACTCTGGAGTCTGCTGTATCTTATAGAGTTTTTCATACAAATTACTCTTTTCCAAATAGTTAGCATGTATCTCATGAGAGATATAATAAGCAGCAAACTCATTGTTAATAAGACCTTTTCCTAAGACAGACCAAGGCATCAGCTCCGATTGGATAATCCTTAACTCCACCCCTTCCCAAGAAAGACGAGCATGCAAGGGGCGCAAGGCTGTAAGGCATTTTTCCTTGTCCAAATAGTTAATTTTATAACCATTCCTACTTACCAAATAACTCTCTTCCAAGTGCTTATGTAGGTAAATATCACAATAAGAGCCCATATATTTTTTTTCAATGACCACCTCTCGTACGCCATTACGGACAAACCATAATAGTCCCTCATAGAGGCTTTCTATCTCATTGCGCTCCACTGACTTAGGAGCAGGAGAAATGGTAGGTGAAAAGGCATTGATTTTGTTTCTACAAAACCAATCTATACGTTTTTTGATTAAAGCTTTATCTTCCATACTATATAAAGTAAAAAGTAAAAGATTCGTATGCCTAGTAGTTTTCTAACATTCAATTTGTTAGCACTAACTTACGAAACTTGAGTTAGTAATTTTCAAAAGTTGGTATCCTATATATTCTTTTAGGTTAGGGTAAAGCGTTCTATAATAGCAATCCCAATAGCTAACCATACGGCTCTCTATTCGTTTTTTGAAAAGAGGGTTTTCAGTCAAAAAGTTCCTGAGTTTTTCCTTATTCTTATTAGAAAGACTTTTCTCAAGTACCTCCAATATTTCATACACATAGTCACCGAATAACAACGCTATATAGGGTAAGGTAAAATCCTCTTTCGCTTGCAGAACCTTCCTAAGATAGGCTTCCCTAAGGAAGCCATTATGATGACACAAATACAAGCAATTGAGCATCATCTCCTGCAAATAAGTAAGAGATTGTGTATGGTATTGACCAAAATACACTCTCTTAGGAATGATAAGACTCTCACCCCTGAGCACCACCCTCTCTTCTGCCAAGACATCCTCAAAGCAAGCCTCTCTTTTGATAAGAAAGTTGACCAACATGGCGGCATCTTGATTCAGATAAGAAGGAAAAGCCTTGGAAATTAGCTGTTTTTCAAACATGAGTTCTTTTCTTTACGTGTGCAAAGATACGATGTCGTTGCGCAATGTTTTTGCACAGGCAAAAGTTTAGATATTTTTTAACTATTAGGAGTAGAGGAATACAGGAGTTTAGATACCTCACTAGAATACTGAACCCTCTTTATCTTTCACTTTTTACTTTTTATCCAAAAAAAGACTGCCCTTTGGGGACAGCCTTTTTATAGGTGTTAAAATTATGTCTATTACTTTTTCAATAAGCCTTCCAATAAGCCTGTAATTTCTTCACTTGAAGGACGTGGCGCATCTGCATTGACAATCTTACCTTCTTTGTCTATAATAATAAAAGTAGGAATTTGTCGGATACCATAGTCTTCGATAAACTGTGCATTAAAAGCACCATCAGCAATAAGTTGTACGCCTTTTAGGTCTTCATTCTTAACGAATTGCTTCCAATCCTCTTTGTTTTCATCTATAGAGATACTTACAAAAGCAACATCTTTTCCTTGGAATTTCTTTTCCAATTCCTTAAGCGCTGGGATTTCCCCACGGCAAGGCAAGCACCAAGTAGCCCATACATCTATATAAGTTACTTTTCCTTTGAAATCGTCCAAAGAGGAAGTGCCTCCGTTGAAATTCTCATAATTAGAGAACTTAGGAGAAAGCTTGCCTGCTGCAAGTTTGCCTGCTACCTCATAGGCTTTTTTTGCTGCTTCTTTTACTTTTTCGTCAGTTACATTCTTATTGATAAAATCGAAAACTTCTTTATTCAAGGGATTGTTAGCAGAGAGTAAAGGGACCATTCCCTTAGCCAAATCCGCACGAATATTATCGGATTTCAAAGCATTAACGGCAGAGATAAACTCCTTTATATTTTCTGGATCGTTAGGATTGGTGATAATTGAATAGAACTTATTGCGTACCAAATCACGGTAAGTATCTATCAAGCGGTACTCCTCAGCATTATCATAGTCAATAGCATCTCTTTCTGCATAGAAATCATCCGGTAAGATCACATCTTTTCCTGAAACATATCTATTGTAAGTAGGGAATGCAGTTAGATATTCCACAAACTTATACTTAGCCCATTTTTCTTGATTCTTCACGAACTCATCATCAAAACCATAAGCCTTTAGCTTAGCATTAAGCTCTGCGAAGAAAGTTTTGATATTTTCCTTAAATTCAGGTGGTTTTTGTCCAAAAAGATTGGAATCAGCCCCATTGATTCGGTCACTGACAAAGGCATTACGTTCTATTAGGTACTGAGTTTGTTTTGTTTCGCTACCAGAAACCATAGTTTTGCTCACTTCCTCATTGAGGGTAAGCTCTATATTGGCTCCATTAGCTAAGTAAAGAGGGACTTGTACCACAGGATTCTCAACAAGATAGTAGAGGTGGTTATCTCCTATTTCACGAATAGTATCACGGAAAGTACCATCAGTCTGCACAGGAATTTCTTTTATTACCTCATCATTCTGAAGTAAAAATACCTTTTGACCATCCTCTTTTGCTCCTACAGAGGATACCTTACCTGAGAGTACTGCATAATCTACCTTTGTCTCAGCAGCTTTTTCGCCACACGCAGCGAGCAAACTAATAACAGCTATGCTTGTAACAATTTTTCTCATTATTCTTCGTTTTTCTATTTCTAAACTGAACTACAAAATTAGAAAAAAAAATTGAGAAGACCAACAGTCTATAAAAAATAATTTTACAACACAACACAACTAATTGATTTTCAATTTATAAAAGTTTTTAACAAAATAATAAAAACTGTTCATATCTCTAAATTGGACAAAAATTAGTATATTTGCTCTCCCTTAGAACAACCATGTGACAACTGAAAAAACACTTAGCGAACAGTGGGAAATCTTAGCCCAAAAGCTGGTCAAGGATTTCTCCCTGCCTATGCAATTGGATATAGACAGAGTCCTTTATCTGATAGGGATTCAAGAGCTTGGCAAGCCTCATGAGGTATTCTCCAAAGAGGACAAAGTCAACCTCATACATATAGCCACCTGCTGTGTATTGGCTCCCTTCGGATATTACTTTTTTGAATACAAAGACAAAGAAGGTTGGCCTTTTTATAGAAGAATCAAGGATCACTTGACCTTGCCAGAGGAAGAACAACATACCTTACTAAAGCAAGCCATATTGTCCTATTTTCGAAACATAGATTATTTATCATCTTAAAACAGAACATTTTACTAATTCTTTAAATAATTCACTTATGAAAATACTTACTAATGAGCAAATGCGCGCTGCGGACGAGCAAACTATTCAGGAACAACAAATTACCTCTTGGGATCACATGGAAAGAGCCGCCAACAACCTTATGGCTTGGATCAAGAAAAACCTCCCCAACGACAACCCCTACCATATCTATGCAGGGGTAGGCAATAATGGTGGTGATGGTCTCGCCCTAGCACGCCTACTTTCGCAAACTGGTAAAAAAGTAAGAGTAACTCTAGTTCCCTTCAGTGAAATCCATTCGGCGGACTTTACCAAGAACTTAGAACTTCTCAAGGAAAATTTCCCTCAAGTGGAAATCACCTCGGTTTCCCAGCCAGCGACCTCCGAAGATTACCTACAAGCCAACGACAAGCACTTCCAACCCATCAAAGGTAAACCCGCTAAGGGGTTTGAAGACTTTGTTGCCAACAAATACAATGGCACCCAGCCTATCACTATTGATGCTATCTTTGGTATAGGGCTCTCTCGCAGAGTTTCTCCTTGGGTACAACGCGTATTTGAAGAAATCAATCGTCAAAAAGGACTTATTATCAGTATAGACGTGCCTTCAGGCCTGTTCTTAGGCGGTGATAGGGAAGAGAAAGATGTATTTGTAACTCCACATGTGGTACTGACATTCTTTGCTCCCAAACTCCCTTTCCTCCTTCCTCAGACAGGACGTTATATCCCCTATTGGGAAGTGTTGCCGCTACCCCTCTCCTTCGACTACCTCAAGGAAGTGGCTACCGAATATGATTACACCACAGAAAAAGAACTCAAGCGCCTACTGCGTACCCGCCATCGCTTTACCAACAAAGGTACATATGGTCATGCCCTTATAGTAGGAGGTAGCTATGGCAAGATAGGTGCTCCCCTCTTGAGTGGTAAGGCAACCCTACGCAGTGGAGCGGGCTTACTAACCCTTCTTCTACCCAAGTGTGGCTACCAAATAGCACAGACTGCTCTTCCAGAGGCTATGGTACTCACCTCCTCCCAAGAAGAAGAACTCTCCCCTACCGATATTCCTTTCTCTCCCAATGCAATAGGCATAGGTATAGGAATGGGTACTTCATCCTCTGCTCAGGGTACACTTGCTTCCTTGCTTAGAACATTCCCTAATGTCCCCTTCGTCATTGATGCTGATGCACTCAACCTTGTTGCCTCCAGCGAAGACCTCCAACGTGCACTACCTAAGAACGCTATCCTTACTCCTCACCCTAAGGAATTGGAACGCCTCATCGGCAAATGGTCGGACGACCTTGACCGCCAGGCAAAAGCCAAAGAGTTTGCCAAGAAACACAAAATCATCTTGGTTCTTAAAGGAGCTTTCACCATGATTACTGACGGAGATCATTTCTGGGTGAACTCCACCGGAAACCCTGCCCTTGCTACCGCTGGTAGTGGTGATGTACTTACTGGGGTCATCACGGGGCTTTTATCTCAGGGCTATACCCCACTCAATGCTGCTATTGTGGGAGTTTATATCCACGGAAAAGCCGCCGACACCTATGTAAGAAATACCAAGAAGAACACGATGATTGCTAGCGATATCATTGACTTCCTTAGTTAGTGGCTAATGACTAGTGACTAATAATCTATAACGCCGATAATCCTTTTTATTATCGGCGTTCATCTTTTAAACACAGAGAAATATGAGTGAATTTGATGAATATTTTGAATGATTACATCAATCAAAAGTAACTTTTATGCAACAGAAAATAAAGATATTAGAAGACTTAAAGGATAAATTATACCTTTGGGAATCATATAATGAAGAGGATTTGGAGAAAATAATGTCTGCTTTTGAAAAATTCCCAAGAAAAGAGTTTTCTACATTCTACATTCCCATACTAACAGATACTCTTTTGGCAGAACACTTAGTTGCTATAGGGAAAACATTCCCAACCAATACATGCATGCTAATTAATATTATATCAAGTATAGGGAATATGGTTTGGCGATATAAGCTATATCCTACTGATAAAGTATTTGAGTTATTTAAGGAAGCTGCCTCTCATAAAAAAGTGAATTACTATGTATCCTTAAATATATCCCATTTTCCACAATATATTTCTTGGAAAAGAAGATGGGATTATTTGATTTCGATACCTAATATAAGTCCTAAAACGAAATCAATCGAAAATTTTCATACAGAAGTAAAAAAAATACTATCCACTAAAGAAAAAATTCCTATTCAAGTAACAGAAGAGTTATTGACTATATTAAAGAACTATATAAATACAACAAAAATGAGTGTTTACCTTATAGAAAATTACTTAAACACAATTCACAAATTAGAACAAGAACTTAAACACTCTTATGATAGCGTAAGTTTGTAGCTTATACTTCGTAATTTACCACAAATAGAACTAAAAATACTATAACATAAATAACTCTATCCTCTAACGTCTATTCTTTTTTATAAAATCTTATAAATAAAAGCATCTTTATAAAAGTACTGTCATATACGCTTCATAAAATTTTTATTGAATTAGCTAAAAAAAATATGGACACCAATTTAAAAACACAGAACAGATAGATTATTGAGTATACTATACAATATAACTCTCATTAACAATCAAACACCTAATAAAATGCTATATACCATAGGCACTTCCAACAATTACCCAAATAGAGCATACGGTGCTTTTCAGTCTGTAAAGGGTTCTATTACTGATTATATTATGTTCAGAAATCCTGAGCCTATACACTTGAACATTCGGATTGACTTTACCGACTTCGAAGCTATTGCTGCCAAATGGGATTGTATATCCATTGATAAAGTGTATATCTATTTGCTAAACAAAAGGGCAATGGATTTCTTTGAAAAACATTGTCCCGAAACATTTGAATGGGTACCTGCAAAGATATATTCCAATAATACCCTGATAGAAACAGAGCATAAGTTACTACATATCACAAATCACTCTAAAGAAGGTACCTTATTCTATAATAAGGAGAGTCTTCGTAGCATATGGGTAGAGGAAGCTTTTATGAAAAAGTATAAGAAGGAGAAACTCAAAGGATGGACTTTTTATCCAGAAGAATGTTAATATATTATTTAGGTTCCTTCAATAGTACGAGCTGGTAATTCGTACTTTAATAATCTATAAAACAAATCTTCATACACTACAGATATCTTTAACTCCCAATTTCTATTCTTTTCTACAGCCTCTCATAAAGAGAAGTATCCCCATAAAAGTACTGCCACATACGCCTTATAAGGTTGTTATTGAATTAACTGAAAAAGATATGGACACCAATTTAAAAATACAGAACAGATAAATTATTGAGCATACTATACAATATAACTCTCATTAACAATCAAATACTTAATAAAATGCTATATACCATAGGCACTTCCAACAATTACCCAAGTAGAGCATACGGTGCTTTTGAGTCTGTAAAGGGTTCTATTACTGATTATTTGATGTTTGAAGATCCTGAACCTATACACTTGAACATTCGGATTGACTTTACCGACTTCGAAGCTATTGCTGCCAAATGGGATTGTATATCCATTGATAAAGTGTATATCTATTTGCTAAACAAAAGGGCAATGGATTTCTTTGAAAAACATTGTCCCGAAACATTTGAATGGGTACCTGCAAAGATATATTCCAATAATACCCTGATAGAAACAGAGCATAAGTTACTACATATCACCTATCATGCTAAAGAAGGTACCTTATTCTATAATGAGGATAGTCTTCATAGCATATGGGTAGAGGAAGCTTTTATGAAAAAGTATAAAAAAAAAACTCAAAGGATGGACTTTTTATCCAGAAGAATGTTAGTGCCTTATTTAATGCTTTCTAAAGACAATATCTATCAGTACCCCAGCGATGATGACCATACCGCCTATGATAAGGGACGAGGTAAGGGCTTCTCCGAAGAGTCCTACACTGATAAGCACCGCCACAATAGGCTCAAAAGCGCCCATAATTGCTGTGGGAGTAGAACCTATATAACGTACGGCATACACTAAAGCAACCAAAGAAAGAGAGGTGGTGATAATAGCAAATAAAGTGATGTCTCCTACCAAGGATAAGGAAGGAATTGCTATGCTTTCGCCCAAAATAAGAGTCTTCACCCAGAAGTATAGCGAAGAGAAGAGCATGGAATAGAAAGAAATCTTCACCCCAGAGGCTTCTATACGTACCTTATTGATAATCAAAATATAAAGTGCATATACTAAGGCTCCAAGCAAAGAGATACCCAATCCTATATAGTTAATTGTACTACCTTCCTTGATACTCAACACTCCTACTCCTGCAACGACTAAGAGCAACGAGAGAATGGTTGGGAAGGTAATTTTCTCCTTATAGAAGAGTACCAATACCAAGGCTACAATAATCGGATAGCTAAAAAAGATAGTGGAGGCTATACCTGGACTAAGGTAGTCATAAGCTAAGAACAAGAACTCAGCTGAGAGTGCATAGAGTAATCCCAAAACACTCATAATCAATCCTTCCCGAAGACTAATGCGCAACCGTTGTTTCTGGTAGCAAAGAAAGAGGAGAATAGCACCGCTAGCGATGAGGAAGCGATAAAAAAGAGTGGCATCTACCGAGAAAGATTCCGCTTTCTTGATAGGAATCATAAAAAGCGGAATCAGTCCATAAGTAAATGCCGAGATAAAGGCACATAAGTAGCCTTTGACAATATCTTTCATAATAAAAAGCCTTTGAGACTATAGCAAATCCTTAAAATAAGAGAGATACCAATCAATAGTTTTGACAATCCCTGTCTCAAAGTTTTCCTGTGCTCGCCAGCCCAATTCAGTTTCAATTTTGGTAGCATCAATAGCATAACGACGATCGTGCCCTGCTCGGTCTTTGACAAAGGTAATCAAGTCTTTGTAAGACTTACCCCCTGCCAAAGGTCGTTTTTGGTCTAACAATTCACAGATATGTCCTGCAATAAAGAGGTTGTCACGCTCGTTACGCCCTCCTATATTGTAGGTCTCCCCTGCTCTTCCCTTATGATATACCAGATCGATCCCTGTACAGTGATCCAATACATAAAGCCAATCGCGTACATTCTTACCATCCCCATAGATAGGAATCGCTTCTCCCTGTAGCGCCTTACGGATAATGGTTGGAATTAGTTTTTCCTTATGCTGCTTAGGTCCGTAGTTATTGGAGCAGTTGGAAGTGGTTACATTCATTCCATAGGTATGGAAGTAAGCCCTCACAATCATGTCCGAAGAGGCTTTGGAGGCACTATAAGGTGAGTTAGGTGCATAAGGAGTTGTCTCAGTAAAGAGACCTGTCTCCCCTAAAGTACCATATACCTCATCTGTAGAGATATGGTGGAAACGTGCTTCTTTATAGGCTTCTTTCACTACAAAAGGAGCTTCCATCCAATGGTGACGTGCGACATCCAAGAGGGTAAAAGTCCCGTGTATGTTGGTGGTGATAAACGCATCAGGATTAGCAATAGAGTTATCCACATGAGATTCGGCAGCAAAGTGAATCACTCCTTGGAAATCATATTGCTTAAAGAGAGACTCTATAAGTTTTCTATCACAGATATCTCCTTTCACAAAAGTATAGTTAGGGGCATGCTCTACCTCGGTAAGATTAGCCAAATCTCCTGCGTAAGTGAGTTTATCCAAATTCACCAAGTGATAATCGGGATATTTCTGTGCAAAATAGACTACAAAGTTAGCCCCGATAAAACCTGCTCCGCCAGTAATTAAAATATGCTTCATCTTATATTAATACGGTATTATGAGACATCAAGGATACTAAAGAATCTCTCCAATAAGGAACGAAGAAATTGAAATCCGTTTTGAGTTTGTTTTTATCCAATACAGAATAGGCAGGACGTGCCGCAGGAGTTGGAAAATCTTCTGTTCTACAAGGAATTACCTTGCAATCGCTACCGGCGAGTTTGAGTATTTCTACTGCAAAATCATACCAAGAGCACACCCCTTCGTTAGAGAAGTGATATACATCTTGTCTGCCCCTATATAGTTTATTTTCAATAACAAAGATAATAAAACGCGCTAGATCTTTGGCATAAGTAGGCGTACTCACCTGATCAAATACTACCTTGAGTTCTTTACGTTCTTTACTGATGCGCAAGATATTTTTTACAAAGTTATTCCCAAAGGCAGAATAGAGCCAAGAGGTTCTTAGAATTAAGAAATCAATATCAGAATGCTGCAAAGCACTCTCTCCTAACAACTTAGTTTGCCCATAAGCTCCTAGTGGAGAGGTCGCATCAGTTTCTGTATAGGGTATATTCTTATCTCCTGCAAATACATAATCCGTAGAGAGGTGGATACAAGCACTATTATGATCTGTACAGACATTAGCTATATTTTTTACTGCAAGGTGGTTCACAGCATTAGCTGTTTCTTTATCTATTTCAGAACCATTAACATTGGTATAAGCTGCACAATTGATAACTAGTTCTATCTTATGTTTCTTAAAGAAAGCATTTACCTTATCAATATTGGTTACGTCCAACTCATTTCTTGTGGTAAAAATATAGTTATTTGTAACGTTTTGGTTCAATTCTTGATGAATTTCCATAGCAAGTTGCCCGCTTGCTCCTGTAATGAGTATATTTTTCATATATGATGTTTTAATATAATTTTTCTTTGTAATCAAATAACCATGCATCCTTTAGAAGAGGGCTTTGCTTATCCTTTGCAGAAAGAATAACATCTTTGGTAGGGATTTTCCAATCAACAGCGATGGTACCATCACTCCAAAGGACACTACCCTCATGAGTAGGTGCATAATAAGCATCACACTTATATTGGAAAACTGCTTCCGGACTTAGTACCACAAAACCATGTGCAAAACCGCGCGGTATAAAGAACTGTCGCTTGTTCTCTCCTGTAAGTTCCACTCCTACATAACGTCCAAAGGTAGGAGAACCCTCTCGTATATCCACTGCTACATCCCATACCGCACCACTGACTACTCTAACGAGCTTAGACTGAGCATAAGGAGGTTTTTGGAAGTGTAGTCCCCTAAGTACCCCATAGGTAGATTTGGATTCATTATCCTGAACAAAGGTGGTACTACATATATTTTCTATAAATCTTTGTTGAGAGAAGGACTCAAAGAAATATCCCCTATCATCAGCAAATACTTTGGGTTCTATAATAACAACGCCTTCTATGTCTGTTTGTATAATATTCATTTTTCAACTATTTAGATTTTACTAAGTCCAACAAATATTGTCCATAACCATTCTTAGAGAGTTCCTGAGCAAGTTCCTTGAGTTTTTCCTTACTAATCCAGCCTTTATGGTAAGCAATCTCTTCCAAACAGGAAATTTTTAATCCTTGTCGCTTTTCCAAAGTCTCCACAAAGTTGGTAGCCTCTGTTAAGGAATCATGAGTTCCTGTATCTAGCCAAGCAAATCCACGTCCTAAGAGCTGTACCTTAAGTTCTTTTGCTTGTAAAAACTCTTGGTTTACTGAAGTAATCTCCAGTTCTCCTCGTGCTGAAGGTTTTATCTGTTTGGCTATTTCTATGACCTTATTAGGATAGAAATATAAGCCTACAATGGCATAGTTAGATTTTGGTTTTTTAGGTTTTTCTTCTATAGAAAGGACATTACCCTCCTGATCGAACTCAGCTACTCCATAGCGTTCAGGGTCTTTCACATAATAACCAAAAACTGTAGCCTTTTGTTCTTGCTGTACATTGGTCACCGCTTGAGAGAGCATTTGAGAAAAATGTTGACCATAGAAAATATTATCTCCCAAGATAAGACACACATCATCCTTTCCGATAAATTCCTCTCCGATAATAAAGGCTTGTGCTAAGCCATCAGGAGAAGGTTGTTCAGCATAAGAGAGATGAAGACCAAATTGACTCCCATCCCCAAGCAAACGGTGGAAAGCAGGAGCATCTTCAGGGGTAGTGATAATAAGTATATCCCTAATACCAGAGAGCATAAGCACTGATAATGGATAATAAATCATAGGCTTATCATAGATAGGAAGCAACTGTTTAGAAACCCCTTTGGTAATAGGGTAAAGCCTTGTACCTGAGCCTCCCGCTAAAATAATTCCTTTCATACTGAATTTTTCGCAAAAGTAAAATAAAAAAACGGATTAACAAGCCGCTTTATACTTTATTTATGAATAAAATTAATAAACAATTAACAAGCCATCTATGATTAGTGATTAGAGGTTAGTGGCTAGTCATTTAGAGTTAGAACTAAAAGCGATAAGGGCGAATTGTCATTCGCCCTTACTACTATTGTTCTCTATCCTACATCCAGTAAGTAGCAGAATCATGTTTATCTCGTGCCTCATCTATAAGTGCTTTCACTCTTTCAGGAGTAATGCCATAGTAGTCAGCTATCTCTTTGTAATAGCGAGCAGTGTCTTCTTCCCCTCCTGAGGAGATAGAAGTAATCACTTGTACTGGTATCTTCTGAGAGAAATCGGTAGTACTACGTGCTTTCAACTCATCACCAGGGGCATTGAAAGGATAAAATTCCCCTTGTTGATTATTTTTATTCTTAGTTCCTCTTAATACATGGAAAAGACTTATTCTTATATCATATTTTGCATAGGCTTTTCCAGGAGCAAAATAGCCTTTTAATCCCAAAGGGTTATCAGTAAGTACAGAACGTTTGGTACTATTTTTTTCATCAATTAAGTCTCCAATAGGTACTTGTTCAGGATCTGTATCACGATAGGTGTAAGTAAATAAAGAAGCTGTATCAGTACTTTCTTGTTGGGTTTTGGTATCGGTATAGCTTTTTACTTCAAAGAAGTGCTGGTGGATAGGGAGCATCTGTGCACTAGTAAATTCGTGATTCATACGCTCGCCTTTGCTATTGTAATAGACAATTTCCATGGCATAGTGTGCCCCCTCTATCATTACCACAGGAGAGGCGTCGGTTAGTATCTTCCCATCCATATCCTTACGTACCCAGTTTTTGGTCGTTTGATCCAGTTCAAACTTGAACCTTTGTACAGGTGCTATGATACTTTCAGGATCTCCATGGAAGCGTACCCCATGAAGGTGTCCTCTGCGGATAACAAATTCTACTCTAGTGGGATCCTCATGACCTTTGTCCTCTTTTTCATTGTTAGGCTTTTGAGGCTCTTTACTGCATGAGGTAATTGCTATCCCTAAAAGAGTGGCTGTTAGTACTGTTTTTAGTGTGCTTAATAAGTGTTTCATCTTGTTGTTCTTTTAATTTTGTTTTAGGTTGTTTGTATAATCAGCAGGTCGGTTGAACTCAAAAGAAAGTTCATAAGTATTACTCTCGTGCTTGTATTTTAGCTTCACAATAGGCGTATTTTTTGCTTTAGAGCTTTCCAAAGCAGGCTTATTAGGATTTGCATTCCAAAGGATCTCTGCGTCTGTTTCTTTTAGCTCCTTGTTAGAGAAAGTAGCGTAGAACTCTTCCTTAGTAAAGTTTTTCACAGAATACCCCTTGTCATCATTTTCTCGGATATATTGATAAGGTTTGGTACTGAAGAAAGAGATATACTGCTCAAAATACTCAAAAATCTCTTTAGGCTGGTCATTCTTAGCTTCTTCCCCTGTAGCATCTAAGGGAGTGATGGTAATACTATCCACTCCTTCGTAGCTTTGGTAAGGGCGAATATCTAAATCAAATACATTCGCAAAGCTAACCGCTACTTTATATTTTGCAAAAGGTGCTTCTTGGCGAGTGGCCTCATACACCAAGGGTTCAAAAGGATTGGACTGCTCATAAGCAACATTTCCATTGCTGAATTTGGCTATAAAATCATCCTTCTTTAAAGCAATACTTTTGTTTAGCACCCCTAATTGTAAAGTCGCAAGTGAAAGAGTTTCATTCTCAGTGAAATCTCTTTTCTTCTCTACCTTCAAGACTTCTTTAACAGAGGTTGTTTGACCATTTTGATCGGTAACAGAAAATAAGAAATCATAATTCCCCTCTTTAGCATCGGCAGGAATATCCACATGTTTGTGTATTTTTCCTCCTTTTTTCCCTACAAATTCAGTAGAAATTTCTTCTATCTTGAAAGAAGACTTTCCGCTGGTATAAGTAATCTGTAGTTTGGTCTCCTTAATCATTCCTTCAGCAGAGAAAAGAGCTTCTATATGTACATCATCACCTATATGACCTATTTTAGAGTTTTCATGTCCTAACTCCAATTCTTCTATTTTAGGAGCTGGTGTAGTTATTCCATTTTTTTCATCCTCTTTAGAGCAAGCAAAGAGTAAAGTTGCAGAAAGTGCTACAAAAGAGAGTTTTTTAAGTACATTCGTTATTTTTTTCATTTTTTTCTAATTTTAGTATTCAACAATCTTTTTAAAAGTTATAATTCAATCTCAGATATACATTACGCCCCAAGTCATGCGCGTAATAGCGGAAACGGTTGGTGTATTCCTTATACAGTTGATTGAAAAGATTTTCAGCAGAGAGCCTTACTGAGAGGGTTTGCTGCTCACCTATAGCAATAGTACCTCCTATGGCTGCCTCAAAAAGGTGATAGGCATCGGGAGTGGTGGCTACCAACTCCTGCGAAGGCTCAAAACGCGTTTGCTTAGCTACAAAGGTATGTCCTATACTTGCCTCGAGACTCTGAAACAAACCCTTGGGTTGGGATTTCCATTCCAAAGATTGACTCAAGCGTGGGGTTGGAATAAAAGGAAAATATCTATGAGTCTTCAGCTCATTGGCAAATACTACCGAGCCTCTTAGCCCATAAGACAGACTCTGGGCAAGTGCCCCCCACTTGGCAAGCCTTACCGAGGCATCTATATCAACTCCACGGAAGAAAGCATCCGCTTGAGTATATTGGAATATAGGATATACCCCAGAAAATAAAGTGCGTACTTCACCCGTAGGATAGTCATAGATATAGTTCTTGATAAGCTGCACATAAGCATCAGCTGTAAGACGTACCCCCCTATCTGGATGGTTATAGCTTAAAGAGGTAATCCATTTGGCACCTGTTTCAGGACTCAGTGAGGCCTCTCCCAGATTATAAGTACCTGCTCCATGATGCAAACCACTGCTATAGAGTTCATTGACCTGAGGTGCACGCCACGCCACTCCTATATTGCTACTAAGTGAGCTATGAGGTGTAGCCTGCCAAGCCCCTCCTAAGCTATAGGTGATATTATGAAAATTATGTTCACCACCATAACGCTGGGAATACATATCATAACCATCTGCACTAAGATACTTATAATCATAACGCAATCCTGCCTCAGCATTCCAATTATCCTTGTGATACTTCTCTATAGCAAAAGCTCCATAGCCCACTGAGGCAAAGTTCGGTATCACAGGCACCACCCCTGTTCCAGGTTGGTTATAGTTATCCTGCAAGGAAAAACTACCCCCTAACAAAGTTTTCCAATGAGGTGCATCCATATTCTCCCAAAAGACCTCCGCCAGATGGGTAGTTAACCACATATTAAGGGCTGGAATACGAGTTCTATCCAATCGGCGCACACTGAATTCCTGTCGGATATCCTTTTGGAAAGCATACTGGGCAGTGAGTTTTCCTCCGAAAGGGAGGAAATAGTAAGCCTTCGCCTTGAGCAGGTGATGAACTACTTTCTGCTTGGGCGCCTGTATACTATAAGAAAAAGGATAAGTGGTCAAGGGACGACCTATCTCAAACCGAGCTAATAAATCATCTAAGTTACCTATATGGGATCCATAGAAGACACTACTTTCATTCTCGTATCGGCTATAGAACAGTTCTGCGGCTACTGTTTCTTGTTGCATGCCTATGGCTGCAGAGAAATTGGCCTCTGCTGCAGCTGTATTATTCAGCATATAATCTGCCGTATGGATATCTCCAGAACGCTTAAGGGTGCCTTGTAGGCGCCATGCCCAATGGTGTAGATGTGGCACACCACTCTCTAACTTTAAAGTGGTGGCCGTTTTTCGTCCATTGGAAGCAAAGGAAGGAGAGATCTGCCCATGCAATCCATCTCCATAAGGAAGTTTATTGGGAGTAATCACCACAACACCCCCTAAGGCATCAGAGCCATAACGAACTGCATCAGCTCCCTTAACTACCGCAATCCTATCAGCCACGGCTGGGTCTATCTCAGGGGCATGATCTGCTCCCCATTGTTGTCCCTCCTGGCGTACTTCGTTATTGAGAATTAAGATACGATTGCTATGTAGGCCATGAATAACTGGTTTGGCTATGGTAGCTCCTGTTTGTATCATGGAGACCCCCGTTACCGTAGTGAGCACCTTGGCCAGCTCTTCCCCTGATTTTTGTTGGAGCTTGGGTTTATCTATGGCTACTGTAGCTGTTACAGGTTTGGCTACATGCCCTATAAGGGTTGTTCCTGCCAACTGATTGACCTCCTCCTGCATGGTTACTCTATAAGGGTTAGGTGCAGGAATGGTTATAATAGCTTCATAGTCCAAGAATCCTAAGTAATTTACCTTAATAGGGTATTTCCCTTGGGATAATTTGGGAATGCTTACTTTACCATTGGAATCACTTACAAAATGTTTGCCTACAAAATGGACTACTGCACTGGGTAAAGGCTGTCCTCCTTTGTCCTCTATTATCAGGTTAAGCGTCTCTTGCCCATAGAGAGAAAAGGTCACAGCAAAGAGAAAAAGACTCAATAGCTTTTTCATAATGACAAATTACAATTAATGATTAATGTCAAATAATGACTAATGCCAATAACTACCAATGATTAATAATAGTACTAATCATTGAACAATTGACAATTAACAACTAACCATTAAAGAAGGAGGTCCTCTGGTGAGAGGTTGAATAAAAGAAGATTGTGTTTTTTCCTCATGTAAGAAAAAAACATCTGTTACATCTGTTGATAAAAGATGATAAATAAAAGTAGTAAAGATGAAGTTTTGGTGCAACTGGAAAAACATACAGTCATGATGCTTTTCCGCTTGAGAGATATGGGTATCATGATCGCACTTCTTACCATGAGCATAAGTACATAACTCCTTTCCTGAGTAGTGATTATGAAAAAATTCACCTACAGGAAAAGCTATTTTCAACATGCTTAGCAGCAGTAAAAAAGCAAAAACATGAATATGTAACTTCCTCTTTTTCATTGAGACCGCAAAGCTACAAAAATAATATGGTAAAAGCAAGAGATTTCTTTAATACTTCACTTCCTTGCGGCTTGAGATAAGCTGTGACACTAATAGACAGACAATAGACGTAAAGGTCACATTGACCAATGTCTTATTCAATGAATAGAGCCATAGCTGCCATTGGAAAGTCTCTAATAGAGAAAAAATAAGATGGAAAATAAGGGAGAAAGAAAGTATATAAAGCATTCGCAGCGTAAAACTTACTTGTAACAAGCCCACCGCTTGACCTTCAAAATTCTGACCAAAAAACAAACGGATTAGTAAAGGGCGAAGAAAGACGATACATAGAGTAGCACAGCCATAGATTCCACTGGTATTGGAAAGTATATCTATGGCAAGACCGGAGAGGGTAGCTAAAAGTAGTAAGAGCGCTTTATTCTCTACCACTGGATAGGTCATGAAGAAAAGCAAATATACGGCAGGATTGGCATACCCAAACAAGTTCATATTGTTCAGGAGTATACCTTGCAAAAGTACCCAACCTATGAGTTGTAAAATATAAGACAAACTATTCATCTGCTTGCTCTTGTATCTGTTCTTCTAATTGTTTGATAGGGATTTGCTCTTTGTTTTTGATAATATATACATGTTGCAATTGCTGCATATCTGTAAATAACTTCACTTGGGAGAGCAGAGAGTTATCCCTTGTGTTAGCATTGACATTGAGCACCTTTCCTATGGGAATACCTTTTGGGAATATGCTCGAATGTCCAGCAGTAACGATAGAATCGCCTACAGAAATGGGAGCAAGGCTTGGTATATCAGTTAATTGTA
This sequence comes from uncultured Capnocytophaga sp., assembly GCF_938029845.1. GTDB lineage: Bacteria > Bacteroidota > Bacteroidia > Flavobacteriales > Flavobacteriaceae > Capnocytophaga. Next base: position 38,376 of record NZ_CALHGG010000174.1, read on the forward strand.
CTATAGTGGGATCCTTCCCATCCCAAGAGAGCGTACCATAGTAGCCCGACTTCTTGTGGGTGGCACTAATCTTGGAGAGTGTATTGAGTACGGACTGTACTGAGGCATACCGAGAGGTAGCCTTGTCAATGATACCTACAATTCCCTTAGGAGAAACTACTCCCATATCCTGATGAATACTATCGCGTGTTCCCTTATTGATTATCAGATAGTTTTTGGACAAATGATAGCTATTCTTTATAATCTCTGCCCTATATACCGCATATTGCTCTGGGGAATATAGCAGTATAGGTTCTTTAGAGAGTTCTTCCAGCTTTTGGGCACGCTCCTTAAGTAGTTGCTCGTGCAATTGCCTATTCTCCTTGGCTAACTGCTCGTTCTGTTGCTTGAGGGAGAAATACTCCTGAACCCCATTGCGTAGAAGATAAACATCCCCTACTACATCAGTGGCTATATATAGGAACTTGGACTGCTGGAAAGAATTTCCATTGAGCACAAAAGAAAAAGAAAAAGCAAATAAAAGCAGGAAAAATAGGAAATCTTTTTGTCGCTTAAAAAACAATAAAATCAGCCGCATCTATTTCATCAAAATAGTTTTGAACTTCTCTATATTTTTGAGTGTAATTCCTGTTCCTCTTACCACAGCACGTAGTGGATCTTCGGCTACATATACAGGCAAGTCGGTACGCATAGAAATACGTTTGTCAAGCCCACGTAACATAGAACCACCCCCTGCCATATAGATACCTGTATTGTAGATATCCGCAGCAAGTTCTGGTGGCGTTTGGGAAAGTGTTTCCATAATAGCGTCCTCTATACGTAGGATCGATTTGTCCAAGGCTTTTGCCACCTCTCTATGAGAAATCTCTACCTGCTTAGGCTTTCCTGTAAGAAGGTCTCGCCCCTGTACAAGCATAGGATCAGGTGGAGAATCAATATCCTCGATAGCTGCTCCTGTGTTTATCTTAATATTCTCGGCTGTAGTCTCCCCTATATAAAGATTATGTCGGGTACGCATGTAATAGATAATATCATTGGTAAAGACATCCCCTGCAATCTTCACTGACTTATCACAAACAATACCTCCTAAGGAAATCACCGCAATCTCGGCAGTACCTCCCCCTATATCAATAATCATATTACCTTTGGCTTGCATAATATCCAAACCTATCCCGATAGCTGCTGCCATAGGCTCATAGATGAGGAATATTTCCTTACCATTGACCCTTTCACAGGATTCACGTACAGCACGCATCTCTACCTCGGTAATACCTGAAGGGATACATACTACTATCTTAAGTGAAGGAGAGAAAAAGCGCCTTTTAAGCGGTGGAATACTCCTAATAAAAGCATTGATCATCTGCTCTGAGGCGTCGAAGTCAGCAATGACCCCATCTTTAAGTGGGCGAACTGTCTTGATACGTTCGTAGGTCTTTCCCTGCATGAGTTGCGCTTCCCTACCTACTGCAATAATCTTATTAGTGCTTAAATCACGAGCCACAATAGACGGACTATCCACCACTACCTTATCCTTATGAATAATCAGTGTGTTTGCTGTCCCTAAGTCAATGGCTATCTCTTCTGTTAAGAAATCAAAAAATCCCATTGTAAAATCTTTTATCTATGTTAAATAAATATATATTATTACGACAAAATCTAAAAGTTATCTCGCTTGTAGAGTGATAACTCTTTTTAGCCGTCAAAGGTATGAAAAAAAAATCAAAGAAAAACCTATAAAAATGTTTTTTATTAATAAAAATATCAACATTTCTTATTTTACTGCTTTTCCCATTTGGAATATTCGTGTAAAAGCATAGATACCTTGCCTCAATATCAAAAATACTTGAAATAAAAAAGCCGTTCCCTAAGACAAGGAACGGCTTTTGGAAAATAATATAAGGAAACCTGCGATGTTATTAGTATCCTTCATTTTGTGATACACCTGCACTATTAGGGCTATCTACCTCTGACTTAGGTATAGGGAATGCCAATAACTTATCACCTATATTTCGGCTTCGGATAACACTACCCGCACTATTAAGTTGCGGAATGGCTACTCCCCAACGGAGTAAATCCCAATAGCGTTGCCCCTCACCTACAAGCTCTCTTACACGCTCTTTCTTGAGATCATCCAAGGTTACAGCAGAAACTGCTGCAAGACCTCGTTCGTGGCGGAGCCTATTGTAATAACCCTTGGTTTTATTACCTGTACCTCTGCGGTCATCAGTATTAAGATGGGCTTCTATGGCATTGAGCAATACCTCTTCGTAACGAATTACCTTGATGTTATTACTTCCTTGTAGCCCATAGAACTTATTATTAAGGAAATACTTAGTTTGCCCTCCTAAGCTACCGGAGGTAATCAGATTCTTTCTCACATCTCCTGCTTCATAGAGATTTACTGCCTGCTCAGATACCGCCAATTGGGCATAACCTGGAGAGAAGTGTACCAAGTAGTCATAGGCATCAGAACTCAAAGAGCTGCTAGTTCCTACCGTAAGTTCAAAGATACTATTGGCGGCATCGGGTTTAGAGAATGAGCCTTGTAAGTCATCCTTGGCAGCTACTGCATACTTCCCTGAATTGATAATTGCATCGGAAAGTTCAGCTACTTTAGCATAATCATGTTTGTAAAGATAGTAGCGAGAAGCGATTGCCTTGAGTGCCAAGGGAGAAATATAGTTTTTCTCGGACGAACTGGTCTGCTCTACCACATCACCTATGGATTCAAATAAAGCACTGGCTCGGTTAAGATCACTTTCTATCTGCGCCTCTGTTTGTGCCACAGTTGCACGAGTAGAGTTAGCATTAGGATCGTACTGCAAAGGCACAGGCACTCCTAAAGTACCAGAGGCATATTGCTGACCATAGAGGCGAAGCAAATCAAAAAGCGCTAAGGCACGTACCGTATAGGCTTGTCCTTTAAGTCGCTTGATCTCATTGGCTGTCTCCTGTGGATCATTACTTCCTCCCCAAGTGAGGTTATCAGCTGCATTGATAGCAATATTGGCATTCCCAATCACCCTATAAATGGCCTTCCATGTATTTTCTCCATCAGAATCGGTTGTCTTCATGGTATAGGTAGAGATTCCTAAGAGACGACCTGTTTTTTCGGTATTATACATCTCATCAGAGCGTATTTCTCCATAGGCACGATAATAAGACCCTAAGTAATAGACATCACGCATCTTTACATAAGTTCCATTGACAAAAGAGGTAAGCTGCTCTACGGAGCTGAGCGGTGCCATTTGTTCTCCTTGGTGGAATTGGGTTTCTGTAAAGTCCTTACTGCAAGAGGTCAGTGCAAAACCTGTAGTAAGAGAAAGGAGGGTATATATAATTTTTTTCATTGTATATCTGTATTATAGGTTAACATTTACTCCAAAACTTACGGTTCTAAGGGAAGGAAGTCCAAAAGCTGTTTGTCCTCCTACAGAATAGTCTGGGTCTCCCTTGAAGTTCTTATCAAAATTATGTGTCCAAAGGTTGTCACCCAAGGCATAGAACTCTAAGCCCTTGAAATAAGTCTTTTCTAACCACTCTGTTTTAAGTTTGTAAGAAAGCTTTACAGTTTGTAAGCGTAAGTAGTCACCTTTGTATAGGAAACGAGAGGATGACTCAGTAGACCCTGTATTTTTACCCCATATAGGTTTAGGGTTATCAGAATTACGATTTTCAGGTGTCCAATAGTTGTTATATTGAGACTTGTAACCTGGGTAGATATGAGTAATTCTACCATCGCTACGTCCAAATTGACCTAAAGCATCATAGATTTTGTTACCAAAACCATAAGAGAATTGTGCCAAGAGTGTCCAGTTCTCATAAGAGAGTTGGGTATCAAATCCACCATATAGGGTAGGAATAGCGCTACCTTGTACGGCTTCATGAGCTTGATTATAGTCTTCGGTGGTTGCTCCCCCTTCTCCATTGATATACCAGCGAGGATTTCCATTTTCAGGATTGGCACCTGCCCATTTCTTAAGATAGAAAGAGTTCACCGCTTCTCCCTTACGAATAATACGACGACCTGTGATGATATCATTCTCATCATACATCTTGGTAACCTCATTCTTTAGTGTACTGATATTTCCACCAAGGCTCCAGTTCAGTCCGTTTTCGCTTTCAAGTATTTTGGCATTGAGGGTAAATTCAAGCCCCTTATTCACCATTTCCCCTATATTAATGAATCTTACTGCATCTTCTGTACGTTCATCATAAGCCCCTTGAGCGATAGAAAGCGGTGAGGCAAAAATCATATCCTTGGTTTGCTTATTAAAGTAAGCCACAGACAAGGTAATTCTGTCCTTGAACAGTCCTAAGTCAAAACCAATATTGAGAGGAGAGAGCGTTTCCCAACGTAAATCCTTATTATTCACCCCTACAGGATAAGCTCCTGGGGCATTGTTATAGTTGTAACTATATCGGTATAGCGCATAAGGAGAAACATCCACCAAGTTACCTACTTGTCCATAGGAGGCTGAGAGTTTCAATTGGGATATTTTCTTCCATTGTTTAAGCGCCTCCAAGCGAGCAAAATCAAGTCCTATCCCTACGGAACCAAAATAACCTGTTTGATTCTCTGTCCAGAAGTTGGACACACGGTCTTGGCGACCAGAGAGGTCTAGTAGGAAGAACTTATCATAGTCATAGTGAGCAGTGAGGGCGTAACCTCCGCGAGAATCCACATTATCAGTACCTGTAGTACTTACGGGAGAGATAAAGTTATATAAGGATTTGAGCTTATCGGAACCTACTTGTTGTGCTTTAGCTCCTAAGACTTGCTTATCGGTACGATAAGCCTCTTGAATCAGGTTCACAGAGAAATTGTTCTTATCCTTGATCTTGAAGTCATAGGAAAGTATGTTCTGTACATTGAAGCTAAAGATACGAGTAGCATACCAAGTACTTTCTCCTCTGGTTTCCTTACCATCCCCATGCAAAGGAGAGAGGTAACTCTTTTGGGTAAGATTAATATACTCAGGGGCGAAAACAAACTTATAAGTAAGGTTATCCCAAAGCTTGTAATCAGCTTGGAAGTTACCAAAGCCTCTGACTGTCTCAGCCTTATACTGGTTGATACCTTGTAGTGCTGCCACATTATGGAGTCCGTTTCTCAATTCCCCATTAACCCCATAATTGTAAGTACCATCAGGGTTATAAGCCCTGTCAATAGGCTGCAAGAGGTATTGTCCTAAGATAGGGTTTCCGTAATTTGCCCCATCAAGTTGGGTAACTGTTTGCCCATAAGAGAGCTGAATATCTGTAGCCAAAGTAAGGCGATCACTTGCTTTATAATTGATTCGGTTAGAGTTAGTTACACGGTGAAACCCTGTTGATTTCACAATACCATCTTGGTTATAATATCCCACAGAGGAGTAGTAGCTTAACTTATCATTTCCTCCAGATACAGAAGCATTGATTTTCTGCATAAGAGCAGCAGCATTTTCAGTAATTTTTCTCCAATCGGTATTAATGTGTCTGTTGTTATAAAGTTCTTGTAAGGATTCCCCTATATCTCCTGTAAGTGTACCTGCATTAAGAGCTGCTAAGAGCGCTGTTTTGTTATTATTTGGGAAAGCAGCCGCTCCTTCAGCGGAATTAAGATAGGAATCATATAGGATACTGAGCCACTCGGCTGTGGTAAGGAGTTCTTCCCCTGCCGAAGCACGAGAAACTAGCCCTACTTCACTGCTTAGATTGTACTTAGCATCACCTTTTTTACCTGATTTGGTGGTGATAATAATCACCCCTGTACCTGCATCTGCTCCATATACAGCGGTAGAAACGGCATCCTTGAGGACGGTTACACTCTCTATATCATCATCGTTGAGGTTGGCCAATACGTTAGTAGAGTAGATATCTCCCTGTGAATGGTTCCCTTGGTTCACACGTACCCCATCAATGATATAAATAGGGTTGTTGCGCCCATTGACAGAAGCCTGACCACGAATACGTAGATTGGCATTACCCCCAGGTTGTCCAGAGGTCACCCCTCCTTGTACCCCTGCTACTTTTCCAGAGAGCGCTTTATCCACAGAGGCAGCGGCGCTATTGGAGATATTATCCACTTTTCCTATGGAACCTGTAGCCTCCTTTACAGCTTTTTTCTGTCCAAAACCAACGAAAACAAACTCATCGATTTCTTTCACATCCAAGAGCAAGGCCACATCCAATTTTCGGGTCTTACCCGTTACCTTGTGGTCTTGAGACTTGTATCCGATAGAAGAGAATTCCAGTACATCTCCCTCTTTTACTTTAAGGGAGTAAGCACCATTCTCATCCGTAGAAACCCCTTTGGTAGTACCCTTGACAATGACAGAGGCACCTAGCATAGGTTCTAAGTTCTCGTCCTTCACCACTCCTGAGACTGTTTTCTCCTGAGCGAAGGACACTTGTAATACTCCTAAGAATAGAAGCAATAAATAAGCAACTTTTTTAATTCTCATATATCAACTATTTAACGACGTTGCAAAATTACATAAAATATTCTAAACAGAATTATTTTTTACATTTATTTAAATACAAAGATTTTTAACCTATCAATAATCATATATTAAAAATAATTTACTAACCTCTATCATTTAATACCTAAATGATTGATTATTATTCTTTTACAGAAGAAAAAAGAGTCTTTTTCATACATAATAAAAATAAATTCTACAAGATATATTATAGATAGAAAAAATATCTTATATTTAATACATATTCAAAAAACAAGAAAACTGTTCCATAAGAAGGAACAGTTTTCCGAACTAAAGTATAAAGGGATTGCTCTTTCGTTTAGTATCCGGGATTCTGGGTAACATTACTGTACTCACTATCTATCTCGGACTGAGGAATAGGGAAAGCAAAGAGCCTATTAGGTACTGTCTTGTTATTAGCTGCGTCCGCCACTCCTGTCTTATTATATTGAGGAATTATTATAGTCTTGGTATGGTTATCCTTTTCATAATAACTCCAACGAAGTAAATCCCAGTAGCGGAAGCCCTCTCCTAAGAGTTCTCGACTACGTTCCTTGGTAAGTTCTTCAAAACTAACAGCAGTTGTTGTGGCGGTAAGTCCTCTTTTTTGTCTTAATGTATTATAGTATCCCTTAGTCTTATCACCACCACCTGTTGGATCATCACTACGCAAGTGTGCTTCTATAGCGTTGAGATAAACCTCTTCTATACGAATGAGTTTGATATTGGATTGTCCTTTTAGATCTGTGAATTTGTTATCTAAGAAATACTCTCTTTTTATACGTGTCAAAAGATTCTTTCTTACATCATTACTTGCATAAAGGTTTACCGCTTGTGGTGTTACTCTCAGTAATCCATATCCATTACTATTAAGAAGAAACTCATAGGCACTAACCCCCAAGCCCCCTGTAGCTCCTACAGCCAATTCAAATACACTATTAGATGCATTGGGTTTGCTGAAAGAAGTAGACATATCCACTCCTGGAACAATTTCATATTTGTTAGAGTTTATCACCTCATCAGAAAGAGTTGCTGCTTGTCCAAATTCTCCCTTATACATATAAAAGCGTGACAAGAATACTTTTACGGCAAGAGGAGAGAGATAGGTCTTGTCTGCAGTATCTACCAATGTATTGAGATTTCTTCCTGAAGCTACTTCTGTAAAAAGTTCTAAAGACTTTTTAAAATCAGCCTCTATCTGTGCTTCCGATTCGGCAAGGGTAGCACGTGTAGATGTTGCTGTAGGATTAAAATCCAATGGTAGAGGTATTCCCAATGTACCTCCCGTATATTTTTGCCCATAGAGGCGAAGTAGATCAAAAAAGACAATAGCACGAATAGCATAAGCCTCTGCCTTAAGAGTTTTTATCTGTTTGACCAATGCATCAGGCGTATTATTTTTCATAGAGGTAAGCGCATCAGGAGCGTTAATCACCTTATTAGCATTTCCTATAACTCTATATGCACTATTCCAAGTATTGGTTGGGTCACCCTTGGTTGGGTCCAGCATATAGTCAGATGTATAGGTCATACGCTCAGTAGATTGAGAATTGTACATCTCATCGGAGCGTGCTTCTCCATATCCTAAGTAGTAACAGCCTAAATAATTTACATTACGCATTCTTGCATAAGCACCCTTGACAAAAGAATTTAGCTCTTCAAGATTCTTAATAGGTGTTGCTTGTGTCTGTTGGTAGAACTTTGTTTCTGTAAAATCCTTACTACAAGAGATAAGAGTAATACCACCAGCAAGGGAGAGGAAAGTATATAATATTTTTTTCATTTTCTTACGATTTATAGATTAACATTTACACCAAAACTTACAGTTCTAAGTGCAGGTAATACAAAATTAGCTACACCACTGGAGGAAAGATCTGGATCCCCCTTGTAGTTTTCATCAAAATTATGAGTCCAAAGATTGTCCCCTAGAGCATAGAATTCTAAACCTTTCAAATAAGTTTTTTCAAGCCATTCAGGTTTTACCTTATAAGAAAGCTTAAGGGTCTGTAGGCGTATATAATCTCCTTTGTATAAGTAGCGAGAGGAATCAGAGGAAGAGTTCCTATTACCTCTTCCTAAGATAGGCTTAGGATCCCTTGCATTTCTGTTATCCACAGTCCAATAATTACCTGCTTGGGAAGCATATCCTGGATAATTAAGCAAACGGCGTCCGTCTGTTCTTACAAAACCTCCAAAGTAATCCAATATCTTATTACCTCCTCCGTAAGAGAACTGAGCTATAAGCGTAAAGTTTCGGTAAGAGAGTTTGGTATCAAAACCACCAAATAAGGTAGGAATATGGCTTCCTTGTATTCCGTAACCAGCCTTGCTATAATCATTAGTTGTTTCTCCTCCTTCTCCATTGACATACCATAGAGGATCACCATTCTCAGGATCTACTCCTGCCCATTTCTTCATATAGAAAGAATTGACTGGTTCTCCCTTACGGATAATACGTCCTCCACTTATGATATCCTTATCTCCATAGAGCTTAAGTACTTCATTCTTTAGAGTAGAAAGATTTCCATTGACTTCCCAGTTGAACCCGTCACCATCGTTCTGAATAAGCTTAGCTCCAACAGTAAATTCCAAACCATAGTTGACCATTTCGCCTATATTCTTATATACACTTGCGCTGGAAGAGCCTTGTGCGTTGGAAAGAGGTACAGCAAAAATCATATCAGAAGTTTTCTTATAGAAATAAGCCACTGATAAGGTATATCTGTCATTTAGGAATCCTATATCCAAACCTACATTGAAAGGAGAGAGCGTTTCCCAACGAAGGTCTTTGTTATTCACCCCATTTTCATAAGCTCCCACTTGGTTGTTATAGTTAAGTAAATAAGCATAAGTTGCATAAGGTGATACATCTACCATATTTCCCACAGAACCATAGGAAGTTGATAGTTTCAATTGAGATATTTTTTTCCACTTTTTAAGGGCATCCAAGCGGGCAAAATCAAGTCCTACTCCTATAGAGCCAAAGTAACCCGTCTTATTATCCTCCCAAAAATTGGATATCCTATCCTGACGACCTGATAGATCAAGTAGGAAGAACTTATCATAGTCATAGTGAGCTGTAAGAGCGTATCCACCTCGAGAGTTTACAATTCTGTTTCCTGTAGTACTATGAGGAGTGATAAAGTTGGACAAAGAAGTAAGTCCGCTAGGGCCTGTCATACGAGCTTCAGCTGACAAACGCTTAGAATCAGAGCGATAAGCCTCCTGGATAAGATTAACAGAGAAGTTATTATTATCCTTGTACTTGAAATCATAAGAAAGTATATTCTGTACATTGAAATTGAATACACGTCTTACACTCCAAGAGCTAGCCCCTCCTTTGGTAAAACCATTTCCATGCAAGGGGGATTGGTATTGATCTTCATACACCTCTATATATTCAGGAGCGAAGACAAACTTATAATTAAGATTTTTCCATATCTTATAATCAGCTTGGAAGTTAGCAAATCCCCTAGTTGTTTGGGCTATATTATAACTGAGCTCTTGTACAGCTACAGCATTGAACAGACTATTAGAGAGCTTTCCTCCTGCATCACCTAAGTTAAGGGTACCATCAGGATTATAAGCACGGTCGGTAGGACGAAGCATATACTGCATAAGGATAGGATTGGAGTAAGTTGCTCCATCGGTCTGTGCAGTTGTCTGTCCATAAGAGAGTTGAATATCAGTAGCTAAAGTAAGTTTGTCACTTGCTTTATAGTTGATTTTATTAGAATTAGTTACACGATGAAAACCTGTTTCTTTTACAATCCCATCTTGATTGTAATATCCTAAGGAAGAATAGTAGCTGATTCTATCATTTCCTCCAGATACAGTCCCATTTATTTTTTGCATTAGGGCTGCTCTGTTTTCAGTAAGAGCACGCCAATCGGTATTGATGTCTCTATCATTATAAAGTCCTTGTATATAAGCACCATACCCTGTACTTAATGATTTGTTATTAAGTGCATTCATAAGTGCTTCTTTGTTATTATTAGGGAAAAGCCTCATACCTTCTTGTGAGTTAAGGTAAGCATCATAAAGGAGGTTAAGCCACTGGGGGGTGGAGAGTGGTTTTTCTCCAGCTACACCACGAGTAACAAATCCTACTTCACTGCTCAATTTGTACTTAGCTTCTCCTTTTTTACCAGACTTGGTAGTGATGATGATCACCCCTGCTCCTGCATCTGCTCCATAAGCAGCTGTAGAAACCGCATCCTTAAGGACGGTTACACTCTCTATATCATCATCATTGAGGTTCGCCAAAATGTTAGAAGAACTTGTTTGACTAGAGAGGTCTCCTTGGCTGACACGTACTCCATCTATGATATAGATAGGATTGGTACGCCCATTGACAGAGGCTACCCCACGTATACGGATATTAGCGGCACCTCCAGGTTGTCCTGTAGTTACCCCTCCTTGTACCCCTGCGATTTTCCCTGAAAGGGCTTTGTCCACAGAGGCAGCCGCACTATTGGAAACATTATCCACTTTTCCTATGGATCCTGTAGCCTCCTTTACAGCTTTTTTCTGTCCGAAACCAACGAAGACAAACTCGTCAATTTCTTTTACATCCAAGAGCAAGGCAACATCCAACTTACGAGTTTTACCTGTTACCTTGTGGTCTTGAGATTTGTATCCGATAGAAGAGAATTCCAACACATCCCCATCTTTTACTTTGAGGGAGTAGGCTCCATTCTCATCGGTAGAAACCCCTTTGGTAGTACCCTTGACAATAACAGAGGCACCCAGCATAGGTTCTAAGTTCTCATCCTTCACTACTCCTGAGACTGTCTTCTCCTGGGCGAAGGACACTTGTAATACTCCTAAACATAGGAGTAAAAGATACAACACTTTAGTTCTCATATATCAATTATTTTAACAAAGGACAAAATTACAAAAAACAAATAGAATGGAATTATTTTTTAAATTATATTTAACTACAAAATACAATAAATATCAACTCATCAATTTATATAATTATTTTTTGATTAGTTTATTTTTTTACCGTATTTTTCAAGTAATCAATGGATTAACAAGTGTGAAAAAGTGATAAATAAGAAAAAACAACCATCTATATTGAAATAAATAAAATATTTTAAATATTAAACTTCTTTCTTTCAGTCTTTACTCTTTTTAATTGTTTCGTTTATCTTGCTATTTCTATTAAAATGGTAATTTTTATATGAGAGTTCAGTA
>NZ_CALHGG010000175.1 GCF_938029845.1 uncultured Capnocytophaga sp.
TTAGCAAAGAACAAATAGACGCGCTTAATGCCGTAATTACCTTAGAGATTGACAAATCTGACTACCAAGGAAAGGTAGAAGAAGCACTGAACAATTATCGCAAGAATGCTTCTATCCCAGGGTTTCGCAAAGGACATGTACCTATGGGAATGGTTAAAAAACAATACGAAAAGGCTATACAAGCTGATGAGCTTAACAAACTCATTAGCGAGTCCTTGAACAAATTTATCGAAGATGAAAAGCTTCGCTTATTAGGTCAACCGATTCCTAAAGAAGAAGGCTCTGATGCCAACTTCCTAGGAGATCACCACAAATTTGTCTTCGAAATAGGCTTAGAACCTGAATTCACCGTTGATCTTAGCCAACCTATTGACTACTACGATATAAAAGTAACTGACAAGGAAATAGATACTCAGATAGAACACCTCCGTGGTCACTTTGGAACCTATGAGGTAAGTGAGAGTATCAGTGAAAAAAGCCAAATCTCAGGTACTTTCTTCAATGAAGCAGAACAAGTAGATAAGTTCTTCACCTTTGCCGCTAAACAATTAGGCGAAAAAGCATTTGAAGCACTCAAAGGCAAAAAAGTAGGTGACCAACTTAGCCTCTCTACCAAAGGACTTTTCAAAGATCCTCATATGCTTATGCAAGCGCTCGAAAAACCACATGATGTGGTACATGACCTAGACATAGAGGTAACCTTCACTATTGAAAAAATAGAAGATCAGGTATTGGCCGATATGAACGAAGAGTTCTTCCAAAAAGTATATCCTGATACTACCACTGAAGCGGATTTCCGCGAGAAGGTAGCCAAGAGTATCAAAGAAGATTTTGATCACTCCTGTGATGTACGCCTCTTGGATGATGCTACTGAAATGCTTATTGAAAAAACTAAGTTCGACCTACCTGCCGACTTCCTTAAACGTTGGATTCGCGCTACTAGTGAGAACCCTATCACTGAAGAAGAAGCTGCTGAAGACTACAAAAACTCTGAAAAAGGCTTGCGTTATCAGCTTATAGAAGGTAAGATTGTAGAACAGAACAACCTACAAGTATCTTACCAAGAAATACGCGATTTCACAGAAAACGCTATCCGTGCTCAGATGGCACGCTTTGGCTTGTTCGAAATAGGCAAAAAAGAGTTGGACAACTTTGTAAACAATACCCTTAAAGAACGTGCTGAGGTAGAACGCATTCACCGTGAACTCACCGGAGGCAAGCTCATTCAGTTCTACAAAGAAAAAGCCAACCTAAACAAAATAGAGATCGATATAGATTCTTTCATTGAAAAGTTCTATTCACACCAACATCACCACTAATTTTTGACAAGAAATGGATTATTCAAAAGAATTCAAGAAATATGCTACCCAACATAGGGGTATCAGTAGTATGTACTACGATACCATCGTTAGCAGCATGACTCCCTATATTGTGGAAGAACGCCAACTGAATGTAGCTCAGATGGACGTGTTCTCCCGCCTTATGATGGATAGAATCATCTTCCTAGGGACAGAAGTTAATTCGCATGTAGCCAATATCATACAAGCTCAATTACTCTTCCTTGAGAGTGTAGATGCGAACAAAGATATCCAAATATACATCAACTCCCCAGGGGGTGAGGTGTATTCAGGTTTGGGAATCTATGACACCATGCAGTTCATCAAGCCCGATGTAGCCACTATCTGTACAGGTATGGCTGCTTCCATGGCTGCTGTATTGCTCTGTGCTGGAGCACAAGGAAAGCGCTCCGCCTTACCACACTCCCGAGTGATGATTCACCAACCACTGGGAGGTGCCCAAGGACAAGCCAGCGATATAGAAATCACTGCTCGTGAAATCCTAAAGATAAAAGAGGAATTAGCCCTTATCATTGCAAAACACACAGGCAAATCCACTGAAGAGGTAATCCGTACAGGAGATCGCGACTACTGGATGATTGCTAGCGAAGCTAAAGACTTCGGTATGATAGACGAGGTGCTAAATCGTCAAAAATAACCCCTTAAAATTCGAATGTTATGAGTACAACAACTGAAGTATGCTCCTTCTGTGGTAGGCACTCAGGAAAAGACGTTTTCTTGGTTTCTAGCGGAGTAGAGAGTAATGTATATATCTGTAATTTTTGTATAGAGCAGGCCGCAAGTATCTGGCGTTCCGAGATAGAGAACAACAAGAAAAAAGCGATCATGGCGCTAAACAAAGATCTCTTGCTGAAAAAACCTACTGAAATAAAGGGCTTCCTTGATGAATATGTCATTGGTCAAGAAGCTACCAAGAAAGTGCTTTCTGTGGCGGTATACAACCACTACAAACGCCTTTTGCAAGATCGTGATGAGCATGAGGTAGAAATCCAAAAGAGTAATATCGTGATGGTAGGGCAGACAGGGACAGGTAAGACCCTTATGGCTCGTACCATTGCCCAGATGCTCAATGTACCTTTGGCGATAGTAGATGCCACTGTCTTTACCGAAGCAGGTTATGTAGGGGAGGATGTGGAAAGTATCCTTACCCGCCTTTTGCAAGCGGCTGACTACGATGTGGATAGAGCCGAGCGCGGTATTGTCTTCATAGATGAGATAGACAAGATTGCCCGCAAGGGAGATAACCCTTCTATCACCCGAGACGTCTCTGGCGAAGGGGTACAACATGCGCTGCTAAAACTCTTGGAAGGTTCCATAGTGAATGTACCACCCAAAGGAGGGCGCAAGCACCCTGACCAAAAATACATCGAAGTCAATACAGAGCATATCCTCTTTATCGCAGGAGGTGCCTTCGATGGTATAGAGCAGATTATCGCTAAGCGTATGAATCGCCAAGCTGTAGGCTACAATACCTCCAAGGAGACTCGTGTAGATGATAAGAACCTACTCCAATATGTTACTCACAAAGACCTAAAGGATTATGGACTTATCCCTGAGATCATCGGCCGACTTCCAGTGCTTACCTATATGAACCCACTGGATGAGGAAACCCTCCGCATGATACTCACCGAACCTAAGAACGCGATTATAAAGCAATATATCAAACTTTTTGCTATGGATGATATCACACTCTCCTTCGAGGAAGATGCGCTAAATTTCATAGTAGAAAAAGCCTTAGAATACAAGCTTGGTGCGCGTGGATTGCGTTCGCTCTGTGAGAGTATCCTCACCGATGCGATGTTCTCCCTACCTGGTACAGGGGAAAAGAGCTTGGTAGTTACCCGTGCTTATGCTGAGGATAAACTCACCAAATCGGGCTTTACCCAACACCTACTTAGTGCATAATAGTTTATAAATATTTGTAAGGATATAGGACTTCTAACAGAAAGTTCTGTATCCTTTTTTTAATTAAAAAAACCATGAAAAAGACTTTCTTATTATCACTTCTATTACTCTTGGGAGTAGTAGCTTGTAAGAACTCCTCTACAGGACAAATTACCCCTCAGAAGGATGTAATTACCAATCAGATTTATTTCGCTGAAAAACCCATTGTTTCTGCTCACCGTGCAGGCAAGGGCATCGCAGGCTATCCAGAGAACTGCTTGCAAACGATTCAGTACCTTTCCAAAAAGGGTATCCACAGCTTTGAGATAGACATCTTCGAAAGTACTGATGGTGACCTTATGCTCATGCATGACGACAAACTCGGTCGTACCGCCACTGGACAAGGAGTTGTTTCGCAGATGAGCACTGAGGCACTGCTCAAGGAACGCCTCAAAGATGATTTTGGCAAAGAAACCGACTTCCAAATACCTCTGCTCAAGGATGTATTGGCTTGGTGTAAGCAACATGGCGCTTACTTGATGTTGGATTTCAAAAAAGGAATCTCCTACAGCAAGGTAGCCGAACTGGTACGTGCCGAGCAGATGCAAGCCCAAGTGGTGCTTATCAGCTACAATGTAGAACAAGCCAAGGCGCTCTATCGTGTAGCCCCCGAGATGCTTATTTCGGTAACCATACGCAATCAGAGCGAACTTGACCGTATTTTGGAAACAGGTATTGAACGCGAGAAACTTGTTGCCTTCACGGGGGTACACTTGGCAGATGATAGCCTCTACAAAAAGCTCAATGAACTGAGAATCCCTTCTATCCTTGGTACTCTTGGTAACTTAGACAAGCGTGCTGAAGCTCGTGGTGACCATCTCTACAAGGAATGGGCACAAAAGGGTATACAAATATTCTCCACTGATAGACCTTTTGCTCCGAAATTTTAAAGCAAATAACATGGCGGTCTTATACGGTTTCTATCGTACATAGGGGCTGCCACTATGAAGTTTTTAGGGTTATATGCGCTTTTGCGTTCCTTAGCCTTACAAGCAGCGTTACGGCGCTGCTTTTTTTGTTTGCAAGTGGTTTGTATACTTAGATCTGCCACCTGCACTCTTAGGCTTATGCGATAAGGCTTACGGGACTTAATCGCTTTGCTGGAAGCAAAATGGGCGAGTACCTCATGATAGGGGAGGGATAAAGGTTCAGGGGTATAGGTAGGAGTTGCCAACTTATGAGGAGTACGAGTTATAAGCCCACACCAGCGGGAGGAGCTACAAGCTCTATCGCTTGTAGGTACGAGCTGCAAGCTCGCACCAGCATGTTGGCTGAATGGTTCACATACTTTGTTCTCACATACTTTGTCGCTATGAGCAGGCGTTGGACGAGCATACTCCATACAAGGTAGCTTTCGACCCACATACCCAAGCTCCAAGTTTTCGCTTGGCTTTACTTTTCGCTCTTTACTCTTCTGCAGCCATCTTTCTAAGCGCATGATGATACGAATAGCCGCGATGCTTTGGCTAATGGAAGCCACTACGGTCTTTCCATTGCTCTCTATCGGCTGACGACGTGCGTATGTCCAAAGTATTTCTAATGCCTCCTCCATAATTTAAAAGTTTTCAGTAGTCAGAAGTCAGTTCTCAGTCTATTGCAACTAATGGCTGATGACTTTTGTACTCTATAACTGACACCTGAATAGTGAATAGTGAAAAATTAAAAGTGAAAAACGAATGGCTAAGTAACTCTATTCATTATTCACTTTTCACTCTTCACTTAACTGGGGCAAAGTTACGATATCACAAAGGGCAAAGTCAAGGAAAAGGCTTGCGAGAAGTAAGAATTTATACAATAAAAAAATATGTTAAGTGTTTAACAGCGGGCAGAAGGCAGTGAACAGCGGGCAGTGGACAGAAGACAGTAGACAGAGGGCAGTGGGCAGAGGACAGTGGACAGAAGACAGTGGGCAGAAGACAGTAGACAGAGGGCAGTGGGCAGAGGACAGAAGACAGTAGACAGAGGGCAGTATATTGCGACTAATAGATAATTATAAGAGGCAATAAATTTAGATGACTATAAGACGCAATAAATTGCGTCTCTACAGAAGCGTTGGCTAAGACAATTCCTTGCTTAGCATGGTCTTTTGTAGGGACGCAATTTGTTGCGTTTTAATGAATTAGACAATATAAGGTTTTCTCTGTTATTATCCTATTTGAATTCCTAATTTAGATTTCTCCTTTCTCCACTGCATCTTTGAGGGCAGCGATAGTCGTATCCAAATCGGCATAGGAAAGGGCATCGTTGAGGAAGTAGCTTTCATAGCCGCTTGGTGGCAAGTAGATACCACGTGAGAGTAGCGCATGGAAATACTTCTTAAAACGTCCGTGATCGGCACGCTGTGCGCTGATAAAGTTGGTTACAGGTTCTTGAGTGAAGAACACAGAGCACATAGAACCAAAGCGATTGATCTGTACAGGAATATCTGCCTCAGCAAATACCTTCTCAAGGCCTGCGTGTAGGTAAGCCGTTTTCTTCGCTAAGCTCTCAAATACCTCTGGGTGCTTTTCTATTTCGGTAAGCATCGCCAATCCTGCGCTCATCGCCAGTGGGTTACCACTGAGGGTACCTGCCTGATATACGGCTCCTGTAGGGGCTAAGTGATCCATAATCTCAGCTCGAGCAGCAAAAGCAGCCACAGGGAGTCCGCCTCCGATTACCTTACCAAAAGTTACTAAGTCTGCCTTGATATTCAAAGCCTCTTGAGCGCCTCCTTTTGCCAAGCGGAAGCCTGTCATCACCTCATCCAAGATAAGGAGCGTACCTTGTTCATCACAAAGCGCACGAAGTGCTTCCAAGAAACCTTTTTTAGGCAATACACAGCCCATATTTCCCGCAATAGGCTCTACAATAATAGCCGCAATCTGCTTGGGGTGCGCCGCGAAAAGCGCCTTTACTGAATCAATATCGTTATAGGTTGCCAATAGGGTGTCCTTGGCAGTACCTTGAGTAACCCCAGGGCTATTAGGCACCCCGAAAGTAGTGGCGCCGCTACCTGCGGCAATAAGGAAAGAATCCGAATGCCCATGGTAGCAACCTGCAAACTTGATAATTTTTTCCCTTTGGGTATAGCCACGTGCTAAGCGAATAGCACTCATACAGGCCTCTGTACCACTATTGACAAAGCGGATTTTCTCCACATGAGGCACCATGGAGAGCGCTTTTTCTGCAATCAGCGTCTCTATCTCGGTAGGCATCCCGAAGGAAGTACCTTTTTTGGCTCGCTCGGTAACCGCCTCTATCACAGGGGCATAGGCATGACCGAAGAGCAGCGGTCCCCATGAAGCAATATAGTCAATGAGCTTGTTCCCATCAGCATCGTACAGATAAGCCCCTTTGGCATATTCCACAAAAATAGGATTTCCCCCTACGGAATTAAAGGCACGTACGGGAGAGTTCACCCCTCCAGGAAGTACCTGTTGCGCTGCTTGAAAGAGCGCACTGCTTCTTTTGTATGATAACATCTTTTCTAATTGTTAATGGTTAATTGTTAATTATCAATGTCTAACAACTAAGACAAGTGCAAAGGTACAACATTTTAAATGAAAAGTGAAAAGTTTTGAGTTTTTAGTTTTTAGTTTTTAGTTATTTTAGCAGTGCTTGGGAAAAATGTAGGATTTTACTTTAACTCATCACAATAGAAGCTAATACGCCCTCCCGTTTCGCCTATCTCAATACTTTCGTCATACCAACTGACAATTTGCAGCTTGAAATAATGAGCCCCATCGGCAGTGCGAATGACATAGGTGTGAAATGAAGGAAGGTATGAGGGTGGAGGTCCTGAAAATACCAACGCCTTATTCAAAAGCGGACTCGCACTGGTCTTTGTTTGCTGAGGTCCTTTATTGGGGTCAAACCAAGGTATTCCTGTGATGTTATTAGCTACGGTATAGCTCACCCATTCACGTTGTGACATCGTAATGGATATATTATCCATATCCGTCACCCATTCTACATTGTGGGGTATTTGTGACTTCTTAGTCCATCGGTCATAGCCTTGGAATCCCATATCGGCTACTCCACCTCGCCCATTGCCACTAGTACCACTGTTGGTACGCAGCTTGTTCCCACAGAAAGCCAAATCCCAGTCTGTCCGTGTTTTTTGCTCTCCCTCTCTGATATCACTATTTACCTGATAAGCATTGAATATTTCTCCTGTACGTAGGTTGTAGTATATCCAGTCGTTAGTTACCTCATTGACATACCCAGAGCGACGTGGAAGCACCTTCCCCGTAAAGGGGAGCGCCTCATACTTCACACAAGCTATACACAAGAAGGCTATCAGGGTAGTATATAAATATTTCTTTATATTTCTCATGATATTGTTGTTTGTCTTAAAAAGAAATTAGCCGTTAGAGATGAGTCCTTAGCCAGTCGCTTACTAACGACTAAAAGACTCATCCCTAACGACTAACCCCTAATGACTAATGTTCATATCCAAAAGAAGCAGCTATCAGCAACCCTGTCTCAGGGTCTAGGAAAGCAAGGATTGCGTTATTCTTTCTTGCATTGATATACATACGCAACACCCCTTTAGTAGAAGTTTTTAACTTCGTTTTTCCATCCGCACTATATATAGTAGAAGTTACCTCTACCGCTTTGAGCTTGCAAGTACCGCCAGTGACAATATTATCATACTTAGCAAACTCACGCTTGGTGATGATATCATGAAAACGTCCTACTGCCTTCAGCTCTATTTGCTGGTTGCCTACTTGAGTTTTAGCTAAGGTAACGGTAAGGCGTCCTGCAGGGTCACGACCTTCTTTTCCGTTCCAAGAGAAGCTAAGGGGCAATTGTGCTTTAGTAGCCTTCTTTTCATAGGTTACGGTAGCATTGAAAGTCTTTTGGGTACCCAAGCTATCGATGGCATCTTGTGGATTAACTTTAAATACTTGTAGGTTTTGCTTGAGTTTCTCTTCAGCTAAGGCTTCTTCATAAGTAAAGAGTGCTTCCTCGAACTCAGCTTCGGTACGATTACCCACTACCTTTTGCTTGAATACATAGCCGGTAACATTCATAATGTTATAGTTCAAGTTCATCTCTATCTCGTGGGTGTCGAGGTTGTAATAGGCTTTTACCATACTGTTACCTCCGCGTACAGGCTTGTCGCCCTTGTAGTTTACTTCGTCTTCGTAGGTAGTAGTTACGGCGTTGTCATCATAGAGTTTTACCCAATTTCCTTTGTAAAGGTCTTTGTCCCAAGAGTTAAGTTCCATTACGTTAGCACGCATCACTACCGAAATAGGAAAAGGCATATTTCCTGGTTGTGTTTTGGAGATAAGTATTCCCATTTTCTGGGTAGCCTCGTCCCATTTGAAAGTGAACTGCGTAGGACAACCGCTTTTGAGCAGTGTTTTGTCCACTCCTGCCAGCTTTACGTGTTGCCCCAAGATGGCATACCCTGAAAGGTCTTTCTTGAGTTGGGCTATTTTGTCAGAGTTCTCTGATATAGGGCTATTTTGTTCTTCTTTTTGGCAAGCCGTCATTAAAGTAAGTACGGCGAGCACACTGGTGTATATAAACTTTTTCATGGATACAAATCTTTAGTTATTATTAGTAGGTTCTTGGAGTACCCCTCTTTTAATTTCTACAAAGTCAAGCGTATCGTCCTGGAAAAGACTGAAAGAGAGAATGCGCTCTACACGCTTGCGGTTGTTCACAAAATCTTTGATATCGGGATGACGCTTGTAGAAGTCTGGTGTTACCGAAAGAATAAAAGCCCCCGCTGAAGCATCCCATTTATCAGGATCGCCAAAGAAATCTCGCTTCAACTCTTTCCATAGGCTATGACCTTCTTTCACCGCTTCTCCCAGAATGTCAAAGCCATAAAGTATCTTTTTAGGGAAGATAACCTTTACCCCTGGCACTTTGCCAAAAGCTAAAACATTTCCTGCTGTCATCTCACTAAGGTCTAAGGTAGCCTTTAGCTTAGGTAAGGACTCTAAATGGAAAATGAAGAAAGTAAGAGGGTTTTTAGACTGAGAAAAGTTAGGTAGTTGCAAGCTCTCTAACTTAGGCAACCCTATAAGCTCCAACCTATCTGCACTCCAGAATGGACTCTGTCTGCTTCTGAGTATCTGGCACATCTGTTTAGAAGCCGAAAGATCAAGACTCTTGATAGTGTTATCGTAGAGAATAGTAATATCCGACAAGATTTGTGCCTCAGAGGAATTGATATATCCTGTATTTACATAGTGTAAAGAAAGTAATTCTGTCTTCTTAGCTATCCTAAAGTAAGGTAAGGTATAACGCTTCTCTTCACTCATCTCCAAGATTATATTACCGGCAAATTGTGGGTGATTAATGATATACTCTACCCCCTCAATGCTTACTACATCATAACGCTCATCTACATATGGCTCAGAAGGATTGCGAGCCCCCTGACTGATAATCACTGCCAAAGAGGCACTCTCCATAGTCATCTGCTTGCTGATATCTATCTTATCCCCTTCAAACACCGTAGGATATTGGCGCTTGAGTATCTTTCTAAAGATAGCATCGGGCACGGAGCGCAAGGTAGTATATTTCTCTACCTTCCCTGTGGCATTCTCTATCTGCACATCGGCATTCGGCAACAACTTCACCAAAGCAGGTATGTTAAGCATATTGTATTTCGCACTTTGAGGAAGAATCAAACGATCCAAAGAGTGGAAAAGCGTTATCTTCTCAGCAGCATCTTCCTCGTAATTGAACTGTGCCAAGTGCTCAAACTCATAGATAGTGTTCTTAGAGAGATTTACTGAAGTTACCGATTTGGGCAACTGGGCAAAGTCAAATACATTTGCAAACTTGTTATTAGAAAGGTTCACCTCTTTCAAGTTAGGGAACGAAGCAAGTCCCGTAACATCTGTAAGGTTTTTACCTGAAAGGTCAAGGGAAGTGGTATTCTTCACCTTGTCATCCACTACCAAGCGATTTCCTTCGAAGGAGAATCCTTTGGCTTTAAGTGCTGTGAGGAGTGTCTCACTCTGCACTGGTTTGGCTTCATTGACAGGCGGGGTATCGCCATCGTCAGACTTGCTACAAGCACCTAGCGATAAGAGCGCCAGTGCAAGCAAGCATTTTTTTGTTTGATGGATTATTTGAATCATCTTTTATAAAGATTTTTTTGATTTACTAATTTAAAAATCAATTTCTACCTGCACAAACCATCTGCGTCCAGCAGTAGCAGGAATATTGAACATAGTCACACCAGAACCCAAGGTCGAAGGTATGTAATTGAAAATATTATTTGCCCCAATATTCACCTTGTAATGTTTCAAAAATCGCTGTTGCACATTCAAGTTAAATAATGCATAGGCAGGCAATTCACAACGAAAATAAGCTTCCTTACTCACAGGACGCACACGGGTACCTCCTCCTATGAGAGGTATTTCCTCTTTCACCGTGATACGATCTTGTACATCGAAGGTTTTCTTACCCATCATACTCATTGTCAGGTTTGCCGACAGATCATAATTCTCACGATACCACTTGTATTCAAGCCCTGCTGTGGCTGCATGAGGAGAGGTAGTGTTAATGCGCAATCCCTCTGTTTTGCTCACATCCACATACGAATAGGAAGCGTTCAGCGCGAGGGCAGGTACTATCTTCCAGCGAGTGAGCAGGTCAAAGCCCAATAATCGTTGCTGGGAGAGGTTCATATACTGGAAGTTATACTGAAATTCGTAAATCTTCCAGATCCCCTCTATCTTGTCCTTAAACTGATTGACAAAGGCATTTGCTGATATAAAGAAGTTAGGTACGGCATACTCCGCCCCTACTGAAAAGTAATGGTTTTTTTCAGGTTGTAACATCTCATTACCTACGATCTGGAACATCCCTAAGTGATCCCAATTGAAAAACAACTCTTTGATAGATGGCGAGCGGTAACCCTTGGCGTAATTCAGGCGATATGAAAGGGCTTCCGTAGGAGAAAATTTCACCGCTACCTTAGGAAGTGCCATTAGTCCAAATTGCAGACTATAATTGGTACGCAATCCTGCTTCTACTTGCCATTTAGGGGTGATTGTATAGCTATCTTGGAAGAAGAACTCCCATTCCTTCAATCCTCGCGTAAGCATACGATTGGCAGCAAAGCGGTCACTGGTGAGGTCGTCTTGGAAATAGTCAATCCCCAGAATAAGGTCATGCTTCTTGAAGTATCGCGAGGTAAGCGTCAGGCGAGGTTGCATAATCCTAGAGTCATACACTTTCTTATCCACATCACGACGTTCGTGGCGCTTGTAACGTTCATAAAAATCCGTATGAAAGGTACCCTGCAGGGTAAAGTAGTCTTTCAGTTGGTAGGAGAGTTTCAGCCCTCCTGTGAAGTCTTTCGTTTGTGAGAAATACAGGTCTTGTACCATATCATAGGAATTCATCAGAAAGCCCGTACCATAGAGCTGTAAGCTAAAATCCTTCGTTTCAAAATAGACCTTTTGTGAAGCCGATAAGTGTTCCACTCCCTCAATACCCATTGGTGGGCGTGAGAAGGTGGATTGTACTATGGTATCTTTGGGCAAAAATGGATTGGCTTCACGGGTATAGACCTTGCGATCGGGTTCCCTCTGGTAGAGATAATAAGCATCTTGACTGCTGAACCACACATCGGTTTGAGTGGTGAATTTCCCTATTTTAGCCCCTGCAGATACCCATGATTGTAGGTTGGGTTTGTCTGCATTTTTCTCAAACATATAGAGGAAATCTCGTGGCTGTGGATTATGATAGTTGCGCTCGTTCATCTCGGCATGGCGAGAGCCTACGGTAATGCTTAGGGGCTTATCTGTTTTCTTAGTAATGATATTAATCACTGCCCCTGCTGCCCGCGATCCATAGAGGGTAGAGGAGGCACCTTTCATCACCTCTATACGTTCCACGGCGTGTAGATTAAAGCGTTCGTAATCGAGATTCCCTGCCATTTCACCTGTCATACGCTCACCGTCCATCAGAAAGAGAATATGGCGTGCATCCAGTCCCTGCATACTTATCTCATTGCCAAAGCCTACCTTCTGGATATTCATACCAGGGGTTTCCTGCATGAGAGCTTGCTGTATATTACTATAACCTGCTTTTATGAGTTCCTGTCCTGTGATCACTTGAACCACCGTAGGGGTTTCCTTAATAGGGCGTAGGGGAGTGACTGACTTGGCCGTAATGGTAGTACCTGCGAGGGCTGTCATCTCCTGAGAGAGGTATACAGTTACATCCTGCCCTTGAGAAAGCGTTCCTTTCTTTTCCTTATAGCCCAATGACTGCACCTGGTAGTACAATGTACCCTCCTTATGCTTTTTCAGGATAGCAAACCCTTTGTCATCGGCTACACTGTGTTGTAACTTATCACTATAAGCAGGTTCCGTATAGCTTACCACTGCTGCCACTACAGGCTCTCGGGTGCTTTCATCAAGCACCCGTAGCCGTATTTGTTGCCCATAACTTTGCCAATACATAGCAAAGAGAAATAAGAATGTTGTATATTTCATTTTTACCAAAAAGAATCATAGCCTCCTTGCAAAGGAGTGATAGGAGAGGTGATATATAATCCCAGTTCTTTGTTAATATAAGCCAAGCGAATAGAAGCACCGCCCTTTTTCAAGCGAGTAATGATACGTACCTCCCCCTTATTAGAGGTCTTTAGCTGTTGGGTACCTTCCGCATTCCAAATAGTGGTAGCTACATTCACTGCTTTAAATTTGGTAAAGACGTAATGAGAAAAAGTTTCTCCCTCTATTCCTGCTTTTTGGTATAATTCCTGTTCAGTTTTGGTGGTGGGATAAGCAAAACGAGCCGTTGCATCAAAGGAAATCTGTACATTATAAGCCGCTACCAAGGTTTTAGGTAAGGTGATTTGCATACGCTTGGTAACATTGGTATATTCAGTGCCTCCTTTCCATTGGAAATGGATAGGCAAATCCACTTGAGCGGTTTTCCCTTCGTAGGAGAGGGTAGTGGCAGGTAGGGTTTTGCTTTCACCGAGGAACTCCACGGTATATTGGTAAGTCTTACCGCGTAGCTGTTCGTCACCATGGTCTAACTTCCATTCGGCAAGAGCTTCTTCGTAGGCGTCGTATTCCTCATCAAAATTTTTCAGACGAGCCGCATCTATCTTTTGGCGGAAGACATGGCCTACTACATTCATCATATTGTAGTTAATAGACAACTCTATCTGCTGTGTATTGACATTGTAGAATCCTACCAAAAGTACTGCCCCATCTGGCTTAGGCTTAGCTGGATCATCATCCTTAAGGTAGGGGGTAACCTCTCCTTTGTCATCAAAGAGTTTTATCCAGCCTGCTTCAGGATATTCGTTCTTTTCCCAAGAGGAGAGTTCCATTAGGGTTGCATTGGCGGTCATTCCAATAGCAAAAGGCATAGAACCAGGCTGTATCTTAACGATTTGGATTTCCATTTTCTTTTCTGCTTCTTTCCAGCGGAATCGGAATTTGGTAGGTACTCCTCCTGGGAGGCGGCTCTTATCCACGCCAGCCATCTTCACATCTTGACCTAATATAACTGTACTGTTGAGCTGCTGAATTACCTTAGCCGTTCTATTATCTTCCCGAATAATTTCTTGGTGTTGTTCTTCTTTTTTACATGAGAAAGCTCCTATTACAAAAGAAGCTATACATAAGAGGGATATTATTTTTTTCATCGTCAGGTATTTTAGAAAGTTAGTTTTCATCTTGGTCTTCTTGAGCTTGTACCCAGTCGTAGTCCTCTAATCCATAGTCGGAAAGGTCATTATTATTAGGGGTTATCTTCCCATTATATTTTTGGATAAAGGCTTTTGTCTGAGGGAGTTCATAGATCTGTTGAGTTATAGAGAAATTGAGTTCTCCTGCATCGTCATCTCTTTCTCCATTATGTGTAAAATAAGCCAACTGGGAGGGATAAGTAATCTTGGTCACAGGCAAGCCACCCAAAGTAAGTGTATTGATAACCTGTAGCTTACTCATATCAAAAGCTTGTAGCTTAGGAAGTGCTACCAAGGAAATCATATATACTCCAATAGGATTTTTAGCCTTGCTTAGCTCTGGTAAGGTTATTTTCTCCAAGGCAGAGCAATCTCCCAAGCTAAGTACATCTCCTCCAAATCCTGAGAGAATACTCTTCTCTCCCCTTTGTAGGAATACTTTACTATGAGAAAGGTCTATTTGTTTGATAGCTTTATTATGTGAAAGTCCCAAAATTTTGAGATTTTCTGCTTGGGATAGGTCTAAGACAGGTGTATTCACCCATTTGAAATAGACTGATTCCGTATATTTGCCTATTTTTAGATAAGGTAAGGTGTTTTCTTTTTCTTCGGACATCTCTATCTGTATGTTTCCTGCATAGTGCGGATGGTTGATGATGTATTCTAATCCGTCGAGCTTTTCTATCTTACTTTTATCCACCTCTAAGCCTGTAGGGTCATAGTGATATTGTCCTATGACTATAGGATTAGAGATTTCAGCTGTGCGCATGGGCTTACTGATATCTATCTTATCTCCCACTATGAGGCTGGGGAATAGTCTCTTGAACAGCTCAAGCAGGGTAGGGTCAGGCACCTCGCGTAGGGTGGTATATTTCTTTAGAGAGCCATCCTTACTCGCTATTTGGATATCCGCCTTAGCAGCCTTGGCATAAGCAGGAAGGCTTTCCATATCATATTGGGCAGTTATAGGAAGGATAAGTTTTTGCAAAGGACGCAAGTTCTTGAACTCATAGATTGGATTACCACTTAGATTTACCTGCTGGATATCCTCTGGAAGTAGAGAGAAGTCAAAGGCCTTCCCTAAAGCATTATTGGAGAGATTTACCTGCTGCAAGTTCTTGAAGATAGTAATTCCTGCTACACTCTTGAGTCCTGCTCCTGAAAGGTCAAGAGAAGTGAGGTTCCACAACTTATCATCAATTACAATAGCATTCCCTTCAAAGGAGAATCCTTTTGCCTTGAGTGCTGCGGTAAGTTCAGGATTGTTCAGCTCAAAACTCTCCCCATAAAGGGAAAGCTCATCTTTCTTGCATCCTACCAAGGTTATCAGTATAGCAAAGAGCCATAGATGATAGGTTTGTTGAAGAAATTTTTTCATAAAACGTCTTTTTATGGTTCAATAAATTAATATGTTAATACTTATAAGGCACAAAGATACGTTTTTTATTTGTATTTAAAATAAATAAGGATAAAAAAGATGTAAATTAGAAGATAAATAACTGAAAATCAGAATTTAAAGTTCAATCATTACTTTAGAACGATTATTATCTCCTCTTATCATTCGTCATATCTTTGTAAATAATTGTATAGGAGCACGTTACCTCCTCAAGTAATAGGTGGAATAGTACTCTCAAAAAGCCCTATACTACTATGATTCTATGTTTCTTAATTGAAAATTTAATTATTAATCATTGGTCGTTAATCATTAATTTTTGTATCTTTGCCCTTGCTTTTCATTAAAAAACCTTATTATCATGAATACTACTGCAACCTTAGTAAAGCACATCATCAAAGCTCGTAAGAGTATTTTCCCTGCGGAGTATACTGGGGAGCCGATTCCTCAGGAGGTGATAGACGATATTCTAGACATCGCTACCTATGCTCCTAACCATAAGAAAACCAAGCCTTGGCGCCTAAAGGCTTTCCGAGGAGCCGAGAAAACCGCCTTAGGAGCTGAACTCCAACGCCTCTATAAGGAACATGCAACTGCGGATAAGTTTTCCGAAGATACCTACAACACTCTTGCCCAAAAGGTCTCCAAGACCGATACCATCATCTCTATCTCAATAGAGTTCAGCGGTAAGGTACCCCAATGGGAGGAAGTTGCCGCTGTGGCTATGGCTGTACAGAACATGTATTTGCTATGTACCGCCTACGAGCTGGGCTGCTACTGGGGTACCCCTGCCTTCGCACCTAAGCTCAAGGACTTCTTGCACCTTAGCGAAAACCAAGAGTGCTATGGGATATTTTTTATAGGAAACCTTAATTAATGACTAGTGACAAGTGACTAACTACCAATTATTAGTCACTTGTCACTAGTCACTTGTCATTAATCATTGAATTCGTGTTACAATCATTAGCTATCAAGAACTTTGCCCTTATTGAGGATATCAAGATTCATTTCTCTAAGGGTTTTACTATTATCACAGGAGAGACAGGCTCAGGGAAGTCTATTCTCTTGGATGCGCTTGCCTTGGTCTTAGGCCGTAGGGCTGACCTCAGTGCCCTGAGAAACCCTGAAGAAAAGTGCGTAGTGGAGGCAGAATTTGCCATAGAGAACTATGCCTTGACCGATTTCTTCAAGCAGGAGGAATTGGACTACGAACCACTAACCATTATCCGTAGGGAAATCCTTCCTTCGGGTAAGTCACGCGCCTTTGTCAATGACAGCCCTGTTACCTTGGATGTACTCTCTGGGCTAGCTAAGGCACTGATTGATATCCATTCCCAACATGATACCCAACAGCTTAGCGAGGAAGATTTCCAATTCTTTCTCATAGATTCCTTAGCAGAGAACACACCGCTCTTGCAGGAATACCAAGCCGCTCTGAAAGTATATAAACAGCAAAGCAAAAAGCTCCAAGAACTCAAGGACTTCCAAGAGAATACCCAGAAGGAACACGATTATAACACCTTTGTCTTGGGCGAATTGCAAGAGATTGATTTGGAGGAAGGTATGCAGGAAGAGCTAGAAGCCTTCTATACGCAAGCCTCCAATAGCGAAACCATTAGGGACAACCTTACCGAGGGAGCCAATCTGCTTGCTGAAGAAGAACAAGGCATCATAACTCAAATGCGTGATCTCTCCTCTCTCTTTTCCACTCTAAGCAGCTATTCGCCCCAATATAACGAACTCTATGAACGTATTGATGCGGTGTATATAGAACTGGACGACCTCTCTCGTGAGGTGTATGACTTGGCGGAGAATGTGGAGTTTGACCCCAAGAAACTCGCCCGCGTACAGAAGAAACTCCAAAAGCTCTACGACTTACAAAAGAAGCACAAGGTCTCCACCGTATTGGAACTCATCGCTATTGAAGAAGCTTTGGAGGCGAAGGTAGCCCAAATGGAAAATATAGAAGGGGATATCGAGATTGCCCAAAAAGAGGTAGATAAAACCTTCCAAGCCCTCAGTGCTCTTGCTCAGAAGCTCCATAAGGTGCGTGAAAAGGTAATCCCCGCACTCACCAAGAGCCTACAGGCCTCTCTTAAGGACTTGGGGATGCCCAATGCCCAATTCCAAATCAGCCTAACGCCTACCGAGCAGTATCTGGCAAAAGGAAATGATAGTCTCTCTTTCCTCTTTTCTGCCAACAAAGGGGGTAATTTTGGGTTGCTTAAGAAAACTGCCTCTGGAGGGGAACTTTCTCGTATTATGCTAGCAATCAAGCACCTGCTGGCTACCAAGATTGCCTTGCCTACCATTATCTTTGATGAGATTGACACAGGAGTTTCTGGAGAAATAGCGCACAAAATGGGAGAGATCATGAAGCAGATGAGCCAAAGCCGACAGGTATTTGCTATCTCTCACTTGCCACAGGTAGCTAGCAAAGGTGATGTACATATCAAGATATACAAAACCGACATCGCAGGACGTACCACTACCCAGTTCCAAGAGCTTAGCCCAGAGCAGCGCATAGAGGAAATCGCCCAGATGCTTGGAGGAAAGGATATTACCGAATCGGCAAGGGAACACGCCAAGCAACTTCTTTCAAAAAGTTAGAAACTTATGACTCACCTAACTATACAAGGAAGGAGCCTTACTGCTATGGAATGGGGAAACAGAATATTACTACTCATGCTAACGACTTTTTTTGTTAGTGGCGTAAGTCATAGCTTTCTAGCAGACACTCTTGACCCAATAGGTTTTCTGTTACGTATTCTTTTGGTAGTAGCTACCGCTTCGATAATCATTTATATACTCATAATGATTTTTAAAGAGTACAAGTACACCCTATACACCCTCGTTATCCGTGGGGAGAGGCTAAAAATACATTATAAAGAACAGATTTTATATTCTTTGGAGAAAGATGCTATCAAAATGGCTTATTTTTTCAACCTCTCAGAGGAGAGATATAAAATGAGTAAGCCCTTCTTAGACTTATTCACAAAAGAAAAAGGTCGCATACTACATCTGTGGATTGAATATAAGGATTATGAAGCCTTAAAAGCCTATTTTATAGAACAACATATCCCTGTAAAAGACGAAGTAATCTTCCTCAAAGACTAATAACAAACACTTAAAATACCCTCAATTTGAATTATCTATCTGTAGAAAACATATCCAAAGCCTATGGGGAGCGAGTGCTCTTCGAAAATGTGTCTTTTGGTATCAACAAAGACCAAAAAATAGCCCTTATCGCTAAGAATGGGGCAGGGAAGAGTTCGCTGCTAAAAATCCTTATAGGGCAGGACACACCCGATACAGGGCAGGTAGTCTCTCGCAAGGGACTGAAAATTGCCTTTCTCTCTCAAGAACCGGCGCTACCTGAGGATTTGAGTATAGAAGACTATATCTTCCAAGAGGAAAACCCTATTCTGAAGGTGATTCAGCAGTACGAACATGCCCTAGAGCACCCCGAAGACGAAGTAGCCTACCAAAAGGCTTTTGAGGCTATGGAGCGGCATGAGGCTTGGGACTTCGAGACCCAATACAAGCAAATCCTCTTTCAGCTGAAACTCACTGATCTGCACTTGCCTATTAAGCACCTCTCAGG
The DNA here is from genome assembly GCF_938029845.1 of uncultured Capnocytophaga sp. Classification (GTDB taxonomy): domain Bacteria; phylum Bacteroidota; class Bacteroidia; order Flavobacteriales; family Flavobacteriaceae; genus Capnocytophaga. The sequence continues at coordinate 18,972 of NZ_CALHGG010000175.1, forward strand.
AGGACAACGCAAAAGGCTCGCCCTAGCCAATGTACTCATTAGTAAGCCCGACCTTATCTTCCTTGACGAGCCTACCAACCACCTTGACTTGGAAATGATTGAGTGGTTGGAGAATTTCTTTGCCAAGGAGAAAATGACCCTCTTCATGGTTACCCACGATCGTTATTTCTTGGAGCGCGTTTGCAATGAGATTGTGGAATTGGACGAGGGTACGCTTTATAGCTACAAAGGAAATTATAGCTATTTTTTGGAGAAAAAGGAGCAACGCTTACAGCAAGAGCAAGCCTCCCAAGAAAAGGCAAAAAACCTATATGTACGCGAATTAGATTGGATACGCCGACAGCCTAAAGCACGTACCACTAAGAGCAAATCGCGTATTGACGACTTTGCCATCATCAAGGAGCAAGCCCAGAAGCGCCGTCGCGAGCATGTAGTAGAGCTAGAAATCGCCATGCAACGCCTAGGGAGCAAGATTATTGAACTGCACAATGTGGTGAAGAAGTTTCCTGAAAAAACGATTCTAGACCGCTTGTCCTACGTATTCAAGCGAGGCGAACGGGTAGGTATAGTGGGCAAGAATGGTACGGGCAAGAGTACCTTCCTAAACCTACTCACAGGGAAAATTGCCCCCGATGCAGGGAAGATTATCATAGGGGAGACGGTACAATTTGGCTACTATACCCAGCAGGGTATCGAAATTAATCCTCAGGAAAAGGTCATTGATGTGATTAAGAAATACGGCGAATATATTCCACTACTCAAGGGGCGTACCCTCTCAGCTGCCCAACTCTTAGAGCGTTTCCTCTTTGACCGTAAGAAACAATATGACTATGTAGAAAAACTCAGTGGGGGAGAGCGCAAGCGCCTTTACCTATGTACGGTCCTAATTCAGAACCCTAACTTCCTCATTCTGGACGAGCCAACCAATGACCTTGACATCGTTACGCTCAATGTCTTGGAGGAGTTTCTTTTGGACTATGAGGGGTGCTTGGTGATAGTCTCCCACGACCGGTATTTCATGGACAAGATTGTGGATCACCTCTTTGTGTTCAAGGGCGAAGGTGAGGTACAGGATTTCCCTGGCAACTACTCCGACTATTTTGCTTACGAGCAATCTACCCCTAAGGAAACCGTCAAAACTGAGGAAAAAGCCCCCACCCAAAAGAACTCTTGGCGTGGTGCCAATAGCCCTCTTTCTCAAAGTGAGCAACGCGAATTAGCGCGTTTGGAAAAGGAAATTGCCCAGTTGGAAGCGCAGAAACAAGCGATTGAGGCGCTCTTTACCGAAGCCACTCTCTCCAACGAAGAACTACAAGAACAATCCCAAACCCTTAGCGACGTTCTTAGCCTCTTGGAGGAAAAAGGCAACCGCTGGTTGGAACTATCTGTAAGGTAAAAAGTAAAAAGTAAAGGGTAAAAGGTTGTAATATTTACTTTTTACCCTTTACTTTTTACTTTCCTTATAGGTGTTTATCACAATCCTAAAATACTTAGGGTTATAGAGAGTGGTCATGGAGTAGAAAGCATCCTTTCGTTGGTCTTTGTCTTGGGGGAAAGTGAGGTAATGGAGGTCATTCTCCAATATCTGATAGATCAGTTCCGTACAATAGAGTTCGGAAGGGTCATCTATCACGCCTCGGTGGTCAAAGGGCACCCCTTTTTGTAGATAATAGAGGGCACGCTCCACTACTTTGAGACCTTGTTCCGAAGTCAGCCCTTGGGGACGCACCACGAGTAGCTTCTCTGGCATGGAGTAATTAAGAAAAGTAGCAAGAGGTTGCTGCTGCATGCCGTCCGTTTCGCTCACATCGGAGGAGAGGGAGTGTATCACCCACCACTGACCTTGTCTACGGTAGAGAATCCCCGAATGAGTAACATCAAACTTACCTTTGTTGAGCCTTTGAGAAATCATATCACTAAAAAAGCCATATCCACGCCTAAGGATGATATCCCCTTGCTGAAGGGAATCCAATTGGGTAGGGGAGAGGCGTATGCGGTCTTTGTTTTTGGCCACCTGTCGCTCTTCCTCTTGGGTATCTATATAGAAAAAGAGATGAAACCCACCCCATAAGAGCAGCGGAAGAAGGAGCCAATAGGCTAATTTGCTGATTCGCCAATTTGCTAATTTGTCAATGAGTCGATGTGTCAATGTGCTAATTACTTTTTACTTTTTACCTTTTACTTTTTACCTTTCACTTTTCTCCATTCCACGTAGTACCATTTCCATGACAAATACCCAGAAGATATGACCAAGCATTTCGGAGAGGTTCTCATCAAAGGGAATCTCAGATAGAGGTGGTACTAGACCTATAAGCGGCATAACCACTACATGTGCCAAAACATTAGAGACCACAGCAAATACCGCCCCATACCACATACGTATCATAGGCAGATACAGACTTCCTACACAATAGATTACTCCAAAGACTACCGAGAAGAGGATATGTACGATAAAGATAGACAAGGGCAACTCCATTCCTGAGAAAGTATAAGTCCAGTCGTGGGGCAGTCCCAATTGCTCCAAGAATACTTGTGGGGGAGTAACCCGTTCCAAGACACCATTATTGACCACAGCACCTGTCATCCCCTCGTAAGGAAAGCCTATATGAGGATTACGTGGAGGAAAGGGCACTTCCCAACCCCACTTAACAAAAGCCCCAATAAGCCCAATAAAAGCTCCCTTTCCAAAAGCCTTAGTAAGATTGTGGGACGTAGCTTGATTTGTTTGCATAATATGATTTGTTTTGAGTGCAAAGATAGGGAAATAATGACGAATGACAAGTGACAAATAACTAACAACTAATATACCACAATAGAATTTGCCATTAGTCATTATTTAATACCATTTGTTACTAATTTCATACATATAACTCCTTTTTATGCAAATTTTTTTTGTATATTTTTCTTTCATTCCAAAAAAATGTTGTACTTTTGAGGTCAAATATAAAAATTTTAATGTATGAAACGTAATTATTTTTTATTAGCCACTGCCCTTATGGGGATTCCACTGTTGGCTCAAGAGAAAGACAGTTTATCTACCAAACAAAAGACACCTGATACCGAGGAAAACCGTAATGTGATGCTCAATGCCTCCTCCAACTCAGGGCCTCGCGAAGTAAATATAGGGCTACCATCTTCTGTAGGGGGGATTACCGTATTGGAGAATGACCTCCCTGTGGTATATTATTTTTGGCCTGAGTTGCCTTCCCGTACTTGGCGCCCCTCACAGAGCTTAAATATGCGTGGGCTTATCTCGGTAGGCGAATCCACCCTTACCATTGGGGACTTTGGTTATGCGGTTAATAGTTATACCAAGACAGGGGGTGACAAGACCCAGATAGAGGGTCTGCTCAAGGGCAACCACCATGGTTATTACTTAGGCGACGTGAATCTTAACGGTCGCTTTGGACAAAGCCATTGGCACTATGCTATAGGAGCATTGGTTACTGGCGACCCAGGAGAAGCCAAGCACAAAGGCTCCCGACTTATTGATGATACTCAAATATTCAGAGGCGTACTGACTTACCAATTTGATGAGAAAAGCGATATTAACTTTGGTTATAAGTTTGCTCGTTCAAAAATGATAAATCATTACGCCCCTTTTATTTATCATACCGACGGTAAGGTAAGCGAACACAATGGCATAGGCATTGGTACCGACTCGTATATGATCAGCGATGGGTATATCGTCCTCAAGAATGTCCTTACAGGTGAGCCTTATCGCGCCAATTATACAGGCAATGATTCCCCGCTTTGGTCTTTCTCTCATACCTTTGACCTATTTGGTAAGAATGACTTAGGCAATGATTGGTTCTTTAAGCACTCCACTCGCATTCGTTATGCAGAATCTTCTGCCCTTATTCCACTACCAGCAGGCTCTGTAAAAAGGGGCAGCGATAGTTATAGCTACCTTGACGGCACCCCTTACACAGGAGATTATGTACAGCGTATGCTCGCTATACTTTCTCCTAAAACCCCTACCACTACTTGGATGACCCGCCTATGGGCAGAGAAAAAGACGGACAACCACCAGTGGCGCTTTGGGGTATTGGGTCAGTACTACAAGGAAGATAACTACCACCAAGACCGTTCTTTCCTCTTCCACTCTGTAGAGAAGCAACCTCGTATCTTGCGCCGAAATGGTACTACCGATCCTTTCTTTGACTACAATGTGGGAGCAGAATACCACGATGGGTATGAAACTAAGATTACCGCCTATGCCTCCGACAGCTGGAATGCAACCCCTTGGCTAGACCTTTCTTATGGAGCTAACTTCCAGTACCACAAGCTCGAAGGTGATTATAGCCTGCAACCTCGCGGAGCAAATGTAGTGCTAAACCAACCTTTTACTACTTTTAACCACGACTGGTATCACCTCAACGGAGACTTACGCGCGGTGGTAAAACTCACCCCTGAGTTTGGCCTATTGGCTAACTTCACTTATCAGGAAAAACACGGCCAATTGGAAAACTACTCAGGTGCCTATACACCTGATTTTGCTAAGACTAAAACACCTTTCTTAGCAGGAGGTATCTACTATAACAACAAATGGCTTAGCTTGGTATCACAAGTATCTACCCTTACACGTAACAATTACCAAACCCGCCTAAGTATCTCCGACCGCAATAGCCCCCGTTCTGAAGTGGTTTCTGTACATTACGACATCAAGACTGTGGGTTGGACTACCGATATGGTACTCAAGCCTTTTGATAATTTCCAATTGCACTACCTACTTACCTTGCAAAACCCTGAGTATAACAACTATGGCTGGACGAATCCGTTCAACGGGCGTGCTATCAGCTATAACAACAATATCGTAACAGGTATCTCCAAGGTACTGATGGAAATAGACCCTTCGTATAGCATCAATAAGTTCCGTTTTGGACTTAACTTCCGCTATTTCAGCAAACAATATGTAAGCCCTACCAACCAGTTCTTTGTAGAACCCCGTTGGGAATCCTTCTTCTCCTCTTCGTATGAGATCAATAAGCACCTAAACCTTGGTTTCAATGTGGTGAATATCTTCAACCAGACAGGAGCCTCCACCAGTATTGCCAATTCAGAAATCCCTTATGATAACATACAAGATGCTGAAGGTAGCTTAGTTACAGGTTCTTACATACGTCCACTTACCTTTGAACTACAATTGAATTTTAGGTTTTAGTCATCCTATGAAAGCAAGAAATATTCTTTTAGCCTTAGGCTTCTGTGTAGGAATGAGTGCCCTTGCACAAGACGCTGATATCAAGTATGTAACTAACAAAAAAGGAGCTACCTTGGGTTACAGTACTACCTCAGGTGTCAAAATCCTTACCATAGGAGGTAAGCACTTCAAAGACCTGAACAAAAACGGCAAGTTAGACAAATACGAGGACTGGCGCCTACCGGTAGATGAGCGTGCCAAAGACCTTGCCAAGCAAATGAGCATAGAGGAAATAGCAGGGCTTATGCTTTATAGTAACCACCAAGCCGTACCAGGTCCTCCTGATGGCTATCGCAAGAGTAGCTATGGAGGTAAGCCTTTTGCTGAGAGTGGAGCCAAGCCCTCCGACCTTACTGACCAACAGAAAACTTTCTTGGATCGTGACCATGTACGCCATGTACTGATTACCACTGTTTCCTCGCCTAAGGATGCTGCTATATGGAGCAACAATCTACAACGTACCAGCGAGCAATTACCTCTGGGAATTCCCGTGAATATCTCCTCCGATCCACGTCATACCACCTTGGTAACCGCCGAATACAATGCAGGAGCAGGAGGAAGTATCTCTCTTTGGCCTGATGGATTGGCTATGTCCGCCACCTTTGACCCTGCTGTGGTACAGAAGTTTGGTGAAATAGCTGCCAAGGAATACCGTGCTATGGGTATCACTACCGCCCTTTCCCCTCAGATAGACTTGGGTACGGAACCTCGCTGGAATCGTATGGTCTTCACCTTTGGCGAGTCTCCTGAGCTGACTACCGACATGGCACGTGCCTATGTAGATGGTTTCCAAACCTCCACAGGTAAGGCGGAAATCAAAGACGGATGGGGCTACGAGAGTGTCAATGCTATGAGCAAGCACTTCCCAGGAGGGGGTGCTGGCGAGGGCGGTCGTGATGCTCACTTCGCCTATGGTAAGTATGCAGTATACCCAGGTAAGAACTTTGAGATGCACCAAAAACCTTTTACCGAAGGTGCCTTTAAGCTCCATGGAAAGACCAAATCCGCCTCTGCAGTGATGCCTTACTATACTATTTCCTACAACCAAGATACCAAAAACCACGAGAATGTAGGTAATGGCTTTAGCAAATACATAGTAACCGACCTATTGCGTAACAAGTATGGCTTTGACGGGGTGGTATGTACCGACTGGCTCATCATTGCCAAAGAACCAGGTACCCCAGGAGGATTTGCTGGTAAGCCTTGGGGGGTAGAAGACTTAGACTTACCTCAGCTCCACTACAAAGCCTTAGAAGCAGGCGTAGACCAATTTGGAGGAAACAATATGGTAGCTCCTGTGGTAGAAGCCTATAAGATAGGGGTAAAAGAGCACGGAGAGGACTATATGCGTAAGCGTTTGGAACAATCAGCTGTACGCCTATTGCGCAATATCTTCCGCTTAGGTCTGTTTGAAAACCCTTACCTCAACCCTGAGGAAAGTGCTAAGATTGTAGGAAATCCTGAGTTTATGAAAGCAGGTTATGATGCTCAACTAAAGTCTATCATCATGCTCAAAAACAGAGGACAGGTATTGCCTATTGACAAGAAGAAAACCGTCTATATTCCTAAAGTGTATAACGAACCTCAACGCAACTGGTGGGGTGTATATACCGAAGGCAACATAGCTTACCCTGTGAATATAGAGAATGTGAAGAAGTACTTCAACGTAACTGATGATTCTCAGAAAGCCGACCTTGCTATTGTATTTGTTAAGAGCCCTACTCAAAACCACCCAGGATACAACGACGAACTCTTCAAGGCAGGAGAGAATGGATACATTCCTATCTCCCTACAATACAACACTTACACCGCTGAGTATGCACGTGAGCATAGTATAGCCGCAGGGGATAAGGTGATTGCTCCACAGATAACCGATCGCAGTTATAAGGGAAAGACAGCCAATGCCTCCAATATCACTGACCTATACAACATCTTGGAAACCAAGGAGAGGATGAAAGGCAAACCAGTAATCGTATCCATCACCGCTTCTCGTCCTATGGTATTCCACGAATTTGAACCTATGGTAGATGGTATTCTGCTTAACTTCGGTACTTCCGAACAAGCTCTTTTGGAAATTCTCTCTGGAAAGGTAGAGCCTTCTGCCTTACTCCCCACTCAAATGCCTGCCAACATGAAGACGGTAGAGCAACAGTTTGAGGATGTACCTTTTGACATGGAGTGCCACAAGGACAGCGAAGGCAATGTATATGATTTTGGCTTTGGGCTCAACTGGAAAGGCGTTATCAAGGATGCCCGTACAGCTAAGTACAAACGAAATTAGCAAACAGTAGTTAGTGGTTAGTTATTAGTGGTTAGACACTGAAAACTAACCACAATCACTTTTCAAATAATCCCAATTACTATTAGAGAATTTCTATACAAAATTACAACTATTCAATAAGTAGATACTCAAATATACATAAAAGCAATTTTAAAGCAAATTTTAGCCATTTCTATGCTTTCTATGATAACTATTTCTATCATAGCCCAAGACTATTCTATAACAATACACAGAGAGTCGATTGGCTCAAGCGGAATATGTACAAGTAGGGGGTGCTATGCATGCTTTTCTTGACTGGGAACCTGACCAAAAAAACCAAGATACTTTTGAAAAATATGGTAAATACTATACCCATCAGATGCTTGCTTTCTTTGATGATGTACTTAAATAGTGATTAGTGACTAATGACAAATGGTTAGTAAAAACTAATCTATAAGAATTCATTTTACTAAAAGAATAATTTTTAACAGCAGATATTCTTAATATTTGCTGTTTTTTTTGTAACTTTGTGGGCTGATCGAAAAAGTGAAAAAATAAATACTACAAAAACAATGAAGAAAATTTTATTTTTTAGCGTAATGGTGCTCTTCTGTACGGAGTTACAGGCACAAAGGAAGTTCAAAATAACCCTTGATGAAGCACGCAATGGTTCCTATACAGTAACTCCTAAACTTCCTCAAGATGGTATTGTAAAAAAGGGAACTATCCTGACTGTCAAAGCCACTGCTAATGAGGGGTATATACCCGATGGAGGCTACTACGCTACTATACGTGACGGATATGTACAGTATCATGAGACTATGCATTCCTCTTTTACCATAAAAGTGGATAAGGAAATGAACATAGGATACTCATTTGTCAGAAAAGAAGCCGAAGAGAATCTTAGAGTAATACAGGATATTGTCTATGCTAAACCAGGAGTCAAGGCACTGAAATATGATATTTATTCTCCCAAAGGTAAGGACAGACTCCCGTGTATTATCATCATTCATGGGGGCGGTTGGAGTTCTAACAGCGAAGAGGTAATGCGTGGTTTTGCTCGTGAGTTGGCCAACAGTGGGCGTTATGTAGTCTTCAATGTAGATTACCGCTGGATGGATAAGCTCGATGGAGACAAAAAGCCTACTGCACTACACCAAATCATTGAAGATGTATATGGAGCCGTAGTACATATCATGGAAAAAGCCTCCTTATACGGAGGAGATAGCAGTTCCATTTTCCTTACAGGAGATAGTGCAGGAGGACACTTATGCACCTCAGTGGCTAATTTCATAGACAGAATAGGGGATAAAGGTTTTAACAAGTTAAACAATACATTCCAGTTTCTTCCTACCTATATGCCTAAAGGGAAAAGTATAGAAGAAATCAAACAAAAACTTGCCCAAAGTATCAAGGGAGTAGCTCCTAGTTATGGGGTATTCAGTGCTGAGATGCTTAGCCAGCGCTTTACTGATTATCCTTTTCTAAGTGAAGTAGCTCCTATCAACTACATTCCAGAGGATAGGGCAGTACCTCATTTCTTACTACGCGGTTCAGAGGACAAACTTATCAAAAACGAAGAGGTAGAGAACTATGCTAAAGCCCTTATCAAAGCAGGACAAAGGGTAGAATACTTACAAGTAGGGGGTGCTGACCATGCTTTCCTTGATTGGAAACCCGATGAAGAAACCCAAGAAACCTTCAACAAATACGGAAAATACTATACCAAACACATGTTATTGTTCTTTGATGACATTCTTGGAAAGTAAAAAGAGTAGTCGTTGACTTCATTAGTCGCTTTTCACTATTCGTTAATTGTTTCACGTGGAACAATCAATTCTAAAGATAAAAAATCACAGTAAGTATAACCTACTTGCTGTTTTTTTTGTACTTTTGCGGGATGATGCTAGTGAAGAATAAATAATAAAGACGCAATAAATTGCGTCTCTACCTAAGCACTGGCTAAGATAACCATATAATTAGCAACTTAAAATTTAGAACTTAAAACTCAAAACTATAATGCTGTTATGTATAGAAACTTCTGGGAAGAACTGTTCGGTAGCACTCTTTGAAGGTCTACAATTGGTAAGCATTCGAGAGGTGCATACAGAACAATTTTCACATTCGGAAAACCTACATGTTTTCATAGAGCAAGTACTCAAGGAAAGCAACCTCCAGCCTAAGGCTATCAAGGCTATAGCCATTAGTGCGGGACCTGGTTCTTATACGGGTTTGCGTATAGGTACTGCCACAGCCAAAGGGTTATGTTATGGCTGGGATATACCACTGATAGCTGTACCTACTTTACGCATTTTAGCTGAGAGAGCATCCGATTATCTTACTGATATTCAGTATATTATTCCTATGATTGACGCTCGTAGAATGGAAGTATTCACCTCTATCTATCGTAGCGATTTTACCACCGAGGTAGCTGCCCATGCTGAGATTCTTACAGAGACATCCTTTACTTCCTATCTTGATCAAGGGAAAACACTCTTTTTAGGAGATGGAGCCAGTAAGTTTGCCACTATTTGCTCTCACGCTAATGCTGTATTTGTAACTGACCAATACCCATCTGCTGGGCAGATGGGTAAGCTTGCCATGAGCTTATATGAAAAGAGACAGTTTGAAGACATAGCCTATTTTGAACCTTTCTACCTCAAAGAATTTTATATAGCAAAGAATGAACAGTGAAAATAAAAAATAAAGCTAACATGTACTTTCATTATTTACTAATCACTATTCATTACTCACTTAACTGTTTCACGTGGAACAATTGAGTAAAAACTAAGAGTAAAGAATAAAAAACGATTTTAAATAAGTAATTTTAAACGATTTTATTACCTAATAAGGATTTATATTAAAATAAAAAGAAAATAGAAATTTGATAGGTTTCTGAAATCTGATTTTTTATTCTTTTTCATTAAAATACTTACTATATCAAAAAAATACGTTGTAGTTGGTGTAAAGATATCCAATTCATATTCCTTCTCACAATATGAAGTAGGGAAGGCTTATTAGTAATGATATAAAAATATAATGAAACTTGTAAGTACAACTATTATATATTCTTTTTTACTTGTTACAGAATATATCAATAATCACTAATATGATTATTGAAACATAAAAAATGTTTCACGTGGAACAATTGAACAAAAAGTGTAACTCTTTATTTGTATAACCTTATAATTCTTATGAAAGTAATTGACCATAGTGTAAGTGGGGAAGAGTTCGTACTGGAATATGATACTCACTACAAACTATATCGTACCACTCCTATCCCTGAAGACTTAGGTAGATACTACCAAAGTGAAGCCTATATTTCCCATACTGATGGGAGAAAAGGTTTCTTTGAAAAACTATACCAATGGGTAAAACACTATACACTACGTAAGAAAATGAACCTTGTGGAGCAGTATGTATCTCAAGGAAAACTCCTTGATATAGGAGCAGGAACGGGGGATTTTGTACGTACTGCAAAGAAAAAAGATTGGTATGCTACAGGAGTAGAACCCGAAGCAAAAGCTCGCGATAGGGCAGGGGAGAAGGGTATTTTCCTATATGAAAACCAAAACAAAGTTACTGAAAAATATGATGCTATCACTCTCTGGCATGTTCTAGAACATATCCCTCAGTTAGAAGAACAAATCCTTTTCCTGAAAAATCACTTAGAAAATGAAGGAGTTTTGATTATTGCAGTACCTAACTATCGGAGTAAAGATGCCCAACATTATGGTTCCTACTGGGCTGCCTATGATGTTCCCAGACACCTATGGCATTTCTCACAAGAGAGCATTCGCTTGCTTTTCGAGGAAAAAGGATTTGAGCTTATAGGAGTAAAACCTATGCCTTTTGATGCTTTCTATGTAAGTCTATTATCTGAAAAATATAAATCAGGAAAAATGAATTTTCTCAAAGGATTTTATCATGGATTACGTTCTAATCTCTCTGCCCTACGAACAGGAGAATACTCATCACTCATATACATTTTAAAAGTAAAAAGTAAAAGGTAAAAAGTAAAGCTAATAAGTATATAACTCAACATAAGATAAAAGTGTTCCACGTGGAACACTTTTATCTTTTCATACTTAAAATACAAATAGAAAATATAATTAAGATTACTCCTTTTGAAGAGTAAATCCTAATACAACCCTACTAACACTCATTTTTATAAACTATTTCTGTTTAACTACAATTTTTCACTTCAAATTCTTGTTCTTAAATAGAAAAATGAATTTAAATAGTAAAATTTAAATGATTTTATTACCTAATGAGTATTTATATTAAAATAAAAAGAAAATAGAAATTTGATATATTTATGAAATCAAAAATTTCAGAGTAAATCTAGAAAAAAGTAAAAACTTATATACCTAATCTACAAGTTTTCATTCTTCACTCAGATATCCAATTTCAAAGTATTTGTTAGTTGAGTTTTTAACTTTAGATTGTTTTTTGCTCTATCAAACTTCGTGAAAAGTTAAATATCCATTCATTTCCTATTTATTTTGTTAAAAAAGAATAGAATCTTCATTATCTTTCGTACATTTGTGCCTGTATTTGAAAAATAAAGAAAAAACCATATAGTTATGAATAAAGTTATCTTAGGTGTCGCATTCGTATTGAGTCTAGCTGCTTGTCAGCAAGGTCAAAAAATCGCTTATGTAGATAACAGCAAGCTCTTAGATGAATATCAAGAGAAAAAGGATTTGGAAGAATTGCTCAAAGGAAAAATCAACAAGTACCAGCTTAAGCGTGATAGTATCTCACAAGCCTTCCAAGTGAAAGCACAGGCTTTCGAAGCACAAGCTAAGAGCTTAGCCCCTGCAGTAGCACAACAAAGATACAGCCAACTGGCACAAGAAAGCCAACTTCTACAACAACAACTCATGGTAGAAGAACAAGCTATCCAAGAAGAAAGCCGTACCAAGATGGATACTCTACTGAAAAAGGTAAAAAACTTCATCAAAGATTATGGCAAACAACATGATTATGACTTCATTTTGGGTGCTAACGACGGCGGTAGTGTACACTATGGAAAAGCAGACAAAGATATCACTGCTGATATAGTGAAAGCTCTCAATGAAAAAAAGTAATTATTACTTTACTCGTTGTTTAAGTTTATTTATTATTTGATTAAAAAAGTGTTCCACGTGGAACACTTTTTTATAAAAAGACAAAAAGTAAAAGGTAAAACAAGGATACTGTTTTACCTTTTACTTTTTATTTTCTACTTATAATAAGGTTTGGAAAGAAGCCATTGAGAAGCAAAAACACTCCAAAAATAACCAAAAATATATTGATACCTTGCTTTATCTTATGAATATTAGTAGGGGTGAGGCGATGACGTAAGCGCTTGGCTATAAGAATCTTTACTATATCGGTCAAGAGGTAAGTCAGTAATATAGTAGCTAAGAAAAATAATACACGTGTTGGAGTCATACCAGGGCGAGCAGAAAAGGTAGCAATAGTAGCCAACCAATAGAAAAATACTCCTACATTAATCACATTGAGAAAAAAACCTTTGTAGAAAAAAGTAAAATAATTTCCCTCCTTAATAGCTACTATCCGAGCCTGTGGAGGATTTAACCGAAAATCACGGCGTTCCTTGAAAAAAGAAAACAAACCATATACTATGATGAGTAAGCCTCCATATAGGAACAAATTAGGGTTGTTCTCTATATAAGCAGACAACTTACTTGTGCCCCAATAAGCCAAAACTATAAAAAATATATCTCCAGAAATAGCTCCTATATCAAAAGCTAAAGCTGAACGTATTCCCTTGGTAATACTCGTTTCTATCAAAATAAAAAATACAGGACCTATAGTGAAAGCTAAAATAACCCCTAAGGAAATTGCTATAAAAATAGTTTCTATCATTGCTAAAAGAAAAAGCAAATATACTGAAAAAATAGAAACTATAAAAGAAAAACAAAAACTTTATTTTCTCACTGTTATTACTTCAAAAGGTCGTGTGAGCAATGTTCCATGCTTAGTGGGAATCTCTTCCGTAAAAGTCTGTAAGTCAAAAGCTGTAAAACCTACCAGAAGCAACAGTTCTCGAAGCTGCTCAGGAGTATAGAAAGTAAATACCTCCTTGGTAAAAGGCATACGCTCACCAAATTCTTTGCTTATAGCACCCAAAACAAAGCTACCTCCCTGCCTAAGTAGGGAATAGATTTCATGAAAATAAGCCTTAAGGTCTGTAATAAAATAGTACGTATTAACCGAAAAACATACCTCAAAACTCTCATAGGGTAGGGGAGGTAGACTTTCAGTAGGAGTATACAAAAAAACAGCCTTTCCTTGTGCTACAAGCTCATGATTAAGATCTGTAGCATCCATAGTCATTTGCTTGGAGCGTTCCACTCCTGTATAGTGTATATAAGGAGCCTTAGCAAAGAGGTAGGGGAGATGTGCTCCATTGCCAAAGCCTATTTCTAATAGCTGCTTCGTCTGCAAAAGAGGTAAGCAGTCTATAGTACGCTCTATCATATTTCGGTTGGAGGCAAAGATATAAGCACCCATTTCCTTAGCGAGTGCTCCTTCAGGACAACGCAACTGCCTGCCCAATAGTAAGTTATCAGTTATAGGAGGAACCATAATAAGTTAAAAATTTAAAGTGAAAAAAAAGATAGTGAATACTTAAAGCTGAGCATTGGGGTAAATAGTATCAATCAGTTTTTCATTATTCACTATTAACTTCTCACTTAATTGTTCCACGTGGAACAAATTAAATAGCTAATAATAAGCAACAAAATTAATAAAAAATAGTAGGAAAACAAATATTTTTATTACCTTTGTCACGAATTTAAAATACTAGCAATATGAAAAAAATTATTTTACTCTTTGCAGCCGCCTACTTGGCATTATCTTGCAGTAAAAATAATGATTGTAACTGCAAAAAAGAAGAAAAGAATGATACACCTAAATCGGTACTTTTAGGTACTTGGAAGATTACTAAAAAAGTAGTAAATGGTGAAATAAAAGAACTCTATAGCGATTGTGATGCCAATGAAACTTTTGTCTTCCAAGAGAAAGAAGCTATTAATGAAAGTTACGAAAAGGGAAAATTCAACCCTTACAATAATAATTTAGAATGTAGAAGTAAAAAAGAGGTATATCCTACTTATGAATACAAAAAAGAGGAAAACAAACTCTACTTAGAAATAGAAGTAAAAGGAAAAACCTATATGATGCATCAAAAAATTACTCTTGAAAATAACAATACCCAACTGACCATCTACCATAATTATGACACTGAAAACAACTATAAAGTATATACCAAACAAAAATAAATAGTAGAAAATAGCTTATATAAAAAACTCCGAACTTTTTCGTTCGGAGTTTTTTTAGTTAGTTCACTAATTCAAAATCTAGATAGCGCTTGACCAAGTCAGTACTTTTGACACGTATCATCACCTCATCGCCCAAGGTATAGCGTTGCTTGCTTACTTCACCTACAAGCGCGTATGCCTTTTCGTCAAATACATAATAATCATCCTTCATTTCACGAGCACGTACCATACCCTCACACTTGTTTTCAATGATTTCTACATAAATACCAAATTCGGTAACCCCTGAAATCACTCCTAAAAACTCCTGATCCTTGTGCTCTTCCATGTACTTAATCTGCATGTACTTGATAGAATCACGCTCAGCCGAAGTAGCCAAGTTCTCCATTTGGGAAGAATGCTTACATTTTTCTTCGTATTCTGCTTCATTGGCTGAAGCCTCTGTATCCAAGTAACGTTGGAGCAAGCGATGTACCATCACATCAGGATAACGACGAATAGGGGAAGTGAAGTGGGTATAATCATCAAAAGCCAAACCATAATGTCCTATGTTGTGTGTGGAGTAAGCGGCCTTGCTCATACTGCGAATAGCCAAAGTATCTACCAAGTTCTGTTCTTTCTTACCATGTACCTCTTCCAATAAGTGATTAATAGAATGGGCAATGTTCTTTTTGTCCTTGAGATTGAGCTTGTAACCAAAGCGAGAGATAACACCCTGCATCTGTAACAATTTTTCGTCATCAGGCACATCGTGAATACGATACACAAAAGTCTTGTGCAACTTAGAAGCATATTCAGCTACTTTTCGGTTAGCCAACAGCATAAACTCCTCAATGAGTTTGTTGGCTTCCTTGCTTTCCTTAGTATAGACACCCAACGGATTATTATTCTCGTCCAGTACAAATTTTACTTCCAACTTATCAAAAGAAATAGCCCCTGCTCTCATTCGCCTGTCACGGAGAATTGCTGCCAAGGCATTCAGCGAAAGAATTGCCTCCACAATTTCCTTAGAAACTGTATAGCTTCCCTCTGGGCGAATAGAGATTTCCTCTGGCATTGTAAAATCAGTAGCTTCAGAAGCTGTACTAAAAGCTTCAATCACTGCCTGTGCCTCCTCATAAGCAAAACGTGCATCGGAACGGATTACTGTACGACCTAGCCAAGTATGAAGTATCTCCGCCTTAGGAGAAAGTTCAAAGATGGCTGAAAAAGTATATTTCTCCTCCTCAGGACGTAGCGAACAAGCAAAGTTGGACAATACTTCAGGAAGCATAGGCACCACTCTATCGACTAAGTATACTGAAGTAGCCCGCTGATAAGCCTCATCGTCCAAAATCGTATTGGGTTGTACATAATGAGAGACATCAGCTATATGAACTCCTATCTCAAAATTCCCATTCTCAAGCACTTGGAAAGAAAGTGCGTCGTCAAAGTCCTTAGCATCACGTGGATCAATAGTAAAAGTAAGCACCCCTCGCATATCCCTACGGCGTGCTATTTCCTCCTGCTTAATCGTTGTATCCAATCCTTGTGCATACGCCTCTACCTCTGCAGGAAACTCATGAGGTAATCCATATTCGGCCAAGATAGCATGCATCTCCGTATGATGTTCCCCAGGCTTACCAAGAACTTTCTCTACTACTCCATAGGGAGAATTAGCACGAGATGTCCATTGAGCAATACGTACCAATACCTTATCCCCATCTTCAGCACCATTGCAATCAGCTTTAGGAACAAAAATATCCGTATACATACGTCGGTCAGTAGGTATCACAAAAGCAAAATTCTTCTGCATCTGCACTATCCCCACAAAAGTTGTACGCTTGCGCTCTATAATCTGAGTAATCTCCCCTTCAAGCTTCTCACGACGGCGAGGAAATACATACACCTCCACTACATCGCCATGTAAGGCCTTGTTAAGCAGATTGTTAGGTACAAACACATCCTGATCCAAGTCCTCACATACCACATAAGCATTACCATTGGAAGCCATATCCACTACGCCCTGATGATAATAGGTAGCGCTCTGCGCTTGGAAGTGACCTTGACTGGTCTCATTGATATGAGATTGTTTAACCAATTTGGCCAAAGAAGCAATAATATCATTCCGCATCTCCGTAGAGGTAGCTTTTAGTTTTTCAGCTATCTGTTTCCAAGAGAAACTCTTACTACTATTCTTTTGTAGAATGACTAAAATATCCCTACTAAAGTCTTTGTTTTTTTTCTTTTTTTGTTTGATTTTTTTCTTACTCATTTTTGTTTGATTTGTGAGTTTGTCATACATCATTATCAGTCAGCGCGCAAAGTTACAAATTAATTTGCCAATTAACTAATAATGTATTAGCAAACACATTTTTGAAAAAGATAAATCTTTTTTTCGTTTGATTCTTTTTTGGTTTTTCTGTACCTTTGTGCTGTAATAATTGGAACTATACCACTCTACTTTTAGAAAGCAAAAATACTACCTTGTCTCCAATTGTCTTTGAAAAATTGACGCATCGCTAAATTTTCAACATTCAACTCATACATAAAAAATAAATATTCTTTTTTATATAAAAAAAATGATGATGATAATATGCGGTGAATTTTGGTAGAAAAATAAGCGAAAAACATTGACTTGTATTTGTAAAAGAGTTTATCAACGCTTATCAACAATTAATGGGAAAGCTAATAGATTGATATATAAATAATAATTAGGGTTATTCACCATTCTTATTTCTTTGTTATTAAAATGAAATGGAATAAAAAAACGAAAAAATAATCCCCATTTTTAGCTACGTAATGGTTGATAAGTTCTAAGAAATAAAATTGTTTTTCTGGTTGCGTTTTGCATATAATCAACTTTTTCAGAAAAGACTATTTTTTTACTGTTTTTTGTTGTAGAGTTATCAACAAATTTTTAAAGTAGAAAGTGAATAATAGAGCGCTTTATTCACTGTTTATTTTTTACTCCTCGCTCTTTTTACTTTAACAAAATAATAAGTGTTAAAACCTATTATTTTATCAAAAAAAATGATTTACTTTGCCCCGTGAATTTACTAACAAGAAAATAGAGAAAATATGAAAAGAGTTTTTTTACTAGGTCTTAGCCTTATGTGTTTGCTTAGCTGTGATAAATCTAAGATAGCCAATACAGTTAAAAATAAAGACTATGATAAGATAAGGGATAATGCTTCCAGTGATGATAATGCTACTGAGCTGACCTTAAGCGAATACCTTCTTAAAAATGGATATGACAAGAATAATGATGGAACTTTGCAGGATAGGGAATTGGCACAAATAGAAACTCTTGTAGCCACAGGTAAGAGTATTACCAACCTTGACGTATTGTCAAAAATGACTAGCTTAAAACAAGCGGATTTTTCAGGTAATAAAATTGCAATAGCTGTTCTCAATGCACCTCTTTTGACAGAAATCAACTTGAGTAATAACAGACTTATGACTTTGGATATTTCTAGAGCACCTAAACTTATAGATAATATCAATATTACAGGTAATCCCAAACTTACTTGTGTAAAAGCAGAATTTTCACAAGTTACTAAGCTTAAGGGTAGGGCAAATAATATAAAAACAGATGTGGACAATGAAGGAAAGTCCAAGGTCAATTTTGCAACTACTTGTAAGTAAAAGTTAAATATATATTAAATAATATATGAATTGCAAATAAAAACGTACCTTTGCACTGTTTCATAATATTGGAATTTATTGGTTAAAAAAGGAATTGCCTCATTATTGGGGCAATTTTTTTATGCCCTATCTGCTCCTTCCTAAGTTAGAAAAAATTTGTATTGGAGTGAGTTCGTTTAATAATTTGTCATTTGTTGCTTGTCATTTTTTATTAATTTTCGTACTTTTGCCTTTCAAACCAAATAAACTATGAACTTACGTTTATTTTTTCTCTTGGGAGGGCTCTTCTCTGCAGCAGCTTTTGGACAAGCTCAGGATAGCTTATTACAAGTATTACAGCAACAAATAAGGGAACTGAGAATACAACGCAGTCAAGATTCCCTAAAAGTGAATGTGCTTAGTGAGGAATTACAATCCTTATTGCTTTTGGATACACGCCGTGTAGAGACGGAGAAAGATTCAATCTACAAAGCACAGCGACAAGAAGAGATCAAACGTATTTATTCCAAAGCCAATGGATCTCCACTAGTCTTCGAGAATGATACCCTCTATACAGTTCATGCTAGTTTGGGGCTTTATTCTCCCTTGGAACGAACTGAATATACCCTCAAAAAGTTACGCAAATTAGTAGAATTACCTATTTTTAAACAGGATTCCCTTAAGATAAAATCTCAAAACGATCTCCTTATGATAACCTACCAAGGAGAATGGATACAGGCCATAAGTGAGGAAGATGCTATTCTGGCACATCTCTCTCAAGAGGAATTGGCTGAATCCTTACAAAGGGATATTTTGCGGGCGGTAACCCAGTATAGAGAGGAACACAGTATGCAAAAGCGTGTGTTGCGCATAGGGGAATTATTTCTATTTGTTGTAGCTATTGTTACACTCTTCTACCTACTGAATCTTCTTTTTAGAAAACTGGAACGGCAACTTCTCAAGCAATCTTTCTTCAAAAAAGGGGTAAAAATCAAGAACTACCAAATGCTTAACAAGGATAATATGAAGTATATCCTTGGTAAAACACTTTTTCTACTGAAGTTGGTTATCTTTTTTATCATCATTTTCGTAAGTATTCCTTTTGCTTTGAAACTTTTCCCCTCTACACAAATGTGGGCGGAGAAGCTTTTGAAACTCATTTTAGATCCTCTTAGCCAGATAGGCAATGCCATAATGGATTACTTGCCTAACCTTGTTATCATAGGAATAATTGCTCTTATTGCACGTATGGTACTGAAGCTTATGCGGTATTTTCTCTATGAGATAGAGCGGGGAGCGCTTAAGATAAAAGGCTTCTATAAGGAGTGGGCAAAGCCTACTTATAATATTTTGAGAATCTTGTTTCTCTGTTTTATTTTTATTGTGTCTTTCCCTTACTTACCTGGGTCAGGTTCTTCGGCCTTTCAGGGAGTATCTATTTTCTTGGGGCTACTGATTTCCTTGGGTTCGTCCTCCACTATTTCCAATGGAATGGCAGGGATTTTTATCACCTATATGCGTGCTTTTCGGGAGAATGATTGGATCAAGGTAGGGGATTATATAGGTATGGTTATACATAGGGATAGCTTAGTTACTCGCCTGAAGACGATTAATAACGAAGAGGTTACCGTCCCTAACTCCATGATACTCTCCTGTTCCACTATGAATTTTTCTTCCATAGGCCGTACCACTGGTCTGGTGGTTACCACTCAAGTGAAAGTACGCTATGATGCTCGCTTGGAGGATGTAGATGCTACCCTTATTGCCGCTGCTCAAGCCACTAAGGGCGTAACAGACAAGATTACTCCTTATATATACCACATATCGCTCAATGAGCTGAATGCTACCTATGAGATCAATGCGGTTACTTTTGAGCCACAGAATATGTATATTATCAAGTCTGACCTGATTAAGAATATCTATAATGCTTTCCGTGAGCGTAATATAGAGCTTACCTCTATTGAATTTATTGAAATTAAATCACGTCAGTAGTAGGGGCGAATTGCCATTCGCCTATATTAATCATTAATCATTATTTAAGTTGTCTTACATTCGTTCCTACAATTGTGTGACTCCCTTAGGAGTTACCATACAAGATCACATAGATGCCCTATTGCAAGGGCACACAGGGATACAATACTTTTCCCATTTTGGACATATATCCGATGTATATTTGGGCAAAGTATCTCCAGAGCAGGCGGAGGCGTGTTTTCCCTTTGTAAGTACTAATATGGAACTTACATGGCTAGAGAAGATGCTTCTTTTGGCTGTGGTACCCCTTTTGCCTATGATGCAGATAGGGGAGCGTACCGCCTTGGTACTCTCCACTACCAAAGGGAATATATCCCAACTGCAAGCAGGGGGTAGCCTGCCATACCTCACCCTCATAGCCAAGAAGATAGCCAAATTCTTGGGTATTACTACCGAGCCTATTGTAGTGTCCAATGCTTGTGTATCGGGAGTGGTAGCTCTTTCGGTAGCTGACCGACTGTTACAAAGTGATGTTTATGACAATGCTCTGGTCTTGGCAGGTGATGAAATTTCTGAGTTTGTTATCTCTGGCTTTCAATCCTTTCAGGCAATGAGTAGTCGTCCCTGTCGTCCTTATGATAAAGCACGCGATGGCATTACTCTTGGTGAGGCTACAGCGGCGGTTTTTCTTACTCAAGAAGATTTTTTGGCACAAGCCGAGATCTTAGGCAGTAGCAGTATCAATGATGCTAACCATATCTCAGCACCCTCTCGTACAGGAGAGGGGCTTTACCTGAGTATTACCAAAGCCTTGGAAGAAGCTGGACTTACTCCTTCCCAGATAGATTTTATCAATGCTCATGGTACGGGTACTCTCTATAATGATGAGATGGAAGCTATTGCTTTTTCTCGAGCAGGGTTACAAGAGGTACCCCTCAATAGCTACAAAGGGTATTTTGGACATACTTTGGGTGCTTCGGGACTTTTGGAGACGGTAGTAAGTTTGGCACTTGCCCAAGAAGGAAAACTTCTTAGGTGTGAGGGCTTTGATACCTTAGGTGTTTCTCAGCCGCTGAATATCATTACCCATACGCAAGAGGCTACTGTAAAGCACCTATTGAAGACTGCCTCAGGCTTTGGAGGTAGTAATGTTGCTATGGTATTGCGATTGATGGATTAGCATAAGCCCTCTTCCGCTAAGCTCTTATACTGTTTTTCGGTGATGATCACATGATCTAAGAGGCGTATATCCAATAGCTGCCCCGCCTCTCTTACTCGCTGAGTAAGCTGTAAGTCCTCTTTGCTAGGGATAGTACTCCCCGAAGGATGGTTATGAGATAGTATTAGGGAGACAGCTCCTTGTTCTAAGGCTATTTTCAGGAGCAAGCGAATATCCACTACTGTATGAGTAATACCTCCTACCGAGAGTCGCACCTTATGGATCACACGGGCAGCACTACTGAGATATAATGCCCAAAACTCCTCATGAGGGAGTTCTCCGATAAGAGGTTGCATGAGAGCAAAAACATCCTCGGCACTCTCAATCTTAGGCAGAGGCTCAGGCGTTTCTGCGCTACGCCTACGCCCCAGTTCGGTAGCAGCTAGGATAGTGATGGCCTTGGCGGTGCCTATTCCCTTGAAGGAGAGCAGTTGCTGAAGACTTTGTTTGCCTAGTGTGGTAAGGCTATTATTAACCGATGCCAAGATACGTTGGCTCAGTGCCACGGCACTTTCGGTAGCATTGCCCGAACCAATAAGAATAGCCAGTAGTTCCGCATTGGTAAGTACTGTTTTTCCTTGAGCAATCATCTTCTCTCGTGGGCGATCACTATCCGCCCAGTTCTTGATAGAAAGCCGCTGGGAGGAAGAAAGATTCTTAGTCATTAGATTTTTTGTGTTTCTTGACTACAAATTTACGAAAAAAAGACAATTTGACAATGAGATAATGGGTTAATTTGCCGATGAGTGAAAATAAGCAATTAGAAATAAGAAAAAATGCTTATTTCTATAAATTTGCTAATTATCTCATTGGCGGATTGACAAATTATTTCTATCTTTGCAAAATAATTGGCAAATTTGCTAATTGACAAATCAATAAATTAATACCTATGACCTATAATCACAAAGAAATAGAAGCCTATTGGCAGGCTTATTGGGCTGAGCACCAAACCTATAAGTCAGTAAATGACTATAACAAACCTAAGTACTATGTGCTTGATATGTTCCCTTACCCCTCAGGAGCGGGCTTGCATGTAGGGCACCCACTGGGCTATATAGCCAGCGATATTGTGGCGCGCTACAAGCGACATAAGGGGTTCAATGTATTACACCCACAAGGGTACGACAGCTTCGGCTTGCCTGCTGAACAGTATGCTATCCAGACAGGGCAACACCCTGCCCTTACCACGGCACAGAATATCGCCCGCTACCGTGAGCAGTTGGACAAGATAGGTTTTTCCTTTGATTGGAGTCGTGAGGTCAAAACTTCAGACCCTGCCTACTACCGCCATACCCAATGGATATTTATTCAACTTTTCAATTCGTGGTATAACAACGAAACTGATAAGGCAGAACCTATTGACACACTCATTGCTCTCTTTGAAAAAGAAGGCAATGCCAAGATAAATGCTGCCTGTGATGATGATACCCCCTCCTTCATTGCTGAAGAGTGGAAAGCCTTTTCTGAGGCTGACAAGCAGCGAATCTTACTTAAGTACCGACTTACCTACTTGGCAGAGACAGAAGTAAACTGGTGTCCTGCCTTGGGTACTGTACTCGCTAATGATGAGATTGTAAACGGTGTATCCGAACGTGGTGGTCACCCTGTGATCCGTAAGAAGATGACCCAATGGAGTATGCGCATTACCGCCTATGCCGAACGCCTTTTGCAGGGCTTAGATACCATCGATTGGAGTGAGAGTATTAAGGAAAGCCAACGCAATTGGATAGGAAAGTCAATAGGAGCGTCTATTGATTTTGCAGTTATCCCCCGTTCCCCCGAAGGGGGACAAACCTCAAGTGGAGTGAATGATTGTTCTCTTGAAGGGGGACAAACCTCAAGGGAAGTGGATAATCCTATAGATATTATTTCAGAAGTTATTTCAGATGGGAAATTTGGATATATGACAGGAGGGAATAATTCTCATTTACTAATAGAAAAAGCAAAAGAAATGAGAAATAATATGACTGATGCTGAAAAACTTCTTTGGGAGGTACTTGGAGCTAAAAATATAGGAGATAAATTTAGAAGGCAGCATGTCATTGGTGATTTTATTGCTGACTTTGTTTGTCTTCCAAAACGATTAATTATTGAGGTAGATGGAGGTTACCATAATGATGATACACAACAAAGTTTAGATGAGCAGAGAACAAAGATATTAAATCATCTAGGTTTTGAAGTAATTCGTTTTACTAATGAGGAAGTATTAGGAAATCTTGACGAAGTTGTTAATCAAATAGAGGAAAAACTCTCTTTGTTACCTAATATCAAAGAATTAAATAAAGCAGAACAATCATCAGAGACTATTGGGACAAGGGGAGTTCAAGTTTGTCCCCCTTCGGGGGAACGGGGGATTACCGTCTTCACTACACGTCCTGACACCCTCTTTGGGGTTACTTACCTTACTTTAGCTCCTGAACACGCCTTAGTACCCCTTATCACTACTGAGGAGCAACGCGCTGAGGTAGAAGCCTATATGGCAGCTACTGCCAAGCGTTCCGAGCGTGACCGTATGGCAGATACTAAAACCGTATCAGGGGCTTTTACAGGAGCGTATGCTCTACACCCACTCACAGGCAAGCAAATCCCTATTTGGATAGGAGACTATGTATTGGCTAGTTATGGAACAGGAGCTGTGATGGCAGTACCTGCGGGAGACGAACGTGATTATGCCTTTGCCAAGCACTTTAAGGGTGCTAAGGGAATGCCCGAAGTGATTAACATCTTTGACAAAGATATTTCAGAAAATGCCTTTACCGATAAGGAAGGCATGATCTACCAAAACTCAGACTTCTTAGACGGTTGTACTTCTTTTAAGGAGGCTTTCCCTAAAGTATTGGCAGCTTTGGAGGCGAAGGGAGTAGGCAATTCCAAAGTGAATTACCGCCTACGTGATGCGGTATTCTCTCGTCAGCGCTATTGGGGGGAACCTTTCCCTGTCTATTACAAAAATGGGTTGCCACAGATGATTGAGGAAACTTACTTACCCATCCTCTTACCCGAAGTAGAGAAATACCTCCCTACTGAAGAGGGTAATCCGCCATTGGGCAATGCTACTATTTGGGCATGGGATACTACCAATCATAAGGTAGTGAGCAATGAGCTTATTGATAACCAAACCGTATTCCCATTGGAACTTAACACCATGCCAGGTTGGGCAGGCTCTTCATGGTATTGGTTGGAGTATATGATGGAAAAAGAGGAACGTGTGGACTTTCCTACTAAAACCGTAACCAACTATTGGCAAAATGTAGATCTGTATGTAGGTGGTAGCGAACATGCCACAGGACACCTTTTGTACTCACGCTTTTGGAATAAGTTCCTTAAGGATAGAGGCTTTGCCCCTACCGAAGAGCCTTTCAAAAAACTGATTAATCAGGGTATGATATTGGGAATGAGTGCCTTTGCATACCGAGTGTTATGGGAAGTGAAAGATGAGCAAGGTAATGAAGTGAATTTAGTTGAAGTAAAAGAGCTTTCATCTAATAACTTTCCTCCTATATTTGTTTCAAAGAAATTCAAGGATGATAAGTTGGCGATTGTTTTATTAGAGAAGATTTTCCCTAAATATCCTCAATGGGTGGAGTTTATGAAAAAACTCTCAGGAAAAATAATTAATACTATTATCCAACCTATTCACGTAGATGTTTCTCTCTTAAAAGATACTTCCGATGAGTTAGACATTGAGAGATTTAAGGCGTGGCGCAAAGAATTTGCCGATGCTGAGTTTATTTTAGAAGAAGACGGCAAGTATATTACAGGACGTGAAGTAGAAAAGATGTCGAAATCTAAATACAATGTGGTAAATCCTGATGATATTTGTGAGCAATATGGAGCGGATACCTTGCGCCTCTACGAAATGTTCTTAGGTCCTTTGGAACAAGCTAAACCTTGGAACACAGCAGGTATTTCGGGGGTTTATAATTTCTTGCGCAAGTTATGGCGCTTGTATTTCTCAGATAACGGTTGGCAAGTAACTGACGAGGCTCCAACGGCTGAAATGCTTAAAGCACTGCATAAAACGATTAAAAAGGTAAATGAAGATATTGAGAATTTCTCGTTCAATACCTCGGTGAGTCAATTTATGATATGTGTCAATGAGCTATCTTCGCTTAAGTGTCACCACAAGGCTATTTTGGAACCTTTGGCAGTCCTTGTAGCACCTTTTGCTCCCCATATTGCTGAAGAGCTCTGGAAAAGGCTTGGAAATGCTGAAAGTATAACTTATGCGGCCTATCCTATCCACGAAGAAAAGTATTTGCAAGAGGATAGCAAGGAATATCCTGTATCGTTCAACGGCAAAGTACGCTTCAAACGCGCTTTCCCTACCAATATGCCAATTGCTGAAATAGAACAAGCTATTCTTGCCGATCCTCAAACGGCAGAACAACTACAAGGCAAAGCTCCTAAAAAAATCATTGTAGTACCTAATAGGATTATCAATGTAGTGAGTTAATGATCAATTTGTCAGGGGTTAGTTCTTAGATTCTAAGAATTAATCCCTGAACTCTAAATATGTAGTAACTTATCAATTCCTTAGTATGATAGTAGCATACTTTTGGTGATATTTTATCTTCCTCTGATTATTCTAATTTTATTAATGTTTAAAGGAGATATTGAGGAAATGTGCAAAATATATGTAGCTATCTTTAATGACATGAAGATGATTATACGGCTTACTTTTGTACTTGTTATTGTGGTATATTATCTCGTCAACTATGTACTCAAGTACAATAAAAAAAGCCCAGTACATGCTTTTAGAACAAATGAGTGATGAAGACTTTGACTTGCTTCTGAAAGTAAGAGATCATTTGCCATTTACAAGCAACTAAAACCTCATCTTGAAACTGCTATAAGCCATGCTACTACTTTAGGGAGCTTTAGCACTCAAGAATATAAGAGAGCTATGTGTGAAATGCCTTTGTTATTAGAACTCGTATATGTTGATAATAAATGAAAAAGTACTTCCTTTGAAGCTAGTTCCTTCCTTGAAGGGGAAGGAATATCCCCAGTAAAATTCAAAGGCATTGACCAATGAAAGACCTATTCGGGGTGTTATGGCCTCTGTATTTGCGGAGACACCAGCACCTATGGGTAAGATAAAGAAAGCATCGGCTCCTATTTCAGGCAGGAGTTGCCAGTGGTCAGGTTTTCCTATGTGGGAGCCTGCATATACCTTAGCTCCAATAGCCGCCAGACCGCTGGGATCTACGTCAATACTATTGAGTGAAATACCCCAAAAAATGAAATTATGGTTGCCATTGGTATGAGTATAAGCGACACGTGATCCCCATTTGTCCAAGGGTTCAAATAGCTGTGCCTTGACAGATAAAGGCAATAATGATATGAGGAATAGGAGAAATTTCATAGGATATGAAGATTAAAAAGTATGTACTATCTTAATACAAGGTAAGGATACTAAAGTCTAGCAAAGATACAAAAAATATTAATAGCTAAAATATCATGGATATAGATATTTTCTTTTTGATAAGCGTTTTCCACTATGCGCTAATGGGAGCATTGCTCTACTTTGCAGCCTTTCACAAGAATGAATTTGAACAGCGTGTAGCCCGCTATATACCTTATCATGCGATAAGAGTGGAGCGTAAGCAATACTTGGAAAAAGTAGAAAAATACAAGCGCTATATCTGTAATGGACTTGCTATTTTCTTTGCTCTTGTATTTATAATCCCTCTTGGTTATCTTATTGCCTTAGATATTCTGAAAGGTTGGATGCTTATGCAGGTAGCTTCTTGGGCATTGTCTCCTCTTATATTTCTCTTTTGGGGCTATTACTTACTAAGCTCTGTAGTGAAGAGAAATGCCAAAGCGCAACATCTGCTTTTAGAGGAGATGAGTGATAAGGATTTTGAGTATCTGTTCAAGGTACAGAAGAATTTATCTTGGCTAAGAAAATACTTTCCCTTTTTTATACTGTGTAAAGACAAATTGTATTTTTTTTACTTTTTTCACTATCAGAGAAATAGACCCTAAGCGAGTAGAAAAAATGCGTTCTTGGTCGTCCAAAGGAGACAATAGAACGGTTCTGATAAAACATCCCAAATGGTTTATGACCAGTATGACTGGGAGGGTGTATCCTCATTTGCAGGATATTATTAAAAAATACAATCCCCAAGCGGATATAAAATCCTAAGTGAATGCAAGCTAAACGTGCAGTTCTAAATAAACTCCTTACTCACTATGGCAAGCAGAATTGGTGGAACCACTCCAATCGGTTGGTTGATTGGGTTTCTATGATTCTCATTCAGCAAACCACCCAACTCAATGTAGAGCGAGCTTTGGCAAACCTTGAAGGCAAACTCTCAGTGGAAGTACTACATGCCATGGGAGAGGAAGAATTACAAACCCTTATTCGTCCTGCAGGTTTCTACAAACAGAAGAGTAGCTATATCAAGGCATTGATGGCTTGGTATGTATCCCATGGAGCTTCTTTGGACAAATTTGCAGCTATTGCCACTGATGAGCTTCGTATGAAACTCCTTTCTATCAAGGGGGTAGGAGAGGAGACTGCCGATGCGATGTTGTTATATATTTTTCGTAGGAATGTGTTTATTGCTGACCAATATGCCCTTCGTCTCTTTACGCGCTTAGGGCTTACCACCGCAACTACCTACAAGGCACTGCGAGCAGAGTGTATGCCTTTGGTGGCTGATGTTTCCTTAGAGACTTGTCAGGAGTGGCATGCTGTGATAGATGAGCATGGAAAAGCCTACCGCCGTGGTCATACCGATGAGGCATGGCTACAACAGTAGGCTTTATAGGTAGAAAGGAGCTATTCCTTTATAATCTTGATATTTTTGTCAGCAAACTTTTGGGAAAGCCACTGCTGGAGACGTGCTATATCCACCTCTTTATCCACTTCTTTGCCTTTGACTTGTTCCCTTACAGGGGTATAGAGCATCAGCGTAGTGGTGGAAAGGCTGTCAGAAACAAAGCTATTTAGGCGACCAAAAGAGAAATCCTTGATATTAGGAAACAGAATCTTCACTTCCTTGGCAAAATCGGAATCCTCTATCTTGTACTTTTCTAACTCCTCGGTAAGTTGCTTTATCTTTACGTCTTTGCTGGAGAGTGAAGCTTTATTCTTGTTGATTTCAGAGAGTATTTCTTGACTTATATCCGATTCTTTTTGGCGGATAATAAGTTCTGTATTGGAGATATTGAAGTTTTTGAGGTTGTTTTGTAGGCTCTTTTCCTCCTCTTCGCTGAATTTTTTGTCTAAGAAAGCCAATTCAATTGTTTTAGGAGAAGTATTGTAGCGGATACGTTTGTAGATGATTGTATAACCATTGTTTTCAAACTCAGTGGTGATATAGTGGGCTACATTCTCGTGAAAACGCTTTTCTTGGAAGAGGGTATATGCCAAGTAAAGGCTAGGGGTAACAATGAGTATAACCAATGAGGTGATCACATAGCGCAGACGTTTGTTCAGTTTCTCGTTGCCTGTATTTTTAGGCGTATATTTTAGGTATTTGATAATCAAAAAAGTAGCAATTCCTATAAAGAAACAGTTGATGCTATAAAGATAGAAAGCCCCTAAGAAGTAGCTTAAATTACCTGTTGCCAAGCCGAAGCCTGCGGTACATAGGGGAGGCATAAGGGCGGTGGCGATGGCCACCCCTGGGATAGGGTTTCCTTTCTCCTGACGGGTAAGGGAGATAGCTCCTACCACACCACCAAAGAAGGCAATCAGTACATCATAGATAGTGGGGGAGGTACGTGCCAGCAGTTCTGATTGGGCGTCCTTGAACGGGCTGATATAGAAGTAGATAAAGGATACCAATAGGCTGACGATAGTCGCTATCAATAGGCTGCGTCCGGTCTTCTTAAACAGATCGAAGTCATAGGTAGCTAAGGCAAATCCTGCACCCACAATAGGCCCCATAAGGGGAGAGATGAGCATAGCTCCGATAATTACTGCCGTAGAATTGACATTCAGTCCAATAGAGGCAATGAGAATGGCACAAGCTAGAATCCATAAGTTGGCTCCACGAAAGGAAATATTACTGATAATATCTTCTATTACCTTTTCCTTTTTTTCCTCTCCGTCATGCAGATTTAAAAGATGTCTAAAGAAACTCATATTTTTTGATTTGATATTTTTCAGGGCAAAGATAAGAATTAATTATCAATTGGCAAATTTTTTAATTTGCTCATATATTATATTGTTAATTTCCAAGGAACTACGATTTCTTTAAAAAA
Source organism: uncultured Capnocytophaga sp. (assembly GCF_938029845.1). Classification (GTDB taxonomy): domain Bacteria; phylum Bacteroidota; class Bacteroidia; order Flavobacteriales; family Flavobacteriaceae; genus Capnocytophaga. The sequence continues at coordinate 48,746 of NZ_CALHGG010000175.1, forward strand.
AATTTTATACTTTTGTCGTGATTATATAAAATCAGTGAAATGATGAAACCACATATCTTTACCTTACTGTTGCTCTGTACGCTACCTGTTCTTGCTCAGCAAGAGGACATTGATGTGCAGCAGGATAGAGCGGCTCGGCGTGCGGAGCGTGCAGCCTATTGGGGGCGGTTCTTCTCGGTAGGTTATGAAGGGGGTACGATTGCACCCTTTGGTATCCGAGGGGAATTAGGAGGGAGTGATAAGCGCATAGGTGCTTTCCTTAATTTTCGCTCCTCCCTTAGAAGGGCTTCCAAATTGGAACAATATGCCAGAGAAGATTTCCCAGCCAACAAAACCGAGTTTGTAGGGGGAGCTTCCTTGAGGCTAACCCATTGGGCTTATCTCAATGTAGGAGGAGGCATAGGTTGGCATCATTACCCTTTTGTCAATGAGTATGCCCATGAGCAGACTTTGGAGCGGAAGAGCTATATCCCTGGTTATTGGGGAGCTACATTTCGGATTACTAAGCTGATTAATATAGTAGGAGGTATGTCCTATATTGCCTTTACAGAACGACTATACGCCCCTGAATATACTTTTGGAATTACAATAAACCTTAAACAGTGGTCTCTCGTCAGCCACTAATCACTAACAATGAACTGAACAATTATGAAAAGATATCTATTATGTTTGCTGGTCTGTGTGGCTTGCAGCAAGGAAAAGTATAATTTCAAGCAAGTATTTGCTCCTGCCTTCAAAGACCAAAAGGAAATGGAGGTTACCAAAAGCGCTGCCACACTTAGTATAACACTAGTGCAGGACTATAACAGCATGGTTAGCAAAAGAGGCTTTTACTATGCTACTTCCAAAGAAGCCTTAGCCAATATTAGAGAACGCAGAGTGGCTACGGATCCGTCCTTTGGGACAGGGAGCTATACAGTACAGCTCAAGCACCTGATCCCCGAAACCACTTACTACTACCAAGCCTTTGCAACCAATGGACAGGGTACCGCTTTGGCTGAAATACAATCGTTTACCACTCTCAAGGGCACAGCAGCTATCATTAGTACGCTAGAACCAGAAGTGAAAGACTACCAGATCACCTTCAAAGGGGCCATACTCGATACAGGCGGTTACCCTATAACCGAATATGGTTTCTACTATTCTACGGTCAATCAACAACCTTCGGCTGCCGATGGAGTAGTATCCAAAACAACCCCTTCTTATAGAAATGATACCTTCACACTATCATTACAGACTTTTGTAGCCAATACGTCCTACTATGTACGTGCTTATGTGGTGACTCAGAAGGGCAAAGCCTTGGGAGAAGTACTCAAGTTCAACACCTCTCGGGAGGTTCCTGCCTTGGGAGTAGAGATAGAAGCACCTACCCATATTACCAACACCTCTGCTCTTGTCAAGGCAAAAGTGGCTCATATAGGAGGGGCGGCAACCTACCAAACTGGATTTGTTTATAGTAGTACTCAAGAGATGCCTTCTTTGGAAAATGGAGCTACCAAAGTATTGGGGGTGAATACTATAGAAAGAAAATTCTTCCATGAACTTACAGGTCTCGCTCCAGCCAAGCGTTACTTCTTGAGAGCCTTTGTAACCAATGCCGCAGGTACTGTTTATAGTGAGCAGTTGCTGCTACATACCTTGCCTACTGAGGCTCCTGAGGGAGTACATTTTGTCATTTATAAGGATTTGCAACAACGCTCTGTATCTCTCTATGGGAGTGTTGCCTCTGCTGCTGATGGAGGAGTAATCACCGAGAGAGGTTTCGTGTATGATACCTCTAGCGAACGCCTTACCCAAGAGGCTGCCCAAGTAGTGAGACTTCAGGGAGGGGCAGGCAATTTCTCCACTACCATACAGGGGCTTACTCCACGTACCCAGTATTATGTGAGGGCTTATGCTAAGAATCAATTTGGTGTTGCTTATAGTGAGGAGGTGGCGACCTTTACCACTGAGGATATGGGTACTCCTTCCGCCTTGCAGATTATCTATGCCATTCCTTCAGTGAGTGAGATATCACTTAGTGCCTTAGTGAGAGAGGACGGTGGCGGTAGTATCTCTCGTCGAGGATTTGTTTATAGCAAAGAGAAGCCTCAACCTACTTTGGACGATAGCTGGGTAGAGGTAGGTAATGGGGCAGGTAATTTCTCAGTTACCCTTCGTAGGCTTTCGGTAGATACACGTTACTATGTACGTGCCTTTGCTACCAACGAGCGCGGTACTTCTTATAGTGAATCGCTTACCCTACATACTCAGAATGTTTCCTTGCCAACGCTTGCTTCCTTTGCACAAGGGGAGATATTCTCTACCAGAGTAAAGCTGACAGGGAATATAACTTCCAATGGAGGAGGTAAGATACTCCAATATGGCTTTGTATATAGCCAGCATCATACCACACCTACTTTGGAAAATAATACAGGACAGGTTTCTCTTGGAGAAAATATTTTAGGTCATTTCTCTATGGAACTCACTCAATTGCAGCGAAATAAAACTTACTATGTAAGGGCTTTTGCTACCAATGAGCGTGGTACTACCTATTCAGATCCTCAGTCGTTGACCACGCCTATTCTTAGTGTAGGTGATACCCACGAGGGCGGTATAGTAGCCTATCTGTTTACTCCTATGGACGAAGGTTTTGTAGCAGGGCAGTTACATGGTTACCTTATTCCTAATATAACCGACTTGCCTACAGAAGGCTACGTTTGGGGATGTGCACTGCCGCAAAACAGTACGAGTCCTTCCCTTGGCACAGGGCGGGACAATACCACTCTTATTGCTAACGATTGTTCCGATACCTCTGCCAGCTATTATGTAAGGCATCATTTCCGTGCTGCCAATAAGGACGACTGGTTTATTCCTAGTATGGTTGAGCTGTCCAATATTGCACATAATCGCAATCTCTTGAGGCTTCCCGTAGCCGCTTATTGGTCATCTACCCAGAAAGACTATTACGAGGCTTATTATGTGCTATTTGCCCCCACGGATGCGAAAGTAAATGTAGCAGAGAAGAATAATCCTAAGAAAATACTGCCTATAAGAGAGTTTTGATTTGCCGATTTGCTGATTTGTCGATTTGCCAATTTGCTGATTTGTCAATTTGTCGATTTGTCAATCAATGGTGAAAAACAACAATCTTAGTCAGTATTTGTGTAGAGACGCAATTTATTACGTCTTAGTGTAGAAATATAATTTATTGCATCTTAGTGTATAGATACAATTTATTGCGTCTTAGTGTATAGATACAATTTATTGCGTCTTAGTGTATAGATACAATTTATTGC
>NZ_CALHGG010000176.1 GCF_938029845.1 uncultured Capnocytophaga sp.
GTATGCTTAAATAATCGCTTTATACTCAAGGCTTGATTTTTTTGACCGCGCAAAGATACGAAATAATTAGCTAATTATTTTCTTGACTTTTCTCTTAGAATGTCGTATTTTTGCATTTCAATAGTCAGTTGTTATTCACTGTACTCTAAAAATAAAAACTATCATGATAAAAAATAGTCTTCCCAAAGCTATATCCTATGAGGCGTTTGAACACCTTATAGATCGTCTTCTCTTAGAAGGAAAAACAACAGGCGAGGATCAAAGCGAGTTCATGGTATCCCTTACCAAGCTCAACCGCCAGCGTATGAAACGCATAGATAACACCTTGGAGTTTAGCCCTGAGCAGCTTGCTCCCTTTAAGCAAATTGCCAAAGGCCAATTATGGCTGGTGATTTCCGAGGCGTGGTGTGCCGATGGAGCGCAGATTGTTCCCGTACTGGCTAAAATCGCCCAAAGCAACCCGCTTATTGACCTTAAGATTGTACTTCGCGATGAGAACCCTGATCTGATGAACCAGTATCTGACCAATGGCGGTAAAGCGATCCCAATTCTTATCATAGCCGATGCCCAAAGCCTTGAGGTGCTCCATGTATGGGGGCCACGCCCTAAGGTAGCTACCCAAATGGTGGAAGCCTACAAGAAGGAACATGGCAAGCTCACTCCTGAGTTCAAGGAAGACCTACAAAAATGGTATAACCAAGACAAAGGACAGAGTATTCTAAGCGACTTGCAAGCCTTTTTTAAATAAACTCCTGTGAAGATAGTTATTTCACCTGCCAAGCGAATGGACTGCCACTCGCCTTACCCTGCTATAGTGCCCAGCCAAGCGATTTTCCAATCGGAGATCCTTCAGGTATATAAGGTGCTAAAGGAGCTACCCCCTGCCACACTAGCGGAGCTGATGGATATTTCGCCCCGCCTGGCGGACGTTAGCTGGCAATATCACCAAGCTCTTTCCCTCCCCTTTACCCAGAAGAATGCACGCCCTGCTATCTATACCTATCATGGTGATGTATATGAGGGATTAGATGTTTCGTCCTTGAGCCAAGAGGAGGTACTTAGGCTACAGGGTTCTTTGCGTATTCTCTCAGGACTTTATGGTATTCTAAAGCCCTTAGACCTTATCGCCCCTTATCGGTTGGAGATGGGCATCAAGCTCGCTGTAGCAGGACAGGCTAACCTGTATGATTTTTGGCGTAAGAAAATCACCCAAGCCCTGAATAAGGAACTTGAGGAAGGGGAAACTCTGGTGCACTTGGCCAGCGATGAGTACTTCAAGGTGATAGACACCCAAGCGCTCAAGGCGAAAGTCATACATGTGGCTTTTAAGAGCTGGCGCGGCGACACTCTCAAGACCATAGTTCTCTATACCAAGCAAGGGCGAGGCCTTATGGCGCGCTACATTGTCCAAGAGCAAATCCCCGATCCCGAAGACCTCAAAGGCTTTCACCTTGGAGGATATCAGTATGCAGAGGAATTGTCATCAGAAAACGAACTAGTGTATGTAAAGGGGTAATCCCCCTAACCCCCGAAGGGGGAAGAAAGTGTAAATTATCATAGAAAAATTGCCATTGAAAGGGCGAATTGCCATTCGCCCCTACAAGACTTAAAAAAATGCACAAATCAGGATTTGTAAATATTATAGGAAACCCCAATGTAGGGAAATCCACGCTGCTGAACGCCTTGGTAGGCGAACGGCTTTCTATTATTACCTCTAAGGCACAGACCACACGGCACCGTATTTTTGGAATCGTTAGTGGGGAAGACTTTCAAGTGATCTTCTCCGATACCCCTGGAATCATCAAGCCTGCTTACCAGTTGCAGAGCTCCATGATGGATTTTGTCAAAGACGCCTTTGAGGACGCCGATATTCTTATCTACATGGTGGAAATAGGCGAGAAAGACCTCAAGG
>NZ_CALHGG010000177.1 GCF_938029845.1 uncultured Capnocytophaga sp.
TAAAGTAAATCAGTTTTCTCCTATATACCGTTAGGAGTTTGGATTTGGAGATAAAGCCTATGTATTTGCCATCCTTAACTACTGGAAGATTCCAAGCACCTGTACTCTGAAACTTGTCCATAACTTGGTTCATAGTATCTGCTCCCATTTGAATAAGGGCAGGAGGCGGCTGCATCATCTCCAGTACGGAAACTTTTTCGTAAAGTTCCTTTTCAAATATCAAGTGGCGAATATCATCCAAAAGGATGACCCCTTCCAAACTGCCTTTCTCTCTGTCTAATACGGGGAAAATATTACGAGAGGACTCCCTGATAGCCTCATATACGACTCCCTTGAGATTCATATCGGTATAGACAGGGACAAAGTTGGTCTCTATCACACTCTGCATATCCATAAGCGTCAAAATTGCTTGGTCTTTGTCCTGATTGACCAATTCTCCCTTACGCCCCAGTTCCATTGTGTAGATAGAGTATTTGTTGAAATATTTAGCAATAGAAAAAGACACTACCGCCGTGACCATAGCAGGGACAAAAAGCGCATACCCTCCTGTTACTTCTGCAATAAGGAAAATGGCTGTCAGTGGCGCATGGAGTACCCCCGTCATTAGGGCGGTCATCCCAATAAGGGTAAAGTTGGCCAAGGGTAACTTATGTGGCAACCATTCTATCTGGTTGATAATACGCGCAAAGCAATTGCCCATAACCCCACCCATAAAGAGCATAGGGGAAAAGATCCCCCCTACACCGCCTGCTCCGAAAGTTACAGAGGTGGCAACCACCTTGGAGAAAGCCAAGCCTGCCAAAAGCAGGATAATGATCCAAGGGTTATGTAAGTCCCAACCAAAGATGTTATCCCCCAAAGAGAGTTCTGGATGACCTTCCTTAAGGTGGTTAATCACCTCATGCCCTTCCCCATAGAGGGGTGGCATAAGAAAAACAAGCAATCCCAAAATGGCACCTCCTATAAGTAAGCACACATAGGGAGAAGAGAATCGGGCAAAAAAACGATTGACCCTCTCATAGACAAAGGTAAAGTAAGCCGACATAAAACCGCCTACTACTCCCAAAAGTAGGTAAAAAGGAATATTGCGCATAAGGAAATTCGCACTCACCTGAATAGGCAACAGTGCTGCATTACCAAAGAATAGGTATGAGGTAAGCACTCCCGAAAGTGAAGCCAAGAAAAGCGGCAGTAGGGAAGAGAGGGTAAGGTCTAGCCCAAACACTTCTATGGCAAAAAGGATACCCGCCAGTGGCACCTTGAAGATCGCTGCCAAGGCTGCCGCACAAGCACAAGCCAAAAGGAGCATACGATCGGACTGATTGATATGGAACAAGCGGGCTATCTGTGAGCTGATTCCAGCTCCTGTAACCACCATAGGACCTTCCAGTCCTACGGAACCCCCAAAACCAATGGTAATAGGAGCTGTCAGCAAGCTTCCATAAGCTTGGAAACGCTTCATAATCCCCTTTTGCTTAGCTACGGCATACAGAATAGAGGGAATCCCATGACTGACCTCCTTACGGATTACATATTTCTTTACCAAATAGACCAAGAGAAAACCCACCGCTGGGAAAACTACATAAAAGCCATAGTTGATATAGCGGATAATATTACCCACCAAAACCTCCTCAATAAAGTGTGTAAGGGAGCGCATCGCTAGTGCTGCAAAGCCCGTAGCGACCCCTACCAACCCACAAAGCAGCAGTATAAACTGCCTATGGGTGAGGTATTGTGTCTTCCATTGTAGGAATCTTATATACCAACGCTGCGCTGTTGTTTTCATTGTAGTTTTGAGCTGTGAGTTCTGAATTTTGAGTTATCTATGCAGTCACTGGGATTAGTCACTGGTCACTAGTCATTAGTCACTATTTAAACTCTTTCTCGTGGCGTTTGCGCTCGTTTTCGTCCAGATAGATCTTTCTGATGCGCATATTCTTAGGAGTTACCTCTACATATTCGTCTTTTTGGATATATTCGAGGGCTTCTTCTAGGGAAAACTTAATAGGCGGAGCGAGTTTCACCTTTTCATCGGAACCTGCAGCACGTACGTTGGTAAGTTTTTTGGTCTTGGTCACATTCACCACCATATCCCCACTACGAGAGTTTTCGCCGATCACCTGCCCTGTATAGATATCTTCCCCAGGGAAGATAAAGAAACGTCCTCTGTCCTGCAACTTATCCAAAGAGTAAGGAATAGCGGTACCCTGTTCCATAGAAATCAAAGAACCATTGATACGTCCTGCTATCTCTCCCTTAAATGGCTGAAATTCCAAGAAACGATGGTGCATGATCGCCTCCCCAGCAGTGGCAGTAAGAATTTGGTTTCTTAGCCCAATGATACCACGGGAAGGTATAAGGAACTTGATAATCATACGCTCTCCCTTAGGCTCCATACTAAGCATTTCACCCTTGCGGAGGGTAACGAAATCCACAGCCTTTCCACTTACATTCTCTGGTAGGTCTATGGTAAGCTCTTCGACAGGTTCGCACTTAACTCCATCAATCTCCTTGATGATAACTTGGGGCTGACCTATTTGTAGTTCGTATCCCTCACGGCGCATCGTCTCAATAAGCACAGAGAGGTGTAACACCCCGCGTCCATATACGATAAACTTATCCGCACTATCGGTAGCCTCTACCCTTAGGGCGAGGTTCTTTTCCAATTCACGCTCAAGACGTTCCTTGATATGTCGGGAAGTTACAAACTTACCATCTTTACCAAAGAAAGGAGAGTCATTGATAGTAAAGAGCATACTCATGGTAGGCTCATCAATAGCAATGGTAGGGAGCGCTTCGGGGTTTTCATAATCGGCAATAGTATCACCAATATCGAAACCTTCTAACCCTGCAATAGCACAGATATCACCTGCCTGTACTGACTCCACTTTCTTACGACCTAAGCCGTCAAAGATATGGAGTTCGCGTATTTTAGATTTTACAATAGTCCCATCACGTTTTACCAAGGAGATATTCATACCTGCCTCAAGGGTACCACGATGCAAGCGCCCTATGGCAATACGTCCTGTAAAGGTAGAGTAGTCAAGGGATGTGATGAGCATCTGTAAGCTACCTTCGGAAACCTTAGGGGCGGGGATATACTTCACTACCATGTCCAAAAGCGGCTCTATGGTAGTGGTAGGCTTGCGCCAATCCTCGGACATCCAATTCTGTTTGGCGGAACCATATACGGTAGGGAAGTCCAACTGCCAATCCTCCGCACCAAGTTCGAACATAAGGTCAAATACAGCCTCATGCACCTCCTCTGGGGTACAGTTTTCCTTATCTACCTTGTTAATTACCACAATAGGCTTGAGTTTCATCTCAATAGCCTTTTGTAGTACAAAGCGTGTTTGTGGCATAGGCCCCTCAAAGGCATCTACAAGCAAGAGCACCCCGTCGGCCATATTGAGCACACGCTCCACCTCCCCACCAAAGTCGGCGTGGCCTGGGGTATCTATGATATTGATTTTTGTGCCCTTATAATTGACCGATACATTCTTAGAGAGGATAGTGATCCCGCGTTCGCGCTCTATGTCATTGTTGTCCAAAATCAGTTCACCCGTTTCTTGATTATCGCGAAAGAGCGCGCAGTGATGTAGGATTTTATCTACTAAAGTTGTTTTTCCGTGGTCTACGTGCGCAATAATGGCTATGTTTCTTATAGCAGTCATATAATTTTTTTTAGGGCGCAAAAATACGAAAAAGTTTTTAGTTTTTAGTTTTTAGTTTTTAGTTATTTAACTAATGAGCTAATTTGCTAATTGATTCATTAGATTTCAATAGATTCCTGTTTAGAACTTCTGAAGTGCTGTATTTCTATTGTCTCCTCTTTCACTTGAAAATATAAAAGAAAACGCCCTTTCAGAATAGTCCTTACATATAAATCCATTTTTTCAATATATCTACCTATATAAATAGGCTTAGAAGAAAGCTCTTGTAATAATAATCTTAATTCTCTTATGATCTTATCAGAATATTCAAGGCTATCATTGTGTATATCCCAATATTCGAGTGTTTGAGTGAGGCTTTCCTTTGCTTGAGGAGACCATATTATTTCCATGATCTTTTCCTTTTTTCTTCAATTTCATTAAAGACATCTTCATTCTTTATTCCTAATCCCATTTGTATTTGCTTACGAGAAAGCATAATAGCCTCTATATCCTCTTGAGTGAGAATATCATCGTATTGGTCTATTTCAGAATCTGCCACTTCAACCCCTAAATCATTTAAGAATTTAATAATTGCCTGATACTGAGTAAAACTAAGCTTTTCTTTTAAAGGAATTATATTTGTATTCATAGTATTCTTATATTTTTAATGAGCCAATTTGCCAATGAGCGAATTTACTGATTGACTCATTATAAGAAGAGCGCCACTATTGCCGCTATAAGACCATATACAAGCATAGGTATGACCGTCTTCTTGAGGATACTTCCTTCAGCATTGTCAATACCCAACACGGAGCAACCTGCAATGATATTGTTGATACACACCATATTTCCCATAGCTCCTCCTACCGACTGCAAAGCTAAGATAAGCGGTACAGAAAGACCTGTAGCGGTAGCTACTGAATATTGTACTGCCCCAAAGGTAACATTGGAAATGGTATTAGAACCTGAGAAGAAAGCTCCCAAAGCTCCTAAGAAGGAAGCGAAAGATACCCAATGCTGTTGGGTAGCATTAGCTAGTCCCTTACCGATAATCTGAGTCATAGAATCCTGACCGCCTATCATCATGAGTTTCACCATAATCATAGCTCCGACCAAAGCGAGGAAAGGCTTCTGCATCTGAAAAGCACTCTTTAGGTAGATATCCTTACACTTATCCCAAGACAAACGGAATATAAAGAAAGAAAGCACTACAGTAACTATAAAAGGAATCAGTGAAGGCGTATAGAGGAGTTTATAGCTATCACCCACCCCTGTACGGAAGATATCTTCCACAGAGAATATGAGTCCTTTACTCACCTTGAAGGTACCCATTTCTCCTAGGGAGAACTGGAACCACTCGGTAGCATCATTGAGCATTGCCTTGAAGGGAAGTTGTTGTACACGGGTGAGTATTAGAATTACAATAAGCAATAGCGTAGGCGTAAAAGCCTTGACAAGAGTACCTGTAGCTATGGGTTGTTTTTCTTCTTGCTGGTCTACCTTGGCAAGTCCTATGCCCTTTCCTGCTACCCCAACAGAGATAAAGAGTCCTATAGCTCCTCCTACTAGGGAAGGAAACTCATAGTTGAACTGAGCGATGAGGAAGTAAGGAATGGTACAAGAGACGATACTAATAAGGATAAAAACTATATTCTGTTTGATATCTTTCCAAGAAACGATAAAGCGTAAGGCCAATACTGGAATCACAAAGCCTGCAATAAGGTGAATGAGTGCGGTGATTTGTCCAATTTTGGAAACATCCTCCCCATTGATAGTGCCACTGTCCAAAAGGGTTTTGAAACCATACCAAGTAGGGGTACCTACCGCTCCGAAGGAAACAGGCACAGAGTTCATCACTAGGGCTAACATGACCACTTGCATAGGCTTGAACCCTAGACCTACCAAGATAGGCGCCGCGATGGCCACTGGGGTACCGAAGCCGCTAGCTCCTTCCAACATAAAAGCGAATGCCCATCCAATAATCATCAGCTGTGCCACTGGATTCGGGTTGATGTTCCCCAACCACTGACGAAGCGTATTCATAGCCCCCGAAGACTCCATCATACGGTTGAAAAATACCGCTCCAAAAATCACTGAAATAGGGGTAAATACTGAAATAATCGCCGAAACAATATTGGCATTGAGTAACACAAACTCATTCTTGAAGTAAAACATCTGTAACACATACACTAATCCTCCAATCAGTGGTAAGGCTACATAGGAAGGAAATGCATTGCGCTTTACCATCAGGTAAATCAGTAGCACAATAGGAAAAATGCTCAAAAAAAGATCCATAGCAACTGTTAATGATTAATTGTTAATTGTCAATGACTAATAATTTCTAAATTTTGGGCAAATATATAACATTTCATACATATAAACAAATTTTCTTCAGAAATCAGAGGTCAGCCGTCAGATGCTAACGGCTGAAGACTGACCTCTGAGGGCTGAAATCTAAATAGAATTAAGAAACTCAAGGAGGTCTGCTCGTTCCTTTTTAGAAAGTTTCTTAAAGATTTCTTTAGAACGAAGCGCTTCACCTCCATGCCAAAGAATGGCCTCTGTAATGTTCTTAGCGCGACCATCATGTAAGAACTCTGTATGTCCATTGACCATATCTTGTAGTCCAATGCCCCAAAGGGGACGGGTACGCCATTCACGACCTGTAGCGAGAAAGTCAGGACGACCATCAGCTAGGTCTTCTCCCATATCATGCAAGAGCATATCGGTATAAGGGTAGAAGGTTTGGTTAGCTAAAGCCTTGATAGGAGCTTGCAGGGTACGCTGCTTAGGCGTATGGCACTTAGCACATTCGGCCAACTCAAAAAGACGAGCTCCATTTCTGACCGACAGCTTACTAAGGTTACGTGCTGCAGGTACCGCAAGAGTTTGACAATAGAAAGCTACATTGTCCAAGGTTTGTCGGTCTATTTCAGGATCATCGGCAAGGCCATCACTACCATTCGTCTGTCCTGCTCCTGTTTCTTGAGGAAATAGATAGTTGGTAATTCCCATATCATTCACGAAAGCTGCAGCAGATTGTTCCAGTAGTGTAGCCGTGTTGGCCTTCCAACCAAAGCGACCAATCTTTTTAGATTGGGAGACGGGATCCCATACCCAGTTAACCTTTCCAGAGATACCATCTCCATCATGGTCATCGGGATCAGCAGCCGCTATGATATCCGCATCGGGTACTGATTCCAAAAGTCCCAGACCAAATACAGGAGGACCAATACGTGGGGAGGATAACACTCCTGCGGGCAATGGTATATAGGTATTTTCCATTCTATAATAAGGCTTTCTTAGTATCACCTGTTCTCCATCTTCAAAAGTTTCTATAATTTCTGTATAGCTTACGGCAAATGAAGCCTCAGGTGCATGACCGATGATAGCATGGTTCTGTATCTGAGTCCCAAAGCCAGGCACTGGGATCATAGCCCCTGTAAGGGGATCTTCACCAGGCATACTCACTCTGAGAAAGAAACCACTACGCCTATTAAGAGCAGTAGGAAACGGAGCGCGACCATCTCTTGGGTGGCAGGATATACAAGAATTATTGTTGAAAATAGGACCTATACCGGGATTATTGACAGCAGGAGCTGTGATAAAAGTAGCCTCAAAGATTGCATCTCCTGAATCATGTTGTTCTTCTTGGGCAGCCGATAGATTGGTAGCTGGCACACTATAAGCTGAACTAATTTCACTAAAAACAGTAGTTTGCCCACCTGCATAGGTTCTATCTGTAAGGTTAGGTAATTGTTCTGGATAGATATACTCTTCCTCTTCTGAACAAGCACTTAGGAAGAATATAGGGAATGTCCATAATATTATTTTCTTTATCATTACAGCTAGTGATTAATCAATTAAATAGAATTAAGGAATTCGAGTAGATCAGCTCGTTCCTTTTTGGAGAGTTTTTTGAAGATTTCCTTAGAGCGGAGCGCTTCTCCTCCGTGCCAAAGAATAGCCTCAGTAATGTTCTTAGCGCGACCATCGTGCATAAAGTGGGTATGCCCGCTTACCAAGTCTTGCAGACCAATACCCCAGAGCGGGCGAGTACGCCACTCACGACCATCGGCAAGGAAGTCAGGACGGTCATCAGCGAGATTTTCTCCCATATCATGCAGGAGCATATCCGTATAGGGGTAAAAGGTTTGATTGGCTAAAGCCCTAACAGGGGACTGCAAGGTACGCTGTTTAGGTGTATGGCACTTGGCACAACCGATACCCTCGAAGATATGGGAGCCGTTGCGTACTGAAAGTTTGTTAAGGTTACGCGCGGCAGGTACTGCAAGAGTTTGTAGGTAGAAGGTAGTGGCATCTACTTCAGCTTTAGTCATTTCGGGGTCATCATCTCTGCCATCATCAGAGTCAGTTTGTCCATGTCCCAACTCTACACGATAACCATGATAAGGGTTGGTAACTCCCAAATCTCCTAAGAAAGAGCCTGCGGCTTCATCAAGTAAGGAAGCGGTATTAGCCTTCCATCCGAAGCGTCCAATCGCCATACGTTGGTTAGCCTCATCCCATACGCGGTTCACTTTCCCTGAAATACCGTCTTTGTTTCTATCCTCTATATCTTCAGCGGCTAAAAGGTCAGCTTCGGGAATAAACTCCAACAGACCCAAGCCATAGATAGGCATACTGGTGCGAGGTGAGATCAGAATATCAGCAGGCACAGTGGCAGTAACCCCTATAAGAGAATAGTGAGGTTTTTTGAGCACTACCTTGGTGCCATCCTTAAAAGTTTCTACAATATCAGTATAAGTAACCGCAAACTGCCCTTCAGGTCGGAATCCTGCAGTAGCTAAGTTCTGTACTTGGGTTCCGAAGCCAGGCGCTGGCAGTGGGCCTCCATGAGCATCTACTCCGGGAATACTTACCCTCATCAAGAAGCCTCGAGCACGCACCAAATCGGTAGGGAAGGGAGCACGCCCCTCACCAGGGTGGCAACTGATACAAGAATTACTGTTGTAGATAGGCCCTAAGCCTCCATATACAGGAGCAGGCTGGGTGACGAAGGTAACATCGAACATTTGGTCTCCTTCGTCATGGAGATTGTTCTCTTCTTCATTAAGATTTTCAGCAGCCACACTATAGGCAAAACTGTTTTCACTATATGTAGTTGTTGCTCCTCCGGCAAGGACTCTATGAGATATATCGGGCAAGTGTTCTGGATAGATATATTCGTCCTCCTCACTATTACAAGAAAGACAAAGTGCTGTGGTTAGCAATAAAAGGGTTGTTGTTGCGAATGTTTTCATTACTATGTGGTATTTGTATTTTATAAGCAAACGACAAAAAGAAAGATTATTTCTTTTTGTCGTTACAATTGATTGTTTTTTAGGATATTATCCTTTTGAGATTGAATAATATTTGTTCAATTCTTTCTCGATAATGTCGCGAAGTTCGAATACTGTATTTTGTGCTTTGGTAACGGCAGCACGTCCTTGAGCATTTGTTTTTACAATAGCTTCAGTAAAAGTACCAGGGATCGCTTCAAGGTTATTGATAGCCTCTTGTATTTTAGCTTTGAGCTTAGCATCAAGGGCAGCATCTTTCTCTTTTACAAGGTCGCTAAGACCTTTTCCTTGTACCCCATTATATTTACCTAGGTAAATGTTCTGAATACTACGGATGTTATCAGTAAAGTCCTGCTTAGAATTGTTACTAAAACGAGATTCTTCTTTGTCAAATACAGGATCACCCGCTTCGTTAAAGCAGTTAGCTATTTTTTCGGAAGCTACTTCATTAGCAATATGCCAAAGTCCAGAAGCAATTTCAGAAACAGCTGCCGCAGTAGATTTGTATTTTCCTGTTCCAGCAGAAGCTTTAGCGAAATTTTCAGCATATTTTCCACTTGTCCAGCCTTGAAGTACTGCATTGGTATTGTTCTTCATATCCTGAGCAGCTGCCTTTAGGTATTCCTTTTGTCTTGCAGTAAGAGAAGCGGCAGTAGCTTGTCCATTTTCTCCCCAGATAAGGAATTCAATTAAGTGGAAACCACGAGTTTCAGGGTTTTGTGCAATCACAGCAGGGGTAATAGGTGCTGTACCTATGAGGACTGTATTCATTTTCTGTACGTCTACAGGCCAAGTATCCATAGCCTCATCTAGATCTTCAGGTTGTTTCACAGGGCCATAGAGAAATCCTTCGGATTGTTCCCATGGGCTACGAGCTGCTTTCCAAGCCTGACGAGCTGCAGTGAGGGTAGCATTACTAGGCGTTTTTTCCAAAGCTGTAAGTGCTGTCTCAAGGGCTTTTGTCTTACCATTCAATTCAGTGTAGGTAGGAATAATTACATTCTTCACTACATCATTGATTACTTCTTGTTCTTTAGCTACTTGTGCTGCTAGTTTAGCTGCCTCACCACTATTGTCATCATCTTTTCCACAGCTCACCAAGGAGAGAGCTGCTAAGGTACTAAGTGTTAATGTTCTTAGATTCATATAAAATTTAATTTAATTAGGTTACACATTTAGAAAGAGAAAGCAAGCCCAATGGTAAGGGTGTTTTCCTTCATTTTTCTTCCCATATATACAGGGATACGCTGAGTAAGGTCATAATAATCAGCTCCCAAGGTACGCCACTGGTAGTGAGCCTTAGCTACAATTGCAGGAGTAATGAACCAATTTAGTCCTGCGGTAAGAGCACTACGTTCCCACTTAGGATTCTTGCGAATCAGTCCCTGTACTTGCTTCATGGTATCATAGTAATCATATCGGACAAAGGGATAGAGCCTCTGCTCTCCTGTATAGTTACAAAGCGGTAGGATATTGTAACCTACTTCCGCAGCGAAGCCTATAGCCTGCTTACCGACCGCTGTTTTCTTCACCCCCAAGGTACTTGATATACGTGTATTGGCCGAGGAGATAAGATCCGAGTTTTGTACATTGCCCCATACAAAAGCCGTATTAAAGCGTAAAGGCCCTTCATCATAAGAGAGATGTGCTGCAAAGAGGGTTACTCGTCCATCCTTTTCTATATCTTTCTTAGGTCGGTTTGGCGTACTATTGCCTGTATAAAAACCAGCACCTACAAAGGTATGTTTACTCTTGCCAAAAAGATAATCCAAGCGTCCTGTATAAGCCCAAGCATCGGCTTGAGCCATCTCGAAGCGCAATTGATGTCCTCCTTTGACAAAGTTTCTTGAACTAAATCCTGTAGCATCCAAGCCATTGGTGAAAGAAAGCTCATAACGGAACCGCTTAGCAAAAGTTCCATAGAACTGGATACCATTCTCGTACCAACCTAGAGGGAGCATCTCATTCTCCATTTCAGGCTTATGAGCAGTAAAGTAGGAATTAGGTCTGTCGAGGGTTTGTGCTAAGTTCAAGCGGAGTTTTACCCGTCCTGCTCGCACATTGAAGTAAGGACGCAATTGGAAATCCAAGTACATCTGTTCGAGCTTCACCTCTCCACCGGCTTCGATCTCTTGTTCGAACTCGCCAGCTTCCTCCTGAATATCATACTCCATAGTAGCACCTGTACCCCCATGTTCGAATTCTATTTCGGAACGCATAGATATCCAATCATTGAAACGATAACCTAAGTAAAGGTTGAGTCGTTCATGGTCTATCTTATCCCTAATATAAGCATCAGAGTCATACGTACCATATTTGTAGTAATTCACAGCCCCATAGCCAGAGAAAGAAAAGCGATCCCCACTTAGCAGGTTAGACTTTTGTACTTTCTCCAAACTATCTTTTTGGTGTAACTCTTGTAGGATTTCCTCCTTGAGCTGCGCCTTCAGTGTAGCATAATTGGGCTGCTCCTGTGCCGAGAGTGAAAGCCCCGACAAAGCTAGCCCTACGATTAGTTTGTTTCTCATTATCAAAAAGATTCGTTTCTGTTTCTAAGTGAGTGCAAAAATACAACTTATTTAGTATAAGTCCAAATAAAATTGAAGGAAATTTAAATATAATTTCACAAATAGAACCTTCCCTTTCAAAATACCCATAAATAGACAGGTATAATTTTAATTTTGCTGTTTTTCAAGGACAAATTGCCCATCTGCAAAAAATTTTATATATTTGCACTCCTCAATTATGGAATACTTATGTTAGTTGATTTTAACACTTTAGAAGACACCGCACGGGTATGGATATACCCTGCTAATCGTGTGCTGACTTCAGAAGAGCTCAGCCAAATCACCTCAGACCTCTCCGAGTACCTCTCCACATGGGCATCTCATGGGAAATCCGTTAGGTGTGCTTTCCAAATACGTTATGACCGGTTTATTGTCATTGCTGCCGATGAAAATCAGCATATCGGTGGTTGTACCTTGGACGAACTGGCTCATTTTATACAAGATCTGGAACGCAAACACCATCTTTTGCTCTTAGACAAGATGAATGTGAGCTACCGCCACGAAGACGAAATCTACTATGTGCCCCTAGTAGATTTCAAGAAATTAGCACAACAAAAAAAGGTAGATAACCAAACTATTGTTTTTAACAACTTGGTTACCAACCTTTATGAGTACCAAC
>NZ_CALHGG010000178.1 GCF_938029845.1 uncultured Capnocytophaga sp.
TGTCACTTACAGGCTTATACCACGGTTTTTCATTAAAGTAATTGCTTATTTCATAGTCTTTAAACTTATAACCCTTGCGCGCGTAGAGGTCGTTAGTAAGGAAGCGCAATTCATCAATGCTCAATTTGCTGATCTGTTGTTCCTTAATTACTTGGGTAGAACAAGTGGCGCAATCTTTTAGCTGTGCCATTGCGCTTAATGAGAATAACGCTATTGATAAAAAGTATAAATGTTTCATATAGTCTCTAAACAGATTTGTTTTCTTTCTTGGTGACACTTCTTAGCAATATATATCCCAAAGCCCCCGCAAGTATGGAGGCCGTTAGAATAGCAAATTTGGCTGCATCTTGTAATTCATGTTCCTTAAAGGAAAGCAAGGAGATAAAGATAGACATGGTAAAGCCTATCCCTGCCAATAGCCCTACGCCTATCATGTGTATCCAACGACTGGCATGTGGTAAGGTGCTTATCTTCAGCTTAACGGCTATAAAGGAGAAAAGGTTGATCCCTACGAGTTTGCCCAAGATAAGCCCTAAAACAACTCCTACTCCCAAAGAAGAGGATAATCCCTCTATCATGCCTGACTTATAGGTGATATTGGTATTAGCCAAGGCAAAAACGGGCATAATGATATAGCCTACAGGGATTTGTAGGGCATGTTCCAGCTTTTCTAAAGGAGATTTTTTACCTTTTTCTGCATTAGCAGGCATAGTAAAGGCCAAAATAACCCCTGCTATAGTAGCATGTATTCCTGAATGGTGCATGCAATACCACAAGAGTACTCCTAAAAGCAAGTAAAATACGATCTTTCTCACCTTAAGATAGTTCAACAAGCATAATACAGCTATGATTCCCCCACTATAGAGCAGGTAACTCCAATGAATCGCATCGGTATAGAAGAGGGCAATCACCACAATAGCTCCCAAATCATCTACTATGGACAAGGCTACTAAAAAGACCTTAATCGCTATAGGCACCCCCCTGCCCAACATAGAGATGACTGCCAAGGAAAAGGCAATATCTGTAGCCATAGGAATCGCCCAACCCTTGCTATAAGGTGTCCCATAATTCAGTAAGGAAAAGATAACCGCAGGCACGATCATCCCCCCTATAGCAGCTACTATCGGGAGGGAAGCACTCCTGATATCCGAGAGTTCGCCCTTGAGGATCTCCCGCTTGATCTCCAATCCTACTAATAGGAAGAAGATAGCCATCAGGGCATCATTAATCCACATACTGATCGAATAAGGCCCTACCTCTTGGTCTAAGAGTGCCTGAAAACTTTCCGCCATAGGGGAATTGGCGATTGTCAAAGAAAGTACTACACAGAGGATCAACAACACCCCTGAGGATTGATTCTTAAGGAAGAATTCTTTTAAAATTGTAATTAGCTTCATGATAATTAATCTTTTATTATAATTTGATATTTAAATATTTATAATTGGGGAATCTGTGATTTACACTTAGTTTTACAATACTGAATTGTGCCAATAGTGTTAGCTTTAATAACAAAAAGAGACTATCCTTATCGGGGTAGTCTCTTTGGTATATTAGAGTTCTCTGAGACATTATAGTCCAAAGGCCTTTCGGATTGTCTCTACATAGTCTAATTTTTCCCAAGTGAAGAGTTCTACCTCTATGGTTTTGGTGTTATGATAAGGAGAAGCAAATACTTTCTTTACCACTTCGGGGTTTCTTCCCATATGACCATAAGCGGCGGTTTCGCTATAAATAGGATAACGCAGCTTCAGGCGCTGTTCTATATCATAAGGGCGTAGAGAGAAGATTTCTCTGACCTTCTGAGCAATCTGTCCATCGGTAAGGGCTACTTTGGAAGTACCATAGGTATTGACATAGACACCTGTAGGCTCGGCTACCCCAATGGCGTAGCTTACCTGTACAAGCATCTCATCGGCTACACCTGCCGCTACCATATTCTTTGCTATATGGCGGGTGGCATAGGCAGCACTTCTGTCCACCTTGCTGGGGTCTTTCCCAGAGAAAGCGCCTCCTCCGTGAGCACCCTTGCCCCCGTAGGTGTCTACAATAATCTTACGTCCTGTAAGCCCTGTATCTCCGTGAGGTCCTCCAATAACGAAAACTCCTGTTGGGTTGATGTGGTATTTAATATTTTCATCAAAAAGATGCGCATATTTTGGGTATTGCTGCTTGATACGAGGAATGAGTATATGGATCATATCCTCTTTGATTTTGGCAAGCATCTTAGCTTCGGTATCAAAGGGGTCATGCTGGGTGGAGATTACAATACTATCTATGCGTACAGGCTTATTATCATCGCTATACTCAAGCGTTACTTGGCTCTTGGCATCAGGGCGTAGGTAAGTGATTTGGTTATTTTCACGGCGTAAAGTAGCCAATTCCCGTACAATGGCATGAGAAAGTGCCAAAGGTAGTGGCATATAAGTATCTGTTTCACGGGTAGCATAGCCAAACATCATTCCTTGGTCGCCTGCTCCTTGTTCCTCAGGAGAGTGGCGTACCACCCCTTGGTTGATATCGGGGGATTGTTCATGTATGGCGGAAAGCACTCCACAGGAGTTTGCCTCAAACATATAATCGCTCTTGGTATAGCCTATACGCCTGATCACATCACGAGCGATCTGCTGTACATCAAGATAAGTTTTGGATTTCACTTCTCCTGCAAGGATCACTTGTCCTGTGGTTACTAAGGTTTCGCAAGCCACCTTGGATGAAGGGTCAAAAGCGAGGAAATGGTCAATGAGAGCATCGCTAATCTGGTCAGCGATTTTGTCAGGATGTCCTTCGGACACCGATTCGGAAGTAAATAAATATCCCATAAAAAAAGTTTATGAGGAGATTACTGGTTTAGCATCTTTTATCGCCCATGCGATGAGGTGGCAATCAGTCAAATCTGTCCTCGGTTAATAGTGGCGCAAAGTTACGGCTTTTATTTTTGAAATAAAACAAATAAATCCATTATTTTTAGTGTAGGATAAAAAAATCAATTTTTATTTTGTGGAATTGAAAAATTGTTTTACCTTTGCACCGTCAAAAAAACAAGCGGGAGTAGCTCAGTTGGTAGAGCGTCAGCCTTCCAAGCTGAATGTCGCGAGTT
>NZ_CALHGG010000179.1 GCF_938029845.1 uncultured Capnocytophaga sp.
CAGTTTCTCCTCAAAAATGAAGAGGTAAGAGAACTCTTTGAAGTAGCCCAAGAAGATCTTGAAGAAGAAATTACGGAAGAGCAATTTTGCGAAGCTGTGTATTTCTATGATTTGTATTGTGAAGTAGGTGAAGACCTCGTCTGCACTTTTGATGTGGATACTGACCCTGATTACTTTTTGGGTCATCTGGTGAATATCAGGCTTGATGATAACTATCAGCTTCATTTAGAAACGATTAGCGGATAATAAACCTATGAAAAAACTTACTTTTGAGAAATATGGCTTGAGTCTTGAGAAAGTAGAACAACAGCTTAGAGCTTATAAAAAATACCAATGATTGATTACGCTCCCAAAGAACAGGGCTGGGCAATGGTAACTATTAGCAATGGCACTGCCGAAATAGCCTTTGTAGCCTCTCACTTGCACGATAGTAGGCAGGATTTGGTACGCTCGGTAGTAGCCTTAGAAAAGTACAAAGAAGCAACCGTAGTTTTTCAAGACGAACCCGATGGTTATGTACTTCACTTAGAGTGCGAGGATAAGCATTGCCATTATACCCTTCATTCCTTTAAAGGTTATGACCCAGTAGCCCTTTGCGAGTTGGTTTTAGAAGGAAACATCAGTTTTGCGAGTTATAAAAACGATATAGCGAAGATTAAATAACACTATATGGAAATCACACCAGCCCTTAAGACAGAAATTTACCACACTCTTTCTGACTTTTTAGAAACCTACAAAGCCGAAGATACCCAAGTATTAGCTGAAAAGTTTGATATTTCGGGAGAATTTTTAGAAGAAATCTATGAAATGCTTGATTTCGTAGAGGATAAAAGCGTATTGCACCTTTTTCCTATAGAAGAAATGGACAAAGAAGAAGGCGGAGGGGTGAACTTAGAGGTCTATAACTTCAACAATGATAATACCGCCGTAGGAATAGAAGCCCACTTGTGGGACGACCAAGCATATTTTGCTATCATCAAAGGATATTATAACCTTGGTGACCAATTTCCTAAGTTCGTATTTCACTACTTTAGTTGTTAAATCATTAAAAAACAATACCTCAAAACCTAAAACACATATGAAAAGATTACAAACACTTTTATTTTTGTTTTGTGCATTAGTTGGTTTGCATACTTTTGCACAATTAGCTCCTTCCAACAGCCTTACAATGTATGTAGGTACTTATACAGAAGGGGGCAATTCCAAGGGTATTTATACCTATAGCTTTGATCAGCAGCAGGGAACTTCAGCACTGCGAGGTAGTACCGCCGCCGCTAATCCTTCTTTTATAGCCCTAGCTCCCAACGGGAAACATCTCTATGCGATAAGTGAGTATAACGATGGCCGACAAGGGGCTTATTCCTTTGAGGTAAACCAAGATAAGTTGCTCACTCAGCCTATCTTCCAGCCTACACAAGCTGGTGCCGACCCTTGCCATATCATTGCAGATAGTAAGTATGCCATAACTGCCAATTACACAGGGGGCGACATCAGTGTTTTCCTATTAGATGCAGTAGGTAAGTTACAGGCCGAGATACAACATATAGCCTTTGAGGGGCGGACTCCAGAGCGCGTGGCTCATATCCATTGCATGATTCCCACTCCTGATGGGAAATATGTATTGGCTACCGATTTGGGCAATGATCGTATATATCGCTTTCGCTATAATCAAGAAGCTCCCCAAGGAGCTGAGGTGCTTACAGACCAACAGGTAGTTTATCAGGTCAGCGATGGGCAAGGTCCTCGTCACCTTACCTTTAGCAAGGACGGTCGTTTTGCCTACCTAATCAACGAATTGGGAGGAGAGTGTGTGGTGCTAAGCTATCACAAAGGGAAAATGAAGGAAGTCCAACGCCTAATGGCCGATGAAGGTCAAGGGGGAGGAAGTGCTGATATACATATCAGTCCCGATGGGCGTTTTCTTTATACCTCGCACCGTCTGAAAAAAGATGGGATCTCTATTTTTGCCATTGACCCTAAGCGGGGTACGCTAAAGAAAGTAGGTTACCAACTCACTGGTATTCACCCTCGCAATTTTGCAATAACCCCCAATGGTAAATATATTTTGGTAGCTTGCCGAGATGATAATAAGATACAGGTCTTTCAGCGAAATGCTACCACAGGCACCCTTACCGATACCTCACAGAGTATCAGTGTAGACAAACCTACTTGCATTATATTTACAGAAATCATTGATAATTAATCATTAACAATTAACAATTAACCATGCGTCTTACCACTCACATAGAAGAGCAAATCCTTGAGCAACTCTCTCAAAAGATTATAGAACAAGGGTATAAAGCAGACCCTGATATCCCCACTCGTACCATTTGGATGGGGGAAAAAATGCGTATAGAACTGGAAGTTATCCCTACTCCGCAAATGGATCCAAGTCTAATAGAACTACATATAGGCACTTACTTAGAGGATGGCTATTTTCCTCAAGGAATCGTGGATAATATAGCAGGATTCGGAGATACCGATCAGGAAAAGGTACTTTCACTTATAGAAAACTATCTTTCCACAACTTTTCAGACGATTATTGATAGCTTGAGTGGTTATCATAATAAGAACTGCGATATTTATCTGGGAGATATACATTGGCATACCACTCTTGGCAATCAGTATTTGTTAGGAAAGTGGCAAACGCCTCCTGCCAAGCGGGATTTCTATGATTTATTAGTAGATCTCTTACCTCAAAACTTCAAAACAGAAGTACGTGTACAATCGCTCAAATGCTATGTAGCACGTGTCGGAGAGGATAGTGTAGTAGAGTGCCTGCTGAACAACGAACTCTGGGACGAAGGGGCGGAGCGACTTAGGGAATATGCGCAAACATGGTCACAAGGAGAGGTCTTTCTGGCAGTAAAACAACTATTAGTATTCCGCCAATGTGAAAGCGTACATAATGAGTAGTGATATTTCGGGCTAAAAAATACTACTCTCTTGTACACTGTCATATAAGGGAGCAGGATATTGTTTGAAATATTTTTTTAAGAGGAAATAATCATCTTTCGATAGGTGTATGTCTATATCTAAGAGAGAGTCACGGATTTGGAATTGTATACCGAAGCGTTTGATATATCCTTTTCTTCCCTTTGAGTAGAAGCGCCCCCCTCTTATATCCTGAGTCTTTAGATAGATAGGCTCTCCTTGCTTAGGGAATATCTCCATAAGATTCTCATAGCAGTGGAGCTTGGTAAAGAGTAGGGACTCCTTGTGAAAGGAATAAAAGAAAGCAATTATAGAGAGCACTACAATTCCCATTCCTTTCCACCAGTTTGTACTAAGAAAATCTGATTTCAGAGAGATATAGAACATAAAAAGAGTAAATGCTATATGTATAGAGCGAAGCAGCCAATCCACAACCCCCCTCTTTTCTTGATAAGCATTGATGGTAAATTCTGTGGGAACTATAATAGCTTCTTTTTCAGCTTTACAACGAGCAGCCTTTGCCACCTCTCTTTTGAGCTGATAACAACTAAAGGATAACATACAAAAGAGAAAGAAAGAGAGAAAAAGGATAGGAAGGCTATAAGGAATTTGCTTAAGTATATACATTTCTATCAGAAAGATAGGAAAGGAAACCGAAGCAACATAACCTGAAATGCGAATGATTTTTGATAGAACAAGAATGGTTTTTTCTCTTGGGTCAGAATAAGAATTCTGACTACTTGTAGAGAGGGAAGAGGAGGGCTTTTTAGAAAGATCTTTCAGATAAGACATTATAATTACTTATTTTAGTTGGACAAATATACAAAAAAATGTGGTATATTTGTACATTTGAAAACAGTTTGTTTCCCTATTGCGAAATTCCTACTTATACCTCTACCGGCGTGAGCTAGTAGCTTGTGCCTATCCCTGCTTTGGTAAGTTATAAAAATGATATAGCAAAGATTAAATAACACTATATGGAAATTACACAAGCCCTTAAAACAGAAATCTACTATGCTCTTACTGATTTTTTAAATGCTTATAAATTGCAAAATACCCAAGTATTAGTTGAAAAGTTTGGTGTTTCGGGAGCGTTCTTAGAAGAAATCAATAAGACTCTTGATTTTGTAGAAGATAAAAGCGTATTACATCTTTTTCCTATAGAAGATATAGATAAGGAAGTGAATAAATTACGCGAACTGACCTTGTATAAAGACAAAAAGATGAATAAACTTGTGGTAGAGGCTTGTGTATATGATGATAAAAATCAATGTATAGGGCTTATAGTAGGCGATTATCGTTTATTTGAACATTCCCTAAACTTGTTTGTGTTTAGTTATTTTGATGTATAAATAGAAGAACAATTTCCTCAGCTTACTTAAGTTCTCTCTAAACAAGATAAGAGATAAAATCAATGAAAACATTTAGAATGATACATAATAAAGCACTTATTTTCTTTTTGCTAATACTATCTGCTTGTAGCAAACAGTCAGGAGAAGACGAACAACAGAAAGGGTATTATTCGCAAAGTCTATTTGATCCCTATATAGCTCAGGGGTCTATTTTTACAAGAGAGGTTAAAGATATGCCTTTGGCAACGAACTCCGCTGCCATAGCTGCTTATATGCCTAAAATGCCTGCAGAATATCTACCTGAAAAATTTAAAAAAACATTGGTAACCTCGCTGAATACCACGAGCTATAATATTCCTATGTATATAGTAGACTCTCATGACCCTCAGCAGGAATATGCACAATTTACCTCAACCGACAAGCGTGTGGTTTACAAAGAAGACCTTATTAAGTATACTATGGGACGGATACCCTTGCCTAGCTATGCACAACCGGCAGGCGGAGGGGATAAATCTTTTGCCGTTTATGACAGAGTAACAGGAATGATGCGAGAATATTTTCACGCTGTTAAAGATGAGAAAGGTACTTGGCACTTTGCTGCTTCGGGATATTTTAAAGCAAAACCAAATTTTAAAGATTTGGGTAAGGATAACTTTGCGATGCAACTCACCACAGGAGGGTCTGCAGTAGTGTGTATGCTCAATCCACTCTCTCAAATAGGCATTGCAGAGGCACGAAAAGGTGAGATATGCCACGCTTTATCCTTTACTATCGCCAATGCGGGGAAAGGATTCTCTTATCCAGCCAAACAAGGCGATGGCACTTCAACAAACCCTAATGCTCCTTTGGAAGGACAATGGTTTCGTATAGACCCTAAAATAGACCTTAACAAGTTAAAACTTCGTCCTTTTACCCTTTTAGTAGCCAAAGCAGTACAGAAATATGGAGGTTATGCAGCCGATAAGAATCTTTTCTGTCACGCTTTCAATGCTGAGCACCCTATAAACGAAATAGCACAAGGCAAACCTAACCCTTGGGAAAGAGGAGGAGATATCTATGAGAAATACAACGGAATAGACCTTAATGATTTCCCTTGGCATCTTACCCAATGGGCACCTGTTGATTGGGGGAAATAAAACATCAAAAAGCATTCTAAACAACATAAAGTATGATAGATATAATGCCTTTGTTAAGTGAAAATGTAAAAAAGCACTTCATTACCTTGCCTGCTTCTCATCAAAAAGAATGGATAAGCTATATTAATGAGGCTAAAAAGGAAGAAACATGCCTTAAAAGAGTGCTGAAAATGCAAAAGTCGTTCTGTCAGAAGTATACATTGGAAGGAGAACCCCAAGTTATTAATCTGTTAGAGGAAATTATTAATATTAATTCGCAAGAAGGGAATGCCCTTGCAGAGGCTTTTATAAGTGCTATAGGTAATAACCATAGTGGCGTGTATTGTGTAGCATATAAGTGGGCAATTGCTTTTTTGGTGCAATTGTACAAAAACTCTGAACCTAGCAGTCTGCGTGCTATAGCTATATATGGGATTCTAAACGACCTTTACTACTTTGAGCCTATAGAAGAACAAGCTGCTAATGCAGATAACACAACCATAAAGGAAGAGATAAAACAACTGTTAGCGCCTTTTGCAGATAAGAATTAAATATTAAAAATGACAACTATAGAAATACCTAAGTTTATAGAAAAGTATAAAGCCTACGAGCGGGAGGGCGGTGTGATAGACTTTCGTATCTTTCAGTTGGATACGGAGCAGGAGGATACACCTTATCAGAAGCATTTGGCAGTAGCCCAGCAGACCCTTATTTCGGTAGCGGAAGAAGTAAATACGCGTCTTGACCGTATAGCGGCTAAATCTAAAATAAATCGTAAGAAACTTTTTACGATGGACTACGATTTTGGTGTCCTTAAAGATTCGGGTAAGGAGATTTCTGTACAAGACTTTATGGGCTGTCAATATGAAGAGGTGAGCGGAAGGATAATTCTTAGTGGTGGGAAACTGCACAATCGTTATTTTTACTGTGATGATAAAGAAGTGCCTGAAAAAGCAGTGGCGATGACTGAGGAAGACCTGAAAAAGGAAGCCTTTGCTTACGCTTTCTTTCAGCCCCGTACTCTTTTATGATTACAAAAAGCAATTTTGAAAAGGGCAATTTCTTTTTAGACTTTTGTAGGTTGCTTTTTACTGATATTTCTCAAATAGAAGTCTATAAGTGGAGTACGGATAGCTCTAATTACTTTGATGAGGGCAAAGACTGGTGGGGGAGTTTCTTTTGGACGGTTTATAATCCATGTAGGGATTGGTATATAGGGATTATAGCCTCAACAACTGATTAATTATCAAATCAAAAATCACTCTTGCGGATTGTCCCCTTCCCTTCGGGAGGGGGAACGGGGGTAGCACTTCAAATAATCATATGAAGCATCTTGTTATTTTTTGTGTGAGTATCATTACTTTTACAGCTTTTGGACAAATAAAAAATACTGATATGAAAAAACAAAAACCTAAAAACCTAACAGAATGTATCCAAATGTTGGATAAGAACCTCAAAAAAGAGGATAAGGAATGTATAAAAACGCTTACCGAAGAAGAATTCTTTATGGAAAGCCATTTTACTTTAGGTATGGGTATCCGCAATGAGTGGATTCGCAGTGGGAACCCTGAGCTTGTGAAGTTCTTTTCGGATGAAGGTGTCAAGCATCCCGATGATATGTCGGCTATGATACTTACAAGCTATTATAGGCATCTTTTGGGAAAAGAAATAGACTTTGAAGGACAGATTTCAGCACACAAAAAGCAGTTAGAAAAATAGAAATAATAAAGCACTATGTCGGATTTCACCATTTTTTTAGGTGCTAATGGACTTTTATTCTTAATAACATCTCTAATCATTTGGAAAGTCTATTCTATTTACAAAAAGGCAAAAAGTGAATTGTCTCCTAACTTTTCTTATGACCAGTTGCCGGATATACGTTTTGACTATATCGAAGAATTACAAAAAATCCTTAAACGGCAACACAATAATGAGATGAAGGTTGTTATCTTTTTCTATGTGGTTTTTCTCTTTATGATGGTGAGAATAGCAATAGATTCTAATGAATTTTTATCTTTAGCAGTAATTGGAACTCTATTTTTGATAGTAGGTTTGATATTGACTGTTAAAAGTAATAAAGTAATGAATCAGTTATGGGCTGAGAAAATAAGCAAACTATCAAAGGATGATTTCAATCGAGTAGAGCGAATTAGAAAGAGAGTAGGGGTACCGCCTCGTTATTTTTTTGAAGAATACTATTTTGTATATAGGCAGCAGTTACAAATTTAAGAAAGTGAATATGCGGAAAATAAGAAGAGTAGCCCTCGGAAACATAAGAGGTGTATATAGTTGTACAATTCGTGGAGATATTAAAGTAACATATATGCCATATAGTAAGGAAGAATATGAATGCTTGAGAAAAGAAATGGATAGGTACGCCAAAGATTACAATGGCGATAGCTGGAATTAATAATTAAAACAATGAACACAAATAAGCAAGAGAAATATGATGAAATAACCGATTTTCACAAGGGCTTTGCTTGTGTAAGACAAGGTGACAAATGGGGCTACATCAATGAGAAGGGAACCCTTATTACCCCTATAAAGTACGATTTTGTCTATGACTTCTTTCAAGGAGTGGCAATGGTGAGAATAGGTGCGCAATACGGATTGATAGATACCTCTGGCAAGGAGATTACTCCCGTAAAATACGATCTTATAGATGACAACGACTTTTATAACCACCGTCCTGCAGCTGCCCTGTTGAATGGCAAATGGGGCTTTATCAATGAGAAAGGAGAAGAGGTGATTCCCTTTATCTATGAAGACACTACCTACTTTCATAAAGATTATGTAGCTGTGAAGAAAGATGGCAAATGGGGTTTTATCAACCGGAAAGGAGAACAAATCATACCTTTTCTGTACGATGATGCTTCTTATTTCACCGAGGGGCTTGCTTTGGTGAAGAAAGGTGATAAATATGGTTATATCAATGACAAAAACGAAACCGTCCTCCCTTTTATTTATGACGATGGCGCTCTCTTTGAGAATGGTAAAGCGTGGGTACAGATAGG
>NZ_CALHGG010000180.1 GCF_938029845.1 uncultured Capnocytophaga sp.
CCACCAGAAGAAAGAGGAAGCCATGCCTGTTACGGTGATTGACCTATCCAATATGCGGGGTACCGTGAGCAGCGTACAAGATATATTGATTAAGACCGTGGGGGTTACGATCCGCTCCTCAGGCGGGGTGGGAAGTTCTTCTCGCCTTTCTGTCCGTGGCTTGGAGGGTAAGCGTATTGGTTTTTTTATAGACGAACTCCCCTTGAGTGAACAGACAGATTATATTGATATCAACGATATTCCTGTGGATATGATTGACCGTATCGAAATCTACAAAGGAGTAGTTCCTGCCCGCTTCGGAGGGTCTTCTCTTGGAGGAGCGGTCAATATCGTCATTCGTGAATATCCTGAAAAATATGCTGATCTAAGCTATGGGCTAGAGTCCTTCAATACACACAAGCTACAAGCGGTATTCAAGCGCAACCTCAAGGAAAAAGGGCTTACCTTTGGGGTGGGTGGTAGTTATACTACCGCTGATAACAACTATACTTTTGAATCTCCTTACCGCAAGGGCTTATATATCACTCGTAATCATGATAAATACCAGAAAATACTAGTAGGGGGAAGTTTTAAAGCTCACAAATGGTGGTTTGATGAGGTAGAAGTAGAGCCTGTTGTGGTCAAAACTTACAAAGAAATTCAAGGGATAGAGTATGATATCCGTGAGGCACATAGCCGTTCGCTTATGGCTGGACTGGCTACCAAACTCAAGAAGGATAACTTCTTCTTAGAAGGGCTAAATTTTGATATGCTCAACGGCTTAGTATTTACCCAAATGAACTTTATAGATAAGGCTACTCGTCGCTACGAATGGGACGGATCCTCCTACCCTACCCCCTCCCGCTATGGGGGCGAAGCAGGCTACAACTTTCCTTCGGATTCCGATGATAAAAAGTTTTCTTTTGTCAATAAAACCAACTTGGAGTATCTGATAAACGAGCAACATTCACTGAATTTCAATACCGTACTCTCTATTGCCAAAGGTACTCCCAAGGACGAGCTCAAGAGGCTAAGTTTAGGAAAGCAGATCAATTTTGATTCCCATATGCTCAGTTGGGTTAGTGGTCTAACGTATGACTACCGCACTCCAGATGATAGGTTCCTCAACTCCCTTACAGGGCGCTATTATCTCTATACCATGCACACCCAGCGGGCACCCCTTTTCGTGCCTGGTCAGTACGATGTAGATCTGAATAAAAGTAGTTTTGGTATCAATGATGCCTTGCGTTACCGCTTCTCCCCTACCTTTATGGGTAAACTATCGGTAGGTCATGATGTACGTATCCCCACTGAGAATGAACTCTTAGGCGATGGAATTGCTATTGTCCCCAGTGGTGATTTGCTCCCTGAGCGTAATACCAGTGCTAATATAGGTTGTCTCTTTGACTTAGTAGGCAAGCACCCTAGCAATGCCCAAATGGAACTCAACTTTTTCTATATGCACCTAAAGGATATGATTCGTTATACGGCAGGTCTTATTGGTGCCCAATACCAAAACTTCGGAGAGATGCGCACTATGGGAATAGAGTTTGAAGCCAAAGCCGATGTACTCCCCTCTCTCTATGCTTATGTGAATACTACTTACCAAGACCTCAGAGACATTCGCGACTATGAACCTGCCAGTACGGTACCCAACCCTACCAAGGACAAGCGTATGCCGAACATCCCCTATCTTATGGGAAATATAGGGTTAGAGTTTCATCGAGAAAACCTCTTTGGGGGTTTGGGACAAAATACCCGTATCTTCTTGGATTATGCTTTTGTTGAAGAATATTACTATGATTTTGAGATGACCAAGCTCGACAAGCGTCGTATTCCTCGTAGCACAACCTTTGATTTGGGCTTTGAGCATAGTTTTCTCAACAACAAACTCTTTATCTCAGGAAAAATACGCAATCTTACTGACCAAAAAGTACTCACCGAGTTCAACCGTCCCCTCCCAGGTATCAATGGAGGGGTAAAACTCCGTGTTATATTCTAAAATCAACTAAAAATCATATTATCATGTATTCAAAATTTTTCTTAACCCTATGCGCATGTGCGGTACTGGGTACTGCCTGCAAGAAAAACGACAACAACGATCCCAAACCTACACCTCCTGTTGGAGCTAAGGAATATATAGGGAACTACATTCTAAAGACATCTCTAAAAAACGAAGATGGAAAGAGTGGAAGCTCTTATCTACAAGCTATTAACAAACTTAGTGCTACTGAAAGTGTAGATAATTCCAAGGCGGAACAAGTGCCTTATATGTCCAGTGTAATAATCTATGGTAATGAAGTATATTCCCTTGATGCCATAGATGGAGCTTATGGAGTAGTCAAGTTTCAATATGATCGCAGCAATGGAAAACTCACCAAAGGAGCAAAAATGGATACACCTGCACACGCTATGCCTTGCAACTTTGTCAAAGTAAGTGATACCAAGGCTTATCTCCCTTTGTATAACTCAGGAACTGTATGGATATTCAACCCACAAACCATGCAAAAAACAGGAGAGATAGACATCACCTCCTATGCTCATAGTGATAACAGCCCTGATGCTGGCTTCGGTGTAATCCGTGGCAATTATTACTACCTCCCTCTATTGCAGTTAGGTCCCGATTATGCCCCTTATGCAGATCACTTACAAAGTGATGTATTGGTAATCAACACACAAACTGATAAAGTAGAAAAACTCATCTCTGAAACTGCTACCCACTTGGCTATGCCTTCTCAGCCTTCTTATGATAGTTGTATCTTTATGAACGAGAACAAGGATATCTACATTATGTGTGCTGGATATTTTGGCTTCAACCCACAGAATACACACTCAGGTTTTGTTTGCATTCCTAATAAGGGAGATCTTTCCCAAACAAATTTTGACAGTTCTAAATCATGGGACATCTCCTCCACCCCTATAGAAGGTACTCCCTATAAGCCTAACACTATATATAGTGTAGTATATTTAGGAGGCGGCAAAGTAGCTGCTTTTGTATCAGCTGCTGAGCTTAATGTAAAGAATCCTTTTACAGATAAGAATGGTATTGCGGTACTTATGGACTTAAATACTAAAACAATCAAAAAGATAGATGGTATTCCTTATACTGACAGCCATAGTGTAGGTATCGCCAAATATAAGGATCTTGTTATTTTCGGTGTATCTGGCAAAGAGAAAAGAGGGCTATTCGGTTATAACCCTACCACTGGTACTACCCAACAATTACTTACCACCACAGGAGGTGCTGACTTTTTCTATGCATTTGAATAAACTAAAAAATCATCATATCATGTATTCAAAATTTTTCTTAACCTTATGTGCTTGCGCTGTACTGGGTACTGCCTGCAAGAAAGACGAAAAAGAAGAAGAAGCGACAGCTTACACTTCTAAAAGTAGTGGTAAATACCTTTTGGAAACCTCTGTAAAAAATGAAGACGGAATGAGTGGTGTCTCCTACATACAACTCACCGATAAGTTAGAAGGAAGTATAGGCAACGCTCAAGGAGAACAAATAGAATTTGGTGCTTCTGTACAAGTAATCGGTAATGATGTCTATCTCTTTGATACCATGAAAGGTGTCGGAGGAATAACTCATTGGAGTTATAATCCCGCAACTAAAAAACTTACCAAAGGGACTAACCTTCCTGCCCCTGCTGCCTCTATGGTAGGACACCTTGAAAAAGTAAATGATTCCAAGGCTTACTTACCTCTTTATGGTCAAGGAGTAGTATGGATTATCAATCCCAAAACTATGGAAAAAACAGGAGAAATTGCCCTAAACCAATATGCACATGGTGATACCAATCCTGAACCTGCTATGGGGCTTATCCGCGATGGCAAATACTATCTATGCCTAAACCAAGTAGATTCTGGACAGGGCTGGCAACCTTATTCTAACTATCAGCAGAGTGATATAGCAATCATTGATATCCAAACCAATAAGGTAGAGAAAATAGCTTCTGAAAAGGCTACAGGTCTCACTTTCCCTACTCGTCCTATGTCCCAATGTAGTGGCATGCTCTTCACCAACGAAGCGGGAGATCTCTATGCCGCAACAGTAGGATATTTTGGTTTCAACCCTAATAACACCAAGTGTGGCTTTATCTGTATTCCTAAGGGGGCTGCTGAGTTTGATACAAATAAGTCTTGGGATATCTCCACTACTGCCATTGAAGGATACGAGCATAAAGCCTCCACAATCTTAGCTACACAATATGTAGGTAACGACAAGGTAGTCGCTTACGTAGGTATTCGCGAACTTTACACCGATAATCCTTATACATCCAAAAGTGCTTTAGCCATCTTGATTGACCTTAAGAGCAAAACCATCAAGAAGATAGATGGTATTCCTCTCACCGATGGACATAGTGTATTCATTACCAAGATGAAAGATAAGGTTATCTTTGCTGCTTTTGGAACCGATAAGGTAGGTCTATTCTCCTTTGACCCCACAACAGGAGCCGTACAACAACTCCTTAGCACTCAAGGAAACCCCGCTTATTTCCACGCTTTTGAATAGAATTATGAACTTAGGAAAAATACCCGAAACCATGCTCATTACCTTATGGGCAAAAGCTGAAGAACGCCACTACTCTCCTCCCTTTCTCATTGACAAGAAGGCAGAAGAGATGATTCCTCAGATAGATTATGACTTTTCCAAGTTCAGCAAATCCAAATTCAGCCAAGCAGGAGTCTGTCTTAGAGCAAGCCTTATAGATAAGGAAACTCAAACCTTCATCTCTGCCCATCCCGATGCGGTAGTAATACAGTTGGGTGCTGGCTTAGACGCTCGTTACGAACGCCTTGGAAGCCCTGCGGTGACCCATTGGTACGAATTGGACTTACCTGAAGTGATTGAATTGCGTAAAAAGTTCTTCGAGGAGAATGATAGGCGTACCTTTATCTCTCTTTCCCTCTTTGACTACCAATGGATAGAAACCATCAAGGCACATCAGAAGCCGATCCTTATCATCGTAGAGGGGGTACTGATGTACTTTGAGCGTGCACAAGTAAAGGCTTTCTTTGAGAACCTTTGTCAAAAGTGCGAGAAGGCTACCCTTCTCTTTGACATATTGGCTTACAGTCTTGTGGGGCATGCCAAAAATCACGATTCTCTCGGCTCTATGGACAAGGAGCAGCGCCCTGAGTTCAAGTGGAGCGAACTGGATAGCCATATACTTGAGCAGTGGCACCCTCATATCCATATTGGTCAAGAGTACTATATGAGTGACTACAACCGTGGACGTTATCCCTTTATCTTTAGAATGCTCTATAAGCTCCCTTATTTTTACAAACGGTTTAACCAAAGAGTCGTTAAGGCAGTGATAAGTGAAAAATGAAAAGTGAAAAATGAAGAGTAAAAAAAGAGGCTATCCCAAAAGTTAGCCTCTTTTTATAGCTTATTCTACTATTGTGTCTATTTTATCGCAATAAAGCATCTAATTGTGCTTGAGTGATTCGTTTATATACAGTTATATTTCTTCTACCATTTTTTACAGTGGTCAAGGTTAAGTTATCTCCTGTTATAGAAACAAAAATTCTAGTTCCTTCTATTTCAATAGTGGTTTCATTGAGAATAGTAAAAACCTCTCTGTCTGTTTTGTAACGACAAACTCCTGTCTCTTCTTCAAATTCATAGAGTAATGCTTGATTTCCTGTGATTTTCATTGAAATTTTCTTCTGACAATCACCAAGTATTTCTATAACATCATTTTCTATCACAGAAACTACCTGCCAAATCCCATCAAGATTTGCAATTGTTTTTCCTATATTACCGCCCCCATTATTGTTACCTCCTCCATTATTGTTACCTCCCCCATTATTGTTACCTCCTCCATTATTGTTACCTCCTCCATTGTTGTTACCTCCTCCATTGTTGTTGCCACCGCCATTATTAATGGTTGCTAAAATAGCATCTAACTGTGCTTGGTTAATCTTTTTGAAATTTAAGGTTTCCTTCTGTCCATTTTCTTCTATGGTTAGTGTAAGTGTATTGCCTGAAATAGAAAAAGGAATTCCCTTTTCATTTGGATCATTTGCATCCTTGATAAGATTACCTTCTATTTTGTAGGTTTCTACAGCTCTATCATATTCGCAGTGTCCTGTTCCTTCATTCTTATTAAAATCATGAGAAGTCAATTGGTTCTGAGTAAAAACATACACAGATTTTTTTTGACAGTCATTGGGTGTTTGTGGTTGTCCTGCAACTGTAAATGATTCCAATTGCCAAGCCCCTGTAAGGTCTGCTGAAGCATTATCATTCTTCTCACAAGAAGAAAATAGTAAAGCTACAAAAGCTGTTGCCCCTAAAAAAATTCTTTTCATAAAAATCAATATTTCGGTTTTTATAAGGGCAAAGATACTACTTTTTCTGTAATAAAAAACTATTTATAAAAATATTAGCTATTTATCACTTCTCTCTCTTCATTTTTCACTCTTCACTTATTTAGAGCCATAGTAAAACTGTCAGTACCACTGCAAAGATAGCAATTAATGGCCAAACAAACTTAAGCCATTGGTTATAGTTGATATTCACCATAGTCAGTGAAGGGAGTATCATGCCGGTAGGAGTAATCAGCCCCATGATTCCCATACCAAAGAGGTAAGCACTCACTACCTTATCTCCCTCTATTCCTACAACAGTAGCCAAAGCTCCCATGATAGGCATGGTAAGCACTGCCATACCCGAAGAGGAAGCAATAAATAAGCTCAATACAGCAAAAACCAACATGAGTATAGGTAGGAACACCATAGGCGACATACCTTGTACCAACTCAGTAGCATAGTAAAGGATAGTACCTGATATCTGTCCTTCGTTGAGGATAAAAGAAACCCCTCTGGCAATCCCTATGATAAAGGCAACTCCTAAGAGATCTCTCGCCCCTGTAAGGAAATGATCTATAAAGGATTGTTCCCCTGTACGCTGGATTATAGCAATGACAATGGCTGCCACCAAAAAGAGACCTGTCATCTCTTGGAACCACCAGCCCCACTGAGAAACGCCTATAATCATCACTATGAAAGTGAGGGCAAAGATAAATAACTGTATCTTGGTAGAGGATTTGAGTTTCGTGGTAGCTTCAGCCGTATTGGTAGCATAGATTTCAGGAAGTGCTACTCCATAAACTAAAGATTTTTCAGGATGTTTCCTTACCTTTTCCGCATAACGAATGATATACACAATACTGATAACAAGACATAGTACCAAGGCTATAGCACGTATAGGAAGACCTGAAGTCCAGTCCACCCCTGCTGCATCGGAGGCGATAATTACTGCAAACGGATTGGTAGTGGAGGCCATAGAACCTACATTGGCTCCTATATAAATCACCGCCAAAGGCACTAACAGGTCATACCCTGCTGCTAAGAAAATGGGAACTAACATAGGGTAAAAAGCTAAGGTCTCTTCAGCCAAACCAAAAGAAGTACCTCCTAATGCCATAAGAGTAGAGAGCACAATGATAAGTATCCCTTCTTTCCCCTTAAAACGATGTGCCAAATAGCCTACCCCTTCATTGAGTGCCCCTGAACTATTGAAGACGCCAATGAATCCTCCTATAAATAGCACAAAGAGGATCAAGCTCACTGTCTCATAAATTCCCTTGATTGGAGCAAAAAGAATCTCTAAAAAACCCTGAGGTGTAGCTTCCCGCTGCTTGTAGGTGTTAGGAATAGAGATAGGGTTCTTGATTTTCTGCTCCTTAAACTTGTCTAGACTAATGGAGATATTGCGGCTGGTAAGCGCCTCCTTAGTAGCTGCCTCTTCATAGGTCTTGTCTGCACTCTGAATAACAAATACATCTTTGTCCTTATCATACCAGAGAGTATCATAACCTCCTGCAGGTAGTAAATAGGTAAGTGCTGCCGCCAAGCACATCACTATAACAAGGACAGTATAGGGTGTAGGGAATTTCAATTTTTTCATTTCCTTTTAGAGTTATAGAAATTTAGGTTTATAAGGATACAAAATTACAAAAAAATCTTTACTTTCCAATACAGAATGTGAAGTTTAACATATAATTTTTTGTTTATCAATGAATTAAGATATTTTTTGAGGTAAAAAAATGTAAAAACGCAACCAAAATAAAGAAACTAAGGTGAAATAAGGGAAAAAATACTTTGCTTTTTGAGTTATTAAAAAAGTGGTTTTTCCCTCTGTGCAAAGTTACGTATTCTTCGTATTCTAACAAAATTTTTTATATCACATCTTACAAACTTAGAATTTGAGAAGATAAAAAAATTGCTAATAATAGAGTTAC
Organism: uncultured Capnocytophaga sp.; assembly: GCF_938029845.1. Classification (GTDB taxonomy): domain Bacteria; phylum Bacteroidota; class Bacteroidia; order Flavobacteriales; family Flavobacteriaceae; genus Capnocytophaga. The sequence goes on from NZ_CALHGG010000180.1 coordinate 8,238, forward strand.
TCTGAATTTTATCAATGAGTTAAGAATCTTGCATTTTATAGAATAGTTGTCATCATAAAAATGATTAGATATTTGTAGGAAGCCCCCTAATTTTTATATAACAAGATATTCAAAGCCTATCAATATGAATAAATAGAATTAATCCTTAAAGTATTGAAAATGACTGAAGCTCTTAATTTTTAAACTTAAATATTTACTATTGAAAAGTCCAAAAACAACAAAACTATAAGTCTCTCCTTTTCCAAAATTAAATTTTTCTTTTGTTTTCTTATCTCCTGTCAAATTTATTCTGAAAATACGTTCATCATTTCCCTTGAATATAAGAGATTTTGCCTTAAACTTCTCTTTTGTCTTACTATTTTCTCTTTCTTCAACTTCAGTTTCTTCAATTTCAGCTTTACCATAGATAACAATATACTCATCTTGATATTCAAGCCTGTTTTTTAACAAGTTAGATATATGAACTCTCTTTATAGTATTTACTTCTTGAACTCTATTTTTGTTATTTATAGATTTTTTAGGATTATTATTTATTTCTTGTTTACTTATTAGAGATTCAGTATTTTGTTTACGAAGTAAGTTTAAAGCATTTCTCATATTCATCTCTATTAGAAACTTTAATCGTTCTTCATCTACTTCCTTTTTACTCTCTATAAGTCTTATAACCTCTTCATTAGATATAAGTTCTTCATAAAAAGAACAACCTTCTGAATGGTTTTCTTTATTATTCACCCTAAAAAAAGTTTTCTTTTGTTGTCTTACAATGTGAACAGGAGCTTCACAACACTCAGGGCAATATATTTTTAAACGATGTAATTCATCTTTATATTGTTGAACTGTTATATATTCTCCTGTTTCTTTTACATATGCTGTATTCATATTTTATGTCTGATTATTATTAAATGTTATTATAGCTCTTTTAGAGCGACTTTCTACAATAGGAGATATTGTGCTATCATTTATTATTTCTTCATAATTTGAAATGAAAGCATCTGATATTTGAATTGTTATTTCTCCCATCTTAAAAGTTTGATTATGAATAACTATCTCATCTAAGTTTTCAGTGAAACGCAATACAAAATCATCTTTATACTTTGTATAGTCAAAGCGTTCTGGTTTTAAAGGAATCTTAGGATTATTCTCCTCAATAGAGTTATTTTCAAATTTTGCAATAATTATCTCTAAAAGATTATAATTATTAGTAGTAACATCACTAATTTTTATATTGGGAAAACGAAAATTAGCTAACTTTTCAACTTCCTTTAATTTTTTGAAATAAATTAAATAAAAGCTAATTGATTTAGAAAGAGAAATAGCCTCTTCTCCAAATCTACCATCAAAGACTCTTTGCCCTTCTACATAAACAGAAAAAGGCTGCCCCTTTATAAGATGTTCAACTAATTCAAGAAATATTATTTGCTTAGAAATATTATTTATTTCTTGCGATAGTGTATATGAGAATGTAGTTTCTTCATTACTTATTGTTGGAGAATTTATAATTTCTAATTCATTACCATAAAGTTGAGCTATAACCTTTAGTTTTATATCAGTGTTACCTAAAGAGAAAATTTTTAACCCTACATCATTAAATTCTTTACCATTTTCAAAAATAATATCGACTTGCTTATCAAAAAAGGGAGTTAGGGCAATCTTTAGATTTTTAACATCATCAATATCTCTAAAATTGATACCATTTATATCAAGATTAAATGCAGTTAGATTTTCCTCATCAATAATTATTTCTTCAGAAACTTCACCTTTATTTATTAAAGCATCTAACTTATGTATTTCTTCGGATGAACTACTGACAGAAAAAGTCATTTTAATCTTTGTGTCTTTACCTTCTATCCCTGTAAGATTTTTTACAATATTTTTCTCTATTGAAGAATCTACTTCTATTTCTGATTTCAATCCAAAATTACCTATAAACTCAGAATAAATATCAGATGAGATATATTTATCCTCAAAGTTCTTTTTGATATTTTTCTTTAGATATTCTATTAGCTCTTCAAAGAGTTCTTCTCCTGTAAGAGAAATAGGATGTATATTTACTCTATTTAATTTTTTTGATTTAGTAGTAGATATATTCGGAGCTACAAAATAACATTCTTTACCATTTTCTCCTATTTTGTCTCTTATTTTATTGAAAACGACCTCAACATTGGTATCCTCTAAACTATACCCAATGAATAGAATGCTCTTAGTAGCAATTATTCCTTTGATAACACTCCAAATTGTATTTTGTTCTGTATCTTTGCTAAAAAAATTATTATAATCTGACTCTGTTATAATTATGGAATTAGGAGCTGATAAATCTCCGTGTATTTTAAAAAGATTTACTTTTTTATCATCTATATATGGAGTGTGGTCGTCTGAGAAAATTACATTTAGTTTATTGTTATCATAGACGCTCTCAAATAAACTATCATAGTTAGTTGTTATTATATTTCTGAAATGAGGTATTTGAGAAATAACCTTATGCGTTTCTGTTGATAAAAAATTTCCTGTAAAAATTCTTTTTAAAGTTTGGACAATATAGTTTCTATTCCCTTTAAGCGTACAAATTTCATCTGCCAAATGAGATAGGTCTGATTCTTCTCCAACTTCTTCTTTTTCTAAAGGAGTTAGACCTTTGTATAGAATCTCCCTAAGCTGTACTCCTGATGGCAGACCAGCATACAAAGACAAGCCAGCTCCTGCCCAAAGAACCACCTCTCCTTTACTTATAGCCTGAAATAGACTTTCTTTATACATATTCTCGATAGATTCCATAACAATGATTACTTGTTTTGTTTAATTTCTATTTCTATACCTAATTGTTCAGCAAGAGCCCTTATTTTTTCTTCACTTTTTTCTCTCTCCTTATCAGGAAATTTTTCATAGTACATTTCTATTAATTTATTCCTTAATATAGGCTCATCTATTAACTTTATAGTTTTTAAAATATCTTCCTTATCTTGAGTTATCCATCTAATCACCTCATTAATCTTGTTCTTGGCAAACTCACCTATAAGATTTTCCATAAAGAAAGAATTAGCTAATAGAGTAGTTATATTAGCTCCAAAAGTTTTAAAATCCTTTTTTTCTCCTAAAAATAGAACATTTTGCTTTGGTATATCTGATAATATAAAAGGAGAATGTGTACAGAATAAAATATTAATTCCTTTTATTTTAGGTATATGGTTGCCTTTTTTCAAACTATCAAGACGTTCCAAGAGTTCAAATACAAATCTTCTCTGATATTCAGGATGAAAATAAAGCTCTATCTCATCAAAAATAATATTGATGTACTCATATTTATTTTTTGACTCTTTTGAGTTATGTACAGAATTGACATTAAGTATATGATACAATACAGACTGCATTGTATGTACTAAATGTTGTTCTCCTGAACTCATAACATTTATATTTGATACTGAATCATTACTTTTTGTATCATTCTTTACATTAATAATAAAGCGATAGCAACCAATAGGAATTAACTCATCTTTTTTAGGATTAGAAGTATTAACTTCTTTAATCCTTTTTATAAGGTCATCTATTTTGAGTTTAAAGTGTAATACTCCATTCTCTTTTTCCTCCCATTTAGAGTCTTTATCCTCTAATAGATTAAAGCGTATGATATTAAGTACTTGTCTTAATTTTAGAGTAATATGACTTTTATCATCAGCAAGTTTTTCTAAGAACTTTTGAGAAACTTTATTACCTTCAAAAGGAGCTATATCTCTATATTCTTTATAGACCTCTGAAATCTTTTTAATTTTGCATAGTATATAGTTCATTAAGTCCTCAAAATGAGGGTTTTCTTTTTCTTTATCTTTCTCTAATATATGATTTTCTTTGTAAAGTTTTTCATATATTTCATCAAAAGTAGCTTTACTACTTTCTACTATTATATTCTCCTTTTCTTTTTTATCTTTGTATTTTTTAGAATCTAATTCAAAACAAACAGAATCAATTTCTTTACCGCTAAGAATCTCTTTATTATCAGTTAATAGAATATTTGTTATTAATCTTGTTTGAGCAAGGTGTAATTCTGAATTTACATTTATATTACCTTCTCTTCTATAAGGATTGATGACTAAAGGAGTTTGATAACCATCATTTTTATGAAATAGAGCAGAAATCCAATTACCTAAAACCTTCTCATTAAGTCCATATAAAGAATAATTAACAGCTATAGTATAGAAGAAAAAATCTTTTAAAACTTCGTCATTTTCCTTCGTTGTTTTAGTCTCATCATTAATATTATAACACTTTACTTCAGAGTTTGTTATTTCAATTTCATAGTAATTGTTCCCTATATTATAAAAGATTGCTACTTTCAATCCTTCTACATCTACCATTTCATCATATAAGATTTTTTGACTTATAGCAATCACATAACAAGAAGCATATAAAAGTTCTAACAAACTACTCTTACCGCTCCCATTCTTTCCTACTAATGCAGAAATCTGTATGTCTAACCCTGATTTTTCGTATAGATTTTCAGGGACAGAATCTTCACATTTAATTTCTGTAACCTTTCCATCTTGGTTCTCAAAGAAAGAGTAATCATTATAGAATTTGTATATTCTATCTTCTTCTAAGTTCTTTAAGAATCTTGCACTACATCCTTTAAGTGGTCTGATGGCTAATAATTTAAAACTCATTCTATTTAAATAATTCCTAACTCTGTTAATATATCTTTTTTCAATTTGCTAAGAGGTCGTCTATCAAATTTATCTTCTTCATAATGAACTCCAAAAGCCAAGCGGTAAACTTCCTCTTTGCTGAGGTTTACCCCCTTTAAAGAATCATTGAGAATCTCAATATATTTATCGGAATAGGCTTGACGTATTTTTATTAAATCTTTCACTTCATCTTCGTGAGCTTGATAGATATTTTCTAACTCAAATATTTTTAATGACTCTTCAAATTTTTCTTTCTCATCGAACTCTCCTCTGAAACCAAATTTAATTTTATAACTATCATAATCCTTTAGTTCATAGCTGAATATTGGATGAAAATTATTTATAGGATTATATGGATGAAAATGATATTTTAAATCAGGTTTTATTTTCCCTTTTAGATTACTATTACATATATGACAACTTGGGATTAAGTTGTAAAAAGATAGAGCTAATAATGGATATTGACTTTTAGGAAACCAATGGTCAAATTCAGGACGAATTATTTTTTCTCCTAATTCTCCTATAACTGTTTTAGTATACATACGATTACAATAAGGACAAGTAGGAATGTCTAATTTTTCTGCTAAATCATATATGTCATATTGCTTATTTCTTTTTTTAGAAAATTTACCATAGTCAAATATATCTTCTATTTCTACATATATATTATCAAATATATTTCTTAAACGCCTCTTCTCCTCAGGTTGATTTATTTTAGTAATATCATTATATGCTTCCCAATCTTCTATTTTAAAATTTTCAATAACATTTTGAAAAAATAATTGGTTTAGTTGAAGTAGCTCTTCAGGCAAGCCTCCTAAAATACACTTTATTCTATCTTCTGTTAAAAAGGATTTTATTCCTGAATTATCTGAATCAGAAACAGATTTTAAAATTTTAGGAGTAAGACATTTTATATGATGTTCCCTTGCTTCTATTATATTAGACTTAGTAATATCTATTGGTATCATTTTTTAGTTTTTTTAGATTTTCTAATCTTTTTATCTCATCATCTATCACTTTGTTATAAAAAGTATTATCAGGTAGTAACTCGGTTATCATCTCTGAGAGCTTTAACTTAATTACTCTTTCATCTATCAATTCTATTACCTTTTTGTAATATGCTAATTTCTCTTCATCTATCTTGGTCTTATTCCTATTTTCATTAATCCACGTAATAACCTCATTAATCTTGCTTTTAGCAAAATCGCCTATTAGTCCATCTTTTATGAAAAATGAATCAGCTAATAAGTCTGTTATGTTAGCTCCAAATGTTTTTTGAACCTCTGATGAAATTCTACATTTCCCCTCTTCTGCTTTCTCTAAGAATATTACATTATGCTTTGGAATATCAGACAAAGTTAAGGGGTCGTGAGTTGTTAAGATGATTTGCAAATTAGGTTTAGGAGTTAGTCCTTCAAAAAAATAAGGAACAGACTTCAGTATAATATCA
>NZ_CALHGG010000181.1 GCF_938029845.1 uncultured Capnocytophaga sp.
GAGAGCATTTTGATGCCTCAGGAGAAAAACCCCTCACAGAATCCTTTACCATTTCAGCAAGGAAATTAGAAATGGGAACAGGAGCCTACGAAAATGAGTGGGTGTAAAACTTATGGAAATAGGGTAGCGCTTTAGGGTGCTACCCTTTTTTGCTTAAAAATGGACAGAAATAAAAATTAAAGTATAACCCATAAAATAAAAAAATATGTCTTTCAAAGTTAAATTGGAATTAGACGGAAAAACCTACAATGTGTTAGCCTGCAAATATGAACTTTCTCAAAGTAGAGATAGAACAGGCTTACCTGAAGGAATGCCTACAGGAGGCGAAATACATCTCCGCTTAGAAAGTACAGGAGAACCTGATTTCTTTAAGTGGATGAGAGATAATAATGAGACCAAAGATGGTAAGATTATCTACTATCGCCGTGATGCTATGAGTAAGCTGCAAGAACTTGTCTTCAAGAAGGCGTTTTGTGTAAACTTTATAGAAGATTTTAATGCCAATAGTGCAGAACCTCTACAAATAGAGCTTATTATATCGGCACAACAACTTATCATCGGAGGAGTTTCTTTTGAAAAGCAATGGAAAATTAATTTATAAAAAGTGTTTTCTATTGCAAAATCAAATAGAGCAATATATTTGAACTAAATTATCCCAATAAATTACCCTTTAAAAAGAGAATCTTATGAGTACAAAAGATGAACAATTCACTGGTTATCGCACCAATCACCCTGATGATCTTGCCCACTTTGCTTCTGTGAGAAACTTTCAAGATTTTTTAGTAGACAAGGCTAATCCTGTAGTGATGGTTACCCTTACTATTGATGGTAAAGGGTTCTTAGATAATGCTACTTTTGAAACCCATCTTACCCAACATACCAATGCCCACGATGAGTTTACTATTATCGTCAATGATACAGCTATTGATGACTTTAAAGGTCAAGTAATGAAAAACTCTCAAGAACTCTTAGGGCAGAACATTACTATTCATTTCCATCAGTATGGAAGTGTTATTTACACTTTTAGAGGGATTATTGCTCATATCTGCAATAAGAAAAATCAGGGAGGAGGTTATGGTAAATTACATATCTCTGGCTATGCCCCAAGCATCGTATTAGATGGAGGAAAAACTTGTCAGTCGTATGAGAATAAGACACTTCCAGAAATTATTAAAGAAGCTACAGAGGAATATCCACAGGAATCACAAATACATATAGAGGGACTTATTAATAATGAAGAGAAAATCCCTTATACTGTACAATACAATGAGTCTGATTACCAATTTATCCAGCGCCTTGCCAAGCGTTATGGAGAGTTTTTCTATTATAATGGCACACAATTTATCTTTGGTAGTCGGGCACAGAAAACCATAACTCTTTATGAAGGAGGTGACCTTAGGGAAGTTGAATTTGAGTTACTACTTAAACCTCAAAAGTTTAACTATCTTTCCTATAATTCACAAATGACCAGAACAGAGGTTAAGGGTAGTGAGCAGACAGAGACACAGTACAAAGAGAATCCATTTCAATTTACCGCTATCAAGGCTTCAGAGAAAGTATTTGCCAAGACTACCGATCAGACTTATGGAGCTTTGCCAGATGAGTTTCGAGGAGATTATTTGAAAGATGCTGTCCAAAGAGAAAAAGAAAGTCGTGAGCAGTTAATGCAGGTCAGAGGAAGAAGCAGAAATCCTCATGTACATATCGGATGTTTTGTAAAGCTCATAGATATCAACGGCTTACCCATGGAAACCTATCGAGTGATAGATGTAAGTCATTATCAGGGAGAAGGTATCTATTACAATGAGTTTGTAGCCATTCCTGATGTATTTGTAGCTTACTATTATGATGAGCAAGCTCTTCCAAAAGCTGAACAACAACCTGCACGGGTGATTGACAATAACGACCCCGAAGGTTGGGGACGTGTGCGCGTACAGTTTATTTGGCAAGAAAAACATCAAACCAAAACCCCTTGGATACGTGTGGTACAACCTCACGCAGGAGCTGACAAAGGCTTTTACTTTATCCCTGAAATAGGCGAAGAAGTATGGGTAGACTTTGAAGACCAAAATGCCGAACGTCCGTTTGTAGTAGGAAGTAACTACAATGGTAAGGAATTTAGTAAATACCATACAGCAGGCAACGACAAGAAAGTGATACACACTCGCTCAGGTACTAAAATTATTCTCAATGATGGGGAAGGTAGCGTGTTTATAGAAGATCCTAGTGGTAATACCTACCTAATGGATGGACAGGGAAATATCAATGTAAGTGCTCCTAAGAACATTAGCTTCTCAGCAGGTGAAAATGTAAATATCAAAGCGGGAACTAATTGTATTATGGAAGTAGGAAATGATATGTTCACTACTGTACAAAATAATCATAAATTAGAAGTGCTTAATGATTATGACTTTAGTAGTAATAATTATTCTCAAGAGATAAAAGGAGACAAAGGTGTTGAAATATCAGGAAAATTATTAGAGAGTACAGCTGAGACTTTCCACCAAGCCCGTGAAGGAAATGTTACTATTCATAGTGCACAAGTGGCAAAATTATTAGGTAGTAGTGATACAAAGGTAAATATATCTGAGGTAGCAAAACTAACTGATATTCTTAAAAAACTTTCTAAAACAACCATACATACGGGAGGTGGACAAAGTGTTAAAACTTTATTAACCAATAAGAAAAAAAGAACTCCTTTATCAAGATGTCCAAAAGAAGTAGAACAACAATTAAATGGAGGAGGGGCTTGTGTGCCTTATGCTCTAGCTTTTATAGATACTTTATTTAAAAAAAGAATTAAAGGGGCAGAAAAAGCTCTTGAAATAGCAAGACTCTTAAAAAGACACCCTGCCGATATCCTTTTAGGAGAAGGAATTTCGCTTGATGAAATGATAAAAATTCTTCAAGAGAAATATGTGTATACCCAGCTATTTTCTCATGAAAATATTCAAAGAGCTATAGATAGAGGAAATCCTGTACTTGCAAATGTAAATGTAGTTGAATCTATTAATGTTAGACATGAAATAGTTATAGTTAGTTATGAGAATAATGACTATAATGTAGCGGATAGTGATGCAGGAAGCTATGTTCTTTATTCTACAGATAAGATTGATTTTAGTACAGGAGTTTATGAAATAACAGATATAAAAAAATGATATGATTCAGAGGAGTTTGCTATTATTATTTTTATTATTTTCACAGTTGTCTATTTCTCAAGAAGATACCTTAAACAATCGTCTTTCTAACTTTAGAGAAATGTTTAAGTTTGAGGACAAGGATAGTTTGTTTTCTTTCCCAATATACAGAATCAGATATACGCAAGAGAAAGGGTTCTTCAAAGAAATGGAAGAAGGTAATTTTGTAAAATATTATAAAGGAGACGTTTATTTTTTTTATGATAATGAGAAAGCAATGCTATTTGGAACAGATCCTATAGTTCACATTCTGTCAGATTTGATTAAAAAGAAAAAAGAGTTTATAATAGCTTATGTAGAAGATACATTTTCATTAGATCGTAAGAATTTATTTCCCATAATAACGAATAGACAATTGGGTAATGTTATAGAAGGAGATAAAACTTTTTCCTCCCTACATGAGTATATACGCTATAGATACGGTTCTATAGAAAAATATAGGGAAATTTTGGACGTAGAAAAAGAGAGAAACGCATTGGAAGACCATGATTTTATAGAGATAGTAAAGAATAATTATAAAATTTATGAAGCCAAATGTCCAAAGGATACTACCCTAATTGTCAATACTTTTCTAAAACAAATTAAATACGCTACAAAGGATTTAACCCCTCAGCAAGAAATGCTATTACACAACCAAATAATGTATAAAATAAAAGTGAGTGATAAGATAAGATCTTACCTCACAAGTAAATATGATTTCATTCTGTTAGGGAAAAGTATCACAAGTGAATTATTAGAAGTTCTTACGAAAGATCAATTTGTCAAGTATAAGAAGTATACAGATATCGTCTCTCCTATTGAAAAATCAAAAATCAGAAATATAGGACTTAATAGGACAGATTATGTATATATTGTATACAAGAGCAAAAAAAAAGAGAATGTATATCGTGACTATATAAAAAAGATCCTATATAGTTGTGAAGATAAGAGATAGGACAACTTTCCACCAAGCCCGTGAAGGAAATGTTACTATTCATAGTGCACAAGTGGCAAAATTATTAGGTAGTAGTGATACAAAGGTAAATATATCTGAGGTAGCAAAACTAACTGATATTCTTAAAAAACTTTCTAAAACAACCATACATACAGGAGGTGGACAAAGTGTTAAAACTTTGTTTGGTAAGTTGGGAGATAAACCTTCAGAAGAAGAACAGAAAAAAGAGAAACCTATCACACCTAATGGATACTATTTTGACTATGGAGGAAGGTTCTTGGCTAAGGTAACTACTTCCGAAGAAGGAAATAAAAACGATGTTTTTGCCTGCAATAGTAAGAAAGAAGAAAAAGATAAAAACGGGAATCCAATTTTTGAAAACCCTAAAAATATGGAAATTGATAAAGACCTTTTCCTAAGCATTGCAGGAACAGCCTATAGTGAAACTGGATATAATAAAGAAGCTATTATGAGATTGCCTTTTGCAGTGATGAATCGTCATTGTCAGTATAAAGATTCTGGACACGAGAATTATTCTCAAGAAAGTTGGACATTAAAAGATTCTTTTATAAAAGCAAGAAATAGATGGGATGATGCAACTTATACAAGAAAAAATGAAGCTTTTCGTGATTTTTTAGATATTAAATCTCCAACTACCTCTGTTGATTTCGATAAAAATTTGGATAATAGAAATCAAAATGATCTAATGAAAATAGCTATTTCCTATACAATTAAGGCTTTGTTCTATCTAAGGGGGCAAGATAATCAGGAGGATATTAGTGATAGAGCTATTGGATGGCATGGTTTAGATGTCTTTGATTCAGATGATTTTAAAGAAACATTATTCATTAAAAAAGAACATAGAAAGTATGGTTTTTCTAAATGGGGCAATAAGTACAAACTCGATAAAAGTGTTTTTGAGTCAGTTTCGGTTTATGAAGGGAAAGGGTATCTAAAAAATAGAGCTACACTTTTTTATAAATCTACTATTTATGCTTTTAAACAAATCTCAACAGGAAAAATATGAGAACAATCGCAACATTAGTTTTAGTTTTTATCAGTACGTTTTCTTTGTTTTCACAAACATCAATAGAAAAACGCATTGATTATTGTAGAATTATAGGAAGACAAGATAGCGTAGTGTATTATGTTTCCTATATGAAAATGGGGAAAGATAGCATCAATGTATTTATAAAGAGCGATAATGTATTAGAACAGTTCTTAGGAAGACCAAGTACTGACAAAGAACTCAAACAGTTCAGAAAGGATTTCTTAAAATTGGAGAAGCAAAATCCTATTATAGAAATTAATAGACAACAAATTCCTTTAAATGTAAAATTATTAGAATCTATAAGAACTTGTACCCCAACCTTTATTCTTTATAAGAAGAAAGGAGATAAAATTTTTGTAAGAATCCAATTAGAAAATTTTTCTTATGCAACTGCAGGTGAATATGATTATTTTATTAGCTTAGAATTTAAGGATAATAAGTGTATTTCCTCAAAGATAGAAGAAGTGCCTTGGTCCAACTTAAATAAATATAAAAAAGGTAAAAAATAGCAGTGAAAAATATAATCATAACCATATTAGTTTTACTTTCATCATTAACTTCTTGTAAAGAAAAAGAAAATATGAATAAAAAATATCATTGGGTCGCTTATGTAAAACCTGTATCAGGATATCCTATAAGAGTTTATCGTGGGGTAGTATATGGAAAAGATGGAGCTAGTAGGTTCGGAAATGGACAATCTTTCCTATTTGATAATAAAGGACCCTTTCCCTATTTTTCTATAGAGAGGGGAGCTACAGGTATTTTTGGTTCCTCAGAGGAGGAGGAAGCTAAAGGGGTTCCTACTCACTTAGATGTTTCTTGGCTTTCGTATGTAGAAAAATGCGAATATCTCTTAGAAGATCAGCCTTTAGATTCTCTGAAGATAGCTCAACTTTTAGAGGAGAAGGTATACAGAATCTCAATAGTGGATGATATAACTCCAACAATAGAAGAATATAATATACAAGTAGGTTTAGCCCCTGGTGGAGTAGTTTTTGTTTGGTTACACAACTATGGCAGGGTTATAGAAGTAGGACGTTACCAAGCAAAAAAGATAAAAGATATTGATTTTGTAACTAAAAAAGAAGCAGACCAATATTATGAAAAAACAGGAGATGTTATTTTAGATGAACACACTATAGAACAAAGAGATTATGTTATAAAATTAGGACTTCCAAAAGAAAAAATACGAATGCAGTATCAACAGTGTGGGACACCTGTTACTGAAC
>NZ_CALHGG010000182.1 GCF_938029845.1 uncultured Capnocytophaga sp.
GCCTCTATCTTACCATCATCCTTACCATTACAACTCTCTTCAGTCTCCGTAAGAGCCGTGATTTTAAGCTTCTTGTTTGCACTACTTTCTAAGTTTGCATTAAGATCTATATAACTGCTAGCACAAGCCTTAGGTTCTTGGTATACATAGATGTCATCCAAGGCAAGGTCATTCCCACCTGTGGCGGGGCTCATACTTACAATCTCTATACGCAAGGAGGTTACCCCTGGAGCTTGTAACTCTCCAGAGAACTCATGCCAAGCATTAGTGTCATGCCCATTCACAGGAGGTGCTTTGGTAGCCGAAGGGGGTACCAAGTTATTTCCTGTCACTGGATCCACTACTCGTATTTGGAAAAGAGGTGGTGCACAAGAGGTACAATGACAAAGATTGTATACATACATCTTGAACTTGATAGGCTGATTAGGATCCACATCATTAGCCACCTTCGTATAAATAGGCTTGTTATAACCTATACTTCCCACGTTCATAGCCAAGTAACGACCTCTGGTAAGACCTGTATGGTCAACAGGGGTTGTCCAACAGCCATTAGGCAAGATGGTATTATCACGAGAAACAATCACATAAGCACCATCATATATATTACCATCTGTTTTACAAGCATAAGCGGAATATACATTAGGATCACAAGTATTATCTCCCTGTCCAAAATCCTCTTTTAACAATATGATAGGATTAGGCGAAGCTGTTTCCTTATAGAATACCCTTACCGTCTGTACTCCTGAGACATCAGGGAAATCCACAGAGGTTACACTACCTGCATTAAAGGTAGCTGTGTTCGGTGGCGTGGTAGGTAAGGCAGCCGCATTAGCCCCATGGGTAGGGGTATGTACTGTTGTATAGCTATAATTGGGCTTATCAGTGGTAACCTCCATGCGTGCCCTTCCCTCACAATCATACTTGAGTGCTCCTGTGAGTGTAGGTCGTGCAATAGGTGCGGGTACTTGCAGGGTCTGTGTCCATTCACAATAAGGTCCAGAAGTAACCTTGTTCCTTACCGATACGGTATGGGTACCAGGAGCAATATTCTGAAAACGCTTGTTAGTTCCCCAAGTACCTCCATCCAACTTATACTCATACTGAGTATTCATTCCTCCCGATACATTGGCTACCAAAATCTCTGCTGAGTTCGTTGGACTCTCACATGGCAACTGTATTACCCCCGCAAAAGCACGGATAGGACCTGCACCATTTTCTATCTTAAGCTCCTTGGGATCGGTATGTGGTGGGTTACACTCAGTACGTGTACCTCCTCCATGTACATTATAGGTAATACAATCCTCTGGATAGTTACATGTTACTGTACCCTTGGTATAATAGATACGGGCACGATAGTCCCCTGAGGTTAAGCCCGTGAAAGTAGGGTCTCCCTGACTCTTGAGAGGACTATTCCAATCAGGCCAAGTACCATCAGAGTTCTTTTTGATCAACTTATATACTATGGTATACTCTGCTGCATTAAAATTGCTATTGGTGATATTAACCTTTAGCGAACCTGTGGAAGGACCACAGATAGCATCTACTACCTTAGTGAGATTAAACTCAGGTTTTTCTTGGTAGTTATAGGTAACCTCTTTGGCAGCCTCACAGTTGTTTTGGTCATATACATATATTTTATATACCTTGGATCCGGGACCTGCCCATGGATCCTTTACTGTAAGAGTATAGGTCTGTACATTAGGGGTACCACCCTCACTCTCAAAGGATTCTGCATCCTCATAAGTGGTGGCACCTGCTTGATCCTTTACAATAAAAGAGTAACGACCTGCAATAGGGTTGATCTTACCTCCTTGCACTGTAATAGTAAATACCTTATTCAAACCACAGGTAATGGTCTTGGCTGACGCATTATTAATCTTAAGCTCAGGTATCTGGGTGATTTCAAAGTTACTTATTGTAGGAGTACACCCTGACTTATAAGTAGGCGTTACTGTTACTGAGTAATCATTTCCTGCGGATAAGCTATAGAGTACATTCTTCACAGCAGGAATTAGGTCAGAGTTCATCTCCGTAGTATTGGTTACTCGATAGGAGGTTATCTGCTGGGTACCTTTCTTAACGGTAACTTGTACAGGAAGTGTTATGTCGGAGTTGAGCACCACACGCATCTTTCCTGTGGCAGGGTTACTGCTCACACACTTGACTTCCTCCACTTGGGTGAGTGTCATCACTGCATTATCAGCCACCGCCTCTACATCTATCGTTTTAGTATATACACATACATTTTCTTGGAACTCTGTTACTTTAGCACGTAAGGAGATCTTATAGCGTCCCCCTTGAGTTACAGGAATATCAAAAGCTGTAGTATTAGCTGCTATATCTTGATAGGAGGAAGAACCTGCAGGTCCTTCTACCTTGTACTGGTATCTTCCTGTAGGAATATTGGACACCTTAATTTTACCATTTCCACAGAGAATATTTTCTTTAGCCAAGCGATAATCCAATTCCCCCTTATAGGCACGGAAATGATAAGTGGTCGGACAGTTGGCGAAATTTAAGAGGACAGCAAACTCAGAGCCATTAGGATCAACCAAGTTAGGTGTCAGGTCAAAGTTCTTTCCTGTACCCTTGAGCTCCCAATTGGCATCGTTCTGAATGCCACGTGTATTTACCTCAGGAGGACAATCAGCAGCAGCTCTTTGGTTTTTATACCTATACCAAAGCACCTGACCATCGGAGAGTGAACCATTAGTAATGGTCAACTGTTGAGTGGTACCGCACACCCCTACCCCAAGGTATTCTATACCTGTGATATTACAAGTCTTGCGCTCGGTTACATAGTGTGCATTACGCATAGGGTGTAGGTTCTCCCCTGTACGAACACTTACTACATACTTAATGGTAAGCTTGTTATTACAACGGTTTCCACCTGGAGGTGGCGTACGTTCCACTATATAAGTACCTGGCGCGGAGATAGGCAAGTCCTGAGTGGTAGCCAATACGCCTGACTGCCCCTCTTTTGTCCATTTCCAAGAGCCAAAACCAGCTCCTCCCTTAAGGGTCATACCCCCACAGTAAGGCAAGTCCTGAGTAGCACAAGTATCATCCTTAACAAAAAAAGTAGTAGCACTCTCATTGTTTTGATCACAAGTGCCCCCAGTGCTAGCGAAGGAGCCTGTACGATATTCTTTATTATCCAAAGCCGCATGATAGACCATCTCGGCTTGATTCTTGAACTCATTAGAACAGAAATCTATAAGGTTCGCACAATCGGGCTGTACTTTTACATTAATAGTAATCGGCGCCGAGAAAGGTGCTGTGGGAGAATACTGTAAAAGGCTTGGTGATATATTGAATTTCACCAATGTACGTCCTGTATTATTATAGTTAGGAGTGGCTGATACGAATGTCACCCCCGAAGGAAGTGCTTCAAAGTTTTCATAAGTAACCCCTTTAGGTAATAAGTCTTCTAGTACTGCATCCCGTACATTGTCATTTCCTATATTACGGAATTTGAGGCGATACTTAAGTGATTCACCAAAGACAGTCGTCTTACCTGTGAAATCTTTCCATTGTCCTGCCTCCAGACCTAATACTTCCTTATGAGTCTCCACATGAGGAGCCAATGCATCCACAGAAAAAGGAACTGTATAAGTAATATAAGCATCCTCAGCTGCAAAATGAATATTTAAGGAAGTATCTCCATTTTTAATCACCGTATTGCCAGGGTTAGGAATATCAAACACGTCCAAGTCAGCAAATCCTTGACCTCTACCCACTACAGGGTTTCTTGGCATAGCTGCTTCTGAATGGTTAAAAGAGATAGAAGCATCCATAAAATCCTCATAGGCATTAGGATAAGAACCTTGTCCTTGTTTATGTCCATTAATTTCCAAGATATCATAAGAATTGATATTTCCAGCACCTGTACACACCCCTATTCTTGCCTTAACAGCAGCAGGTGCAGGAGGTGTTTGAAAGCCTGTAATAGGAATAGTCTTATGTTGTACACCATTATAATTGTAGAAATTAAGCAAACAACCATCATATACATAAACACGCTTGGAAGTACTAGCATTGATATCCTCATACACCACCACTAAGTTCCAAATACTCCAACCACCTATAGAATAGGTTAATTGGTATTCTGCATTATTAAATCCTGCTCCTAAGCCTTGTATTATAGAAGTTACATCTTTGTAAGAGTTCCATAAGAATTCATGACCTCCAAAGACTGTAGTCATACGTTCATCTGCTCTCAAAGGTACAGATTGCCCATTAGGCAATCTCAATGTAGCATTATAGGTACTATTATCTCCTTGTCTACCCATTCCTCCTGTAGAAGCCCAATAGATTCCTGCCCACTTCACCCGCAAGCATGAACTATGTCCCGAAATCTTTAACGTTGCAGAACCGTTCCCATGATTCCCTATCTGCACAAAGTCTCCTCTCACAGCTTGCCCATTATTATCCCATCGTAATAGGATATCTCTTCCTAAGCTCTGCCCCCACACCTTTGTAGAGATAAAACATATACTCAAAACGGCTAAAAAATACAAAAACCTTTTCATGATGGTTTGTTTTTGATTATCTTATAAAATTTAGTTATTCACATAAGTTATCAACTTTTGTTCATAACTTATTGTTAAGTAAATGATTAAATATAGGACTATGCTCACTTACAAAGCTCATAGTCCTTGCCTATTATCAAAAGCAAAGATATAAAAAAAAATTAATAAAAAAATAGTTTTTGAAAAAATATCATGAAATGTGCGTTTTTAAGCACCAACCGTTAAGTGAATAACGAAAAGAGAAAAGTGAAGAGTTCGTTTTTCACTCTTCACTTTTCATTTTTCACTTAGTATATTTTTCCTTCGGAAAGGAGCTTCATCTTACTGATAATCTCGGCTGTCTTAGGATCATCATCTACAAAAGGTAAGAATACACGACCTCGGTGTTGGCTCTGTACAGCCACTACATTGATTTGTAAGCCGCTCTTACTGATCATTCCACTACCGAGGTGTAGGCTATAATCACCATGCTCGGTCTTAACTAAGATATAACGCTCCTTGACCTCCACATTGTCAAGCTTAAAGAGGCGTGCACTCTCACGAGCCAAGGCGCCGCGCATCTGCATAGTACTGTGGCTAGCTTCAGGATCAACCCCACCCACATGAGCTACACTGACTACCAAATCCACATCGCGCATCACCTCGCTGAAGATTACCGGATTAATCTCCTTCATTGGCACTTCCTTACCATCCTTGAGATTGTAGAAGACTACATATTCTAGCGTTGGCGCCTCCACCTCCGAAGGCGTATACCAATCGGCAGCCGCATAGATAGTAGCTCGGAAACCTTCCTTATGATACACTCTTTGCAATCCTTCCTCATAATTGACTGTCCAGCCACGACTACGAAGCAGTGCCACTGTCTTTTGGGGCTGTACTTGGTGACCCTGGTAGCGCTCACTGCGGTTGCTGGTCTCTAGCTCGTCCTTGGTAGGGATATAGAGTTCACGGAATACCTGCTTGAAAGGTTGTTTCAATTCCTTGTCAAAGAGATACTTCTGATACAAATCCCACTGTACCGCATAGAACAAATGGCTTGGGTGCGCTATCAGGAGCTTATCGGCTGCTTTAAGTGGTGTGAGTGTTCCCTCTGCACTTAAGAGCTTTCCGTCTTGCCAAAAACCGGAAGCTTGGGTCTCAGGATTGAAGAGTACGAGCTTGCTAAGCATTGCCTTTACCACAGGGTGCTCTAGGATTTTTGCCAATTCGGCGGCTGTAAAGAGCGTTTGTGAAAGCATGGCTTGTTCCAAAGAAAGGCGGGTACGGCTATACTGCTTAGTAAGGTAGGTTTTGTTATCCTTGAGCGCTTCTACTTCCTTGTTCTTCTTATACTTATCAGGGATAGACTTGAGGGTCTTGTCGCCTTTGGTAACGATAATATCCGCCTTACCCTCCTCATCAACCACCAACTGGAGCTGAGTGTCATCTATAACAAGGGTAGATTTCTCCATAATCTGTTGGGTAGCCTTGGCTTCCATCGCCCAGCTAAAGCGGATACTGTCCTCATAGCCTGCATTACGAGAGAGGTTATCAAGTCCTATCTCCACCGCATTCTTCTCGCTCTCTTGGCGCTGCTGACCGAACTGCTTGCTTTCCTTGAGGAAAGTTTGCAAGAGATTGTAGCGACTCACTAAGTCTTCTTCTACTTTCTTCTTGTTGATAGGCACCAAACCTAAGGCCATTACATAGTCCTTATCACGCTTTTCGGTAATTTTCTTAATAGTTTCGGTGAGTTTAATTTCGCCTGTAAGTACCGCAGAATAAAGCTTCACACGGCGATAGCCCATACCATCAGAAAGATACTTGGCGGACTCTTGGATGAGCTTCCATCCTTCTTTGCCCACCGCCTTATGAACACGTTGGTACCAATCCACATCGATAGCGCCTCGTTGGAAGTCATCCTTCGGTACAATAGAATATTGGGAGACGATGGTTTCTTTCTCTGCATCCATATAGTCGGTCGTATGGGCAATAAACCACCAAATAGCTTCACGGAAGCTCTTGATCTTGAGGTAGTCACCCAACCACGCTGTCCAGTGCGGCGCATAGCAGGCCGCTTCCACCAGGCGCTGCTTGCTGAGCTTTACCTCGTCCAAGTGTTTTTTGAAGTCCGCAAAGGTATCGGTGGCACTGGGCTGGCTCACCTCCAAAATATGGCTAAAGGTTGCACGCTTGCTGGTGCCACTGCCATAGCCCTTAGCGAAAGGCTCCTTGCCCATACGTTCCAAGGCTTCAAAGAAGTATTGAGCGCCCTCTATCTCACTAAGCGAACCGATATATACGGAGGCATCGGTAGGGAGGTCACCACGCTGCAATTCTACTTGGAGCATATGGGTCTTGACCTGTTCCAAGAGGGTTTCAGGGAAAGTAAGCGTATCCTTGATCCACTTAGGCAATCCTCGGCTAAAGTGATTTTCTGCTCCTTGTGCCATAGCAAATAGTTCCTTATTGAGCAAGCAGAAGAAGATGAGATCATCAGTGGTAAGCCTGCCCTTGTTATAAAGCATCAGGGTGAGCTGTAGCAGATTATTGTTGATACCAGGTAAGCGCTCCTCTCGGCGTACATAGTTGCGTACATAAGGGAGGACATCCTTGGGAGTGCATTTTTCAGGATCTAAGCCTTTTTTCCATTCTATATATAGGTAATAGAGCAACTGCCAATGCCTAAAGAGCTGGTCATCGGTATAATGAAGGAAGTCACTATTATAAACAACAGCCGCATAATCCGTCACTACATCATCCCAATCCAAGGAAGAATAACCACGCTTGAAAGTCTCCCCGCGCTTTTCCTTGGGGAAAGTCGCTAAGGCATCTTCAAAAACGGAGCGCTTAAAGTTTGCCAAAAGAGCTTTGTCTTCACTATAGGCTTCCTTAAGATAACCTAATAAATCTTCTGCCTTACGAGCTTCCCCGCGGTAGCTATGAATTTGTCCTTCAAAATGTACAGGGAAATCAGGGTAGTACATAACCAAGAACGCGTCTAAGCCCTTTGGTTTGGGGTTTTCATAGTAGAGATGGCCGCAATAGCGCTTGGCAAAGTAGTACTCTATCTCGGTAAACTGGTATTTGGCGTGCCAGCCTTTCCATAGGTCGGCCAATGGCAGATCACTCAATCTATCCATTGGGGTATCTTCCTCCTTTCTTTTGTGCAGACACCTGATGTCATTGCCCAAGAGGGTGGTCTCGGTAGCCCCCTGATAGCCTTCGTATTGGTATTCGTAATCCTTATTGGCACGCCATAGGGCTAAGAGTTCGCTAAGCCCCTCCCCTATCTTCTCTACATTGACGAGCTTATCAAAGAGGAAACCGCCCTTCTTCTCCTTGCGCTCCTTGTCAAAGAGGGGTTTGGGTAGGTCAAAAGAGGTCAGGTTGTCCAAGTTGAGCACTCCAAAGCCGTTGGTAAGATCATACCTAAGCTCAGTGGCTGTTTCGGGGTTGTAGGTGAGCTTGTCCATGAGCACCTGCTCGTTCTTGGAGAGCTTACGCCCCTTATAGGCTTCCACCTGCTCGGTGACATAGTCAGCAAGTCGTTCTTCCTCCTGCAATACGGAGAGGATTTCCAAGGCTGCCAATCGCTGGTCGGCATTCTTGGAGACAATCATACGGGAGGTGCTATCCTTAAGCACTGCTTCGGGTTGCTTAACGAGTAAGGCCACGCTCTCCTTGCGTTGTTCCTTATTCTTGCGGGAGAGTACCTGCTCTATGGCGAGGATATCGTCCTGCACCAAAGACACTTTCTTGAGCACCTCCATCGCTTTGCTCACCACATAAGGCCCCTTGTCATTCAGCGCTGTACGTACCAAGGTACGTTGCCAAGAGTCGGCTGGGTAGTCCTCCGGTGGTAAGTTCTTTTCCTCATCACTATAATAGCTATAGCGCCCACGAGAAAGCACAGGGAAGATATCGTCGAGTAGGATATGGCGGGCATCTACAGGAATTTCTGCCAGTTCGGTAGCGAGAAGCTGTTGTTGCTGCTCATTGGCCGCCTTGAGCATCGCCTGATAGAGATCCAAAGGCTTTATGGTAAAACTGAACCAACGGAAACCTACGCCCTCAAAACTCTTACCATCCTTAGGGAGCTTCTTAGCCGAGGCATGTACCTTGTCAAACAAGGCAGGGGTGAGCTTGCCCTTTGGTAGGTTCTTCAAGATCCAGTAATCCCAAGCGGGTTCTATACCAAAATAGTTTTCGGCAAAGGAGAGGAGTTCATCGCTCTTCTTTTGGGTTTGGCGCATAAAGTAGAGTACCACCACACAAGCCTCATAGCTTGTTTTGGTATTGTTCAGCGCCGCTACGGCTAAGTGTAAGGCTTCCTCTACATTGTAGATCGCCACCGCCCATAGGGCTACATAGCGCTCCAGGTTGTCCTGACTGCTAGTGGCTGCTTCACGTGCCTTATCAAGATCAGCCAAATAGACCTGTGCTAGCTCCAAGGCACGCTTGACCACCGACTGTTGGGGTGCTTCCCAACCAAAGCCAAACCAAGTATCCACAGCTCGTACCACACTGCTAAAGCGATTGAGGTTGTGCTCTAAAATCACTCCTATAAAGTGCCGAAATACAGGTACACTTATTCCATCCAAGGATTCCAAGATTATCTGACGAAGATCTTCCTGAAGTTGCGCCGCCAAAAGGGTCTTCTCCACCAAAGTATGGTAGCGGGTATCCTCCACCATCAGGGCAGCAACTATCAAGGAGGGACATACCTTCCCGATCTCGTCCTCACCCATAAAGATATCTTCTATCAAGGGGTAGTACTTATCCAAATCCTCGGAAAGTACCTGAACAAAGAAGTCCGTTGCACCTCCCTTATAGACGGCATATTGGAACTGTTCCTCCACAGGCAGGAGAGCAACGCCCATATTGCGGATCCTACAGCTCCATTCAAGCACCTTGAGTTGCATCTCCCTATAGTCCTCAGGGTTAGGAGATCGGAAAGGACGACTGCTCCAACTAGTTTGATAGGGATATTTGTAAACAGCATCCCAGATACGCTGTATATAGGGCGCTTGTATCTCTCCAAAAAGCAAGAGCGCCAAGCGCTTGCCTTCGGCTGTTTCCCATAGCTTATCAGCAAAGCCAAAGGAGGTAAAGTTAGCTATGAATTGCTCCTCTTCTCTATAGGTGACATTATTACTGATACATAAACCCAACTGCTGGTAGGGCTCGGAGAAAGAAGCAAAAGCCTCTTTCTTAAGTGGTTCCCGCTCATGGGGCGCCAAATATTGGGCTACTTGTTCGTCTTTTAGCATGATACTAATGGTTAATAGTTAATTGTCAATGATTAGTGATTTAAGTTTCGCCAGTTCTGTAACTTATTGATTTTCAAAACCTCCCCCCTACCCCCCTCCAAGAGGGGGAATGAGATAGTTTATGATTCTCAAGGTGTTATAGAAAGGACATTTTCCAGATTGATAGACAATTTTTATCTTTTTCAACGAA
>NZ_CALHGG010000183.1 GCF_938029845.1 uncultured Capnocytophaga sp.
TTACAAATTAGGTTCTCTTTTCGGTAACTTAATAAATGCTAAATACAATTGGCAATGGTATCATATTGAGAATGAAAAAGATATTTTTTATGGTGTAGTGTCTCAAAAGCAAAGAGCTTGCTGTATTTGCCATAATTATTTTTATGAAATACTTACCCAAAAACGTTCTAACAACTTTAAATTACTTTTTAATATGATTGAAAAAGAATATCCCAAAAATTGGTATTTTGTTCTTTTAAAATAGAAAGGGGTAATGTTCTAGCTGTGTTGTTAAGTTTAGCACCTTATCTCAAAAACTCAAACACTGTCTCATAGAGATAAGCGTTTTTAAAGGCTATAATGTACTCTAAATAATGTGAGCTCGGTATAACAGAAATCGCCGGCAGAATTTCCCTTGTAAGCTATTGTCTTAGTCCTTATCGTTCTCATCTAGATAGTCTTCCCACTCTTTGGGCATTGGGCGCTCTATATGAGAGTTTCTATTTCCATACTTATCAAAGATATATTCTACTTTTGCTGTCTTATCTGATACTACATACCAAAACTCCCATATATTACCGAGCAACTCACTTTCACCAGTTACTATCCAAGCCTTCTTACCTTGGACATCATAATTAGGCGAGAACTGAATTTTTGTCAATGTATCTTTTATTTTAGGAAATCGTCTTTTATATTTCTCTACAATCTCTAATACTTCTTTTTCTGTAAGTATCATAGCTCTTTATCCTAATGACATTATTCTCGGCTTTCCAAATTTGTAATAAATTCGTTAAATGAAGATGCAACTATAATAGCTTTGTCGGGATCATATCCAAAATCTTCATAATCTATATACTTTACCTCGCCACTCTGGATATCTATCCAAAAATCATTATCCCCATCATTAAAAGCAAAAGGAAAATGAAAATCAATAAACTCATCAAAATTTTCTGAATATCCCTCTCTTCTTGAAAGTGCCCTTGCTATACTCATACCTGATTCGCTTCCTATCTTGGGTATGTTATAGAATCCACTAACCTCTATGGTTTTCTTGACTCCTCGTTCATTATAGCATAGATAAGGAGCCTTATTAAAATATCCTCCATTGCTTAACAAGTAAAAATCTATAAAATCCTCCTTACCAAGGAATGAATAAGGGATTTCTTCTTCTATATCTTCCAATAGAATCGGATAAGCGCTCCTTTCTATAGAAATCCCTTTACTTTGTAATAATTCTACTAAATTCATAATTCTAGGATTTAGCCCTTTAAGAATGAGCTACAAGCTCGCGCCAGCAGAGGTGTCCAATCGTATATGGACGAGACAGATTGCATGGTTACAAGGGCAAAGATACTACTTTTTTCTGAGTTTTGAGTTTTAAGTTTTGAATTTTGAGTTAGTTGGCAATGTAAATCAATAAGTTAAAAATTGTATTCCTAATTAGTTGAGATGTAATAAATTATTTCTAATTAATTAAAAAACAATAAATTACACCTAATTAAGACGTAATAAATTGCGTCTAATTAGTTAAGACACAATAAATTGCGTCTCTACGGGGGAATTGTCTTAACTAAGATCTGGGTAGAGACGCAATAAATTGTTTATTAGAAAGTTAGCAAATTGTATTTACTTTTTTACTTCTACAATACTGTCATTGACAGCCTTATAGATACCTCGAGGGAATAGATAACCATGCTTCATGGTAGGGAATTTGGTGAATTTGGCCATTTTTCCTAAGGGAAGGAAGAGCTTGACATATACCCTCTGCATACGATAAGGGTTGCCTTTGTTTAAGAGGTAGCCATCGGGGAGGGTTAGGCTATCCCCTACTATCTCTAATGGGTATTCTATCTTTTTAGCATTCTCCATAGCCTCATCGGTATCTCTTCCTTGAGAGGTTGTTTTTATTAGCAAATAAGGCGTTTGCTGTTGGGTTGTACCTAAGCCTAAGAAGTGTACATCTCCACTTCGCCCTACCCCCTTACTATCAACCAAGAAGCCATTAGTGAATATTGGTTTTTCATAAACAAAGAGTGTATCGGAAGTCAAGGTGATAGGGTGCTTTTCTTCTACTGCATTGTAAGAGATAAAACTCCTTGAAGCACTCGTTACCAAGGCAAATACCCCCAAGAAGCCCACCAAGGTAATCAATATATTTGTTGCAAACCACCAGCGAGGTGTTTGGTAGCCTTTGGCAGAAAACACCTTCATTATCAAAAGCGTAAAGATAGAGATAAAGAGCACTATCAAAAGAGTAGTAGATAGGTAAAACAATACCTGTTGCCAGCTCTCGGTTAGGACAAAATCTAAATAATTATGCAAGAGCACTAAGGAGGCCCCACTGAAAATACCTATTCCTAAGAGGGCAGAGAGTACCACCAAGAGCAAGATAAAGACAATAAAGATAAATATCATCACTAAGAAATAGCTTGCCCCCTTAAACATGATATGGAAAAACTGACCCAAAATAGAGCGAGAGTGCCTTTGTGGCGCGGTATTATCCACCAATGACATAGGACTACTGTCTTGTTGCTTATCCTGCTTACTGTCAGACTCATTATCCTTTTTAAGACCATAAGCCAAGAACCCATAGAGGAGCACAAAAAGTAGTGCACGTCCGTGGGTAGAGATAAGAGCAGCCATCATACAGCAGATAACCCCTATTCTCAGCCAGATAGATGGGATAGAAAAGTACTTAGCCAATCCGCCCAAGACCCCCATCAGCCACTTATCGGAAGTGCTTTTAAGCCACTGACGTCTTTGGGGTGCTTCATCTTCGTCTTTGTGAGAGGAAATCGTATCAATATTCACCTCTAACCCCTTCATTTCCAATTTTTCAGCAGTTGTTTTTGCAGGCGGAATCACCAGCCAAAGCACTACATAAAGGAGTATAGAGAAGGTAGAGAGTGACATGGCAGACCCGTTAAAAGTAAAGGATAAAATTCCAATATTCAATAGGATAGGCAGCATATAGATGATTCTAAGGAGGGTTACATCTATGTGGAAATAGTAGCTTAGGCCAGAGAGCACTCCACCTATACTCCCTTTGCTTATATCCCGATAGAGTTTTCTGCTCCTTAGTGGGAGTACTGGAGCAGGTTTTTCAGAAGTAAGTTCCTCATCGTCCTGTACATATTGTTCGGGCTTACCCATTACTTGTATTAAGTAATCTATATCTGAAGAAGTCACTACTTCTGTATTTTGCATACGTGCTCTGAGGAGTTCGGCCATACGTTGTTCTACATCGGTGAGGATTTCGTCCGTATCAGCAGATTGGCCTAAGTATTGGCGCACCTTTGTAAGATAGGCGGAGAGCTGGGAAGCGGCGCCATTTTCTATGATAAAGGAAAAGCCGCCTAAACTGATATTATGTGTTTTGTCCATGATTAAATAAGTTTGGTTATCATTGTTTGTAATTCATTCCAAGAGGCAAGGGCTTCGTTGAGAAAGGAAAGCCCCTTGTCGGTAAGGGTGTAATACTTTCTCGGCGGTCCCGCGGTAGATTCACGCCAAGAATAGTTAAGTAAAGAGGCATTTTTCAGTCGGGTCATCAGCGGGTAGAGCGTTCCCTCCACCACGATCATATCCGCCTCCTTAAGTGCTTCCATGATGTCCGATGCATAAGCTTCCTTCTTCTTATGAATGATAGAAAGAATACACATCTCCAAGACCCCTTTTCGCATTTGGGTTTTGATCTTCTCTAAATTAATAGCTTCCATAATCATCTGATTTGACCCTGCAAAGTTATAAAAAAATTCAGTACTATGCAAAACAAAGTAGCTTTTTTTAATTGTTAATTATTAATGGTTATTTGTTAACAACTAAGATAGATAAACTTTTCCCCCTTAGTAGTTGGCACTCATTAGCTTTGGAAGACTTATCATTTATAGCGCTTTATAACAACTCCAATTTTGAAAGAAATTGACATATATATTTGAAAATAAATTAGTTATATAAATTACAAAAGTCTGTATTTTAACAATCGACCATCAATAATTAACAATTATAATTCGTATTTTTGTGGCTTGAAAAAACAACCTTAATGCAGACTTTAGAACAGAGAATACAAGGTGTGGCTGCCTTGGGTGCTATGCTTACAGACTATTTCCTACATGGGGAGAAAGCCCCTATATACCTAGACTTGGAGGAAGCTCTCCAAAAAGCAGAACAACAGAATGCATGGTTTGATAGGGAGAACTGTCTTTTTGCACTAAAGCATTGGGCTAACCTTCTTAAAGAAAACAGCTTGAAGGCATGGCTCTCTACTTATCCTATAAAAGAAAAAACTCCCAAGCAAGTAGCCCTTATCTTGGCTGGAAATATTCCTATGGTCGGCTTCCATGATCTGCTCTGTGTATTGCTTTCAGGACATAAAGCCATCGTAAAACTCTCCTCCCAAGACAAAGTATTACTTCCTTTTTTGATTAAGAAACTTGAGGAAATAGCTCCTGAATTTAAGGGAGCCGTAAGTTTCACAGAAGAAAGAATCAACGATTTTGAAGCCGTTATAGCCACAGGTAGTAATAATACTGCCCGCTATTTTGAGTATTATTTTGGAAAAAAACCACATATCATTCGCCGAAACCGTAATTCGGTAGCTGTGCTTACAGGAAAAGAGACTCCTGAGGAGCTTTTCCAATTGGGTGAAGACATCTTTAGATATTTTGGATTGGGTTGTAGGAGTGTTTCCAAGCTATTTATCCCTGAAGATTATGATTTTGTTGCCTTTTTTGAAGCTATTTACCCTTATCATACTCTTTTAGACCACCAGAAGTATGTCAATAACTATGATTACAACAAGGCTGTATACCTAATGAGCCTTTTTAAGCTCTTAGAAAATGGTTTCTTGTTACTAAAAGAAGATGAAAAATATGCTTCCCCTATTGCCACCCTTTTCTATGAACGTTATAAGGATATGGCTACCCTTAACCAACGCCTAGAGGCAGATAAAGAAGAGATACAATGTATTGTAAGTGGAGGTAATATTCCCCATACTATTCGTTTTGGGCAGAGCCAAGTGCCGTCGCTTACTGACTATGCAGATGGCGTGGATACTATGGCTTTCTTAAATAGTATTAATTAATTTGGCTGGCTTATTTTTTAGTTCTAATTTTGCCGCCCACCTATAAATATAGAAAAAGAACATGAAAAAACATAATTTTAGTGCAGGTCCTTCTATCTTGCCTGTCGAAGTATTTGAAAAAACCTCTCAAGCGGTTATAGAGTTAGAAAACACAGG
Organism: uncultured Capnocytophaga sp.; assembly: GCF_938029845.1. Taxonomy (GTDB): domain Bacteria; phylum Bacteroidota; class Bacteroidia; order Flavobacteriales; family Flavobacteriaceae; genus Capnocytophaga. The sequence continues at coordinate 5,219 of NZ_CALHGG010000183.1, forward strand.
ACTTTCTATTTTGGAGATATCTCACCGCAGCAAAGAGTTTATCGCTATTATGGAGCGTGCTAGGGCTTTGGCCTTAGAGCTTACAGGACTTACAGGAAAAGGATATCAAGCGCTCTTTCTACAAGGAGGAGCCAGCCTACACTTCTACGCCTCCGCCCTCAACCTATTGGAGCGCAAAGGAGCCTATATAGATAGTGGTACTTGGGCGCACAAAGCCCTCGTAGAAGCACAATTTGTAGGAGCTACTGAAGTAATTGCTTCTTCTAAAGAAAATGGCTATCGCAATATACCCACCGAATATGTCCTTCCTAAGGATGCCGATTACCTACATATCACCACCAACAATACTATATATGGTACCGAATACTTTGAATACCCTAAAGTATCCGTTCCACTGGTAGCCGATATGAGTTCAGATATATTTTCCAAGGAGATGCCTTTTGAGGATTTTGGTCTCATCTATGCAGGTGCACAAAAAAATATAGGTGCTGCGGGTACTACTTTGGTCATTGTGCGTGAGGATATTCTAGGAAAGGTAAGCCATAAGATTCCTACCCACCTGAACTATCAGGTACATATCAAGAACGAAAGTATGACCAATACACCTCCTACCCTTGCCGTATATACCTGTCTGCTTACCATGGAATGGCTCAAAAAACAAGGAGGTATCAAGGCCATAGAAGTGAAGAACAAAGAAAAAGCACGCATCCTATATGAAGAAGTAGATAGGAATCCCCTCTTCAAAGGGTATGCCGATGTAAAAGATCGTTCGCGCATGAATGTTGTCTTTAACCTTGTGGATGAATCCCTAACTGACCGCTTCAATGCGCTATGGGCAGAGGCTAATATCAGTGGTGTGAAGGGACATAGAAGTGTAGGCGGTTATCGTGCTTCCATCTACAATGCGCTCCCTATAGAAAGCGTACAATTGCTTATAGAAGTGATGCAACATTTCGAAAAAACAGTATAAATAACGAATTTATGAAGATATTAGCCAACGATGGCATCAGTGAGAAAGCTATAAAAACACTTGATGCTGCTGGTTTTAAGGTTCTTACCACCAAAGTCGCCCAAAACCAATTAGCCAATTTTATCAATGAGGAGCAAGTGGAGATTCTCTTGGTACGTTCAGCCACCCAAGCCAAGAAAGACCTTATAGATGCTTGCTCTTCCTTAAGGCTCATTGGGCGTGGTGGCGTAGGTATGGATAACATAGATGTAGCCTATGCCCGAGAGAAAGGTATCAAGGTTATCAATACCCCTAATGCCTCCTCCCATTCGGTAGCAGAGCTTACTTTTGCCCACCTTTTTTCAGGAGTTCGTTTCCTCTATGATGCCAATCGAAATATGCCATTGGACGGAGATACCCGCTTTGATGCTCTTAAGAAAGACTATGCCAAAGGACAAGAACTCAAAGGGAAAACCCTTGGTATCATGGGCTTGGGACGTATAGGAAAAGCTGTAGCTACCATTGCCTTGGGGCTTGGTATGAAGGTTATCGCTCATGATCCACTCCAAAGCGAAGCTACCATTACCCTCTCTTTCTTTGACGGGCGTAGTCTTGATTTTAGGATACAGACTATCAGTAAGGAAACTCTTTTGAAAGAGGCTGACTTTATTACGCTACATATCCCTGCACAGCAAGAAGTAGTCATAGGAGAGAAAGAATTTCAGCTAATGAAAGATGGTGTAGGCATCATCAATGTAGCGCGTGGAGGGGTGATTGATGAAGAAGCGCTCTTGCACGCCTTAGAGCATGAGAAAGTAGCCTTTGCAGGCTTAGATGTATTCAAGGGCGAACCTACTCCCTCTATTCGAATACTTATGCACCCACGCGTATCCCTTTCCCCTCATATAGGAGCGGCCACTCTTGAAGCACAAGAACGTGTAGGAGACGAACTAGCAACGCAAATTATAGAAGCGTTTGGGAAATAAAAGACAAAAATAAAAAAGTGAAAAGTGGTATTACACTTTTCACTTTTTTATTTATAGCAAGGCAAATAAATTGCTCTTTTTTGTTCTCTGTTCCAACTCCTATACTACTTTCGTTTGCCTTTTTTCTTTCTTCCTATAGGGGTCTGATCTAATATTTTTTGTATCTTCTGCTTATTTCTACGTACCGCAAAGCTACGATTGTAGTAAAAGACAAGAAGTGTCGTTCCAATAACAAATAATACTAATATTACAAAAAGTGTAATAGTAGGTATATAAAGATTTGCTATATAGAAAAGTACAAAGGCCAATAAATTAAACAAAGCCAAAAGCAAACTTGCTTGTATATGAGAAAGCCCCATATAATCAATCATAATATGATGGATATGATTTCTATCGGCAAAGAAAGGACTTCGGTGCTTAAGGACACGTATAAGAAATACGCGCATAGTATCCACAAAAGGAATAAAGAGGATAATAAATATAAGAACAAACTTATTGAAATACTTAATATCAGCAGCAGCAAGCCTATCCACTGGAAGATTTAGAAAGCGAAGCGTACATACACCTATAATAAATCCTATAAGTAAAGAGCCTGTATCTCCCATAAATATCCCATTCTTTTTTGAGATATTATACCTAAGGAAAGCCAATAAGCAACCTATACTACTTAGAGAGAGTAATACAAAATAATAATCATGAGTTTGATAGAAAATAAAACTGAAAATACTAAAAATCATAATTCCCACCATAGAGGCAGAACCATTAATTCCATCAATAAGGTTGTAAGCATTTACAATAGATATGATAATGAAAACACCTAATGAGTAAGAAAACCAAAGTGGTAATTCATAAATTCCTAAAAAGCCATTAAAGGTGTCAATAGATAATTCATTACTATCCATAACAAATACAAAAGCAAGTATCTGTCCTATGATTTTAGTTTTTGGAGTTACTCCCACCAAGTCATCTTTTACTCCTACATAAAAGAGAATTAGAAGACCTATAACTAATGAGAGTCCTAATTTCTGAGAGTCATAGGCTTGTAAGAAATATAAACTACTAAGCAAGCTCGCAAAAAAGGCGACCCCTCCCATAGTAGGCGTTTTCTCTTTATGAGAACTCCGTTGGTTGGGGTTGTCCATTAAGTTTTTAATCCTAACAATAGCAATAATTCGCGGTATTACCAAGTAGGAAACTACAAAAGACTGTAAAATAATGAATATAGCTAATAACTCCAATGAGAGGCTACTATATACATATTGCATAATCTATCTTGTTTTTCACCTGCAAAGATAAAAAATAACTGAGAAATTTAAAAATATTTTCTGAAAAATATTTATTTTACTAGATTATTGAATATCAATACATTAAAAAATACATAGAAATTTTTTGGCGAAAATTTTTCTCTATAAAAAATAAAATTCGTAATTTCGTACCGTTTTTCAGAACATAAATATTTTACCAATGAATAAATACGATGTTATAGTTTTAGGTAGCGGTCCTGGAGGATACGTAACCGCTATTAGAGCCTCACAATTGGGCTTCAAAACTGCTGTTATTGAAAAAGAAAACCTTGGAGGTGTATGCCTTAACTGGGGCTGTATTCCAACAAAAGCCCTCTTGAAATCTGCTCAGGTATTTGAATACCTAAAACATGCAGAAAGCTACGGAATAAAAGTAAGTGACAAAGGATTTGATAAGGATTTTTCTGCTATTGTAAAGCGTAGCCGCGATGTAGCTGGCACTATGAGCAAAGGAGTACAATTCCTTATGAAAAAGAATAAAATAGAGGTAATCAATGGCTATGGCACTCTAAAACCAGGCAAAAAAGTAGAAGTAAAAGATAAAGATGGCAAAGTGACTGAATACAGTGCAGACCATATTATCATAGCTACTGGTGCACGTTCTCGTGAATTGCCTGCGCTGCCACAAGATGGTAAGAAAATAATTGGCTACCGCCAAGCCCTTACTCTTGCTGAGCAACCTAAGAAAATGATTATTGTAGGTAGTGGCGCCATAGGTATTGAATTTGCTTACTTCTACCACTCTATGGGTACTGAAGTTACTGTAGTTGAATTCATGCCTAACATAGTTCCTGTAGAAGATGAGGAAATCTCTAAACAACTAGAAAAGAGCTTCAAGAAGCTTGGTATCAATGTAATGACTTCTTCTGAAGTAACTAAGGTTGATACTTCTGGCAAAGGAGTAAAAGCCTATGTAAAAACTGCCAAAGGAGAAGAAGTACTTGAAGCAGACATCTTGCTTTCTGCAGTAGGTATCAAGACTAACATAGAAAACATAGGATTAGAAGCAGTAGGTATCAAGACTGAACGTGATAAAATCCAAGTAAATGAGTTCTACCAAACTAATGTTCCTGGTTATTATGCTATTGGGGATGTGGTACCTGGACAAGCTTTGGCTCACGTAGCTTCTGCAGAAGGTATCCTCTGTGTAGAGAAAATCAAAGGCTTACATGTAGAACCTATCAACTATGGTAACATCCCTGGATGTACTTACTGTACTCCAGAAATTGCCTCCGTTGGGCTTACAGAAAAGCAAGCTAAGGAAAAAGGTTATGAAATCAAAGTAGGTAAGTTCCCATTCACTGCCTCTGGTAAGGCCAATGCAGCAGGAACTACTGATGGATTTATCAAGGTTATCTTTGATGCCAAATATGGTGAATGGCTTGGTTGCCACATGATTGGTGCTGGTGTTACTGATATGATTGCTGAAGCCGTAGTTGCTCGTAAATTGGAAACTACAGCTCATGAAATCCTTAAGTCTGTACACCCACACCCTACTATGAGCGAAGGTGTGAAAGAAGCCGTAGCAGCTGCTTATGGAGAGGCTATTGATATTTAATATTTTTTAGTTATTATATTTGATGTAGGGGCGAACTATCTTATTCGCTCCTACTCCCTTTTATAGTGAAAAGTAAATAATAAAAAATAAAAAGAAATTAGTCACTAGTTGCTATCTAAAACTCTAAATAACTAAAAACTAAAAACTAAAAACTAATAACTGAAACAATGGAATTATTAGATGGAAAAAAGACCTCTACACTAGTACAAGAGGCCATAGCTGAAGAGGTACGAGAGATTGTAGCTCAAGGGCAAAGACCCCCACACTTAGTAGCCATACTCGTAGGAGATAATGGAGCTAGTATGACCTATGTAAATAACAAGGTTACTGCCTGCGAACGTGTAGGTTTTGCCTCCTCTGTTGTAAATCTTCCTGAAAATGTATCACAAGAAGATCTTCTGAAAGAAATAGAAAAACTCAACGAGGACAAAGGTATTGATGGTTTTATCGTACAACTACCTCTGCCTAAGCATATCAATGAGCAGGAAGTTCTTTTGGCTATCAACCCAGACAAAGATGCAGATGGCTTTCACCCTACCAACTTTGGCCGTATGGCTTTAGGCTTAGAAGCCTTTATCCCTGCCACTCCTTATGGCATCTTAGAGCTGCTTAGCCAATACAAAATCCCTACTGATGGGAAAAATGTAGTAGTAATTGGTCGTTCGGATATTGTAGGACGCCCTATAAGTATCCTCCTCTCTCAGAAACCATGGAATGCTACTGTAATCCTTACTCATAGCCGTACTCAAAACTTGGCTGAGCTTACCCAAAAAGCAGATATCATCATTGCTGCTTTGGGAATTCCCAACTTCCTAAAAGCGGAAATGGTCAAAGAAGGCGCTGTTATCATAGATGTAGGTATCACTCGTGTTAAGGATGCTTCTGCTAAAAAAGGATTTCGTATCGTAGGTGATGTAGATTTTGAGCACGTAAAGAACAAGGCAAGTTACATAACTCCTGTACCAGGAGGGGTAGGGCCTATGACCATTGCTATGCTTATGAAGAATACCCTGAATGCCTACAAAAGAACTCATAAAAAACAATAGCCAATGACGAAAATTCGTATTACAAAAAAGTTTGAATTCGAAGCAGGGCACGCCCTCTATGGATATGATGGCAAGTGTAAGAATATTCATGGGCATAGCTATAAGCTATGGGTTACTGTCATAGGAAGTCCTATTGAAGATCTTGAACATGTAAAGAATGGAATGGTAATTGATTTTGGAGATATCAAAGAGATTGTCAATGAGTATATTGTCAAAGAAGCAGACCACACTATTTTCTTCAATGGCAATAGCCCTCATCGCTCCTTAGCAGAAAAACTCCAAGCAGAAGGACACAGAGTTATCCTACTCCCCTATCAGCCTACCAGTGAGATGCTAATAGTGGATTTTGCCAAGCGCCTCCAACAACACTTACCAAAGCATATTGCCCTATATAGCCTTCGCTTACAGGAAACTGAAAGCTCCTTTGCCGAGTGGTATGCTTCTGATAATCTTTAACTTACTAAACTTATTATGCTATTAGCCGTTAATATTGGCAATTCCAATATCCGTTTTGCAGTTGTAGATGGGCAAGAAGTACATCTGTCTTGGACAATTGCCACTAAGCCTTATCGTACTGCGGGTGAATTTTACATGAGTTTCCAGACCTATAAGGAACAGTACAAAAATGCTTTTGGGAAAATCAGTAAAATAGTAGTAGGTTCAGTAGTACCTCAGCAAACGCAAGTTATTGCTAAGATGCTACAAAAGACCTTTTCTATAAAGCCCTTTATCGTCAATAGAGATACTCCTAGTGAAGTTACCCATCATTCAAACCAAATGGGTACAGACTTGTATGCCAATGCAGTAGCGGCGCACTACCTCTACCCTAATCAGAAAAAAATTATCATAGACTTTGGGACAGCCTTGACCCTTACAGGAGTTTCTGAAACTGGAGAAATGCTAGGTGTTATCATAGCCCCAGGGGTAGTTACCTCCCTACAATCCTTAGTGAATAATACTGCCCAACTCCCCTATATAGAACTCAATGAACCCAAATCTGTCTTGGGTATGGATACTGAGACCTGTATGCAAAGTGGGATTATCTATGGCTATACGGCTATGGTAGAGGGACTTATAGAACGCATCAAACAAACCTATCAGAGCGACTTTTTGGTCATTTCCACAGGAGGTGTAGGACATATATTCAGTAAGCTTACAGATAAAATCCAGGTAGACGATAAGTATCACACTATCAAAGGACTATCTTTGCTTTATAATTTGCATAAGAAATAATCAGACATTCTTCCCTTAAAAATCTCCCACAGATTATACAGATCCAAAAGAATTTCCTTATTTGAAGGATCTAATTACGACTGTTTTGTAAAGATCCCAAATATTTCCCTTGTAATATTAGTTTCTATATCTGTGTTATCTGTGGGAGCTTAACAACAAAAGCACCCATAAAACTATATATCATTCAGCTGTTTGAGCGTGGAAATAATCCCATACTTTTTGGGCTCTTGATTGACCTATACAAGCAATGATTTCCTCTTTGGAAGCCTCTTTAAGTCGTTTTACCGATTTAAATTGTTTGAGTAAGGTCTCTTGGGTTTGCTTACCTACACCACTGATTTGCTCCAGTTCTGAATGAATAGCACTGGCACTGCGCTTCTGCCTATGGAAGGTAATTCCAAAGCGGTGCGCCTCATTACGAAGGTGCTGAATTACCTTAAGTGTTTCTGATTTCTTATCCAAATACAAGGGAATGGAATCACCTGGATAGAAAATCTCCTCCAAGCGCTTGGCTATACCCACTATGGCTATTTTTCCACGCAATCCTAAAAGTTCCAAAGACTTGAGAGCAGCTCCCAATTGACCTTTTCCTCCGTCTATAATGATAAGTTGAGGTAATGGTTCCTCCTCGTCCAAGAGACGGCGATAGCGACGATAAACCACTTCCTCCATAGAAGCAAAATCGTTAGGTCCCTCTACTGTTTTTATATTGAAATGGCGGTAATCCTTTTTGCTAGGCTTGGCATTCTTGAATACCACACAAGCTGCTACCGGATTTGTACCCTGAATATTGGAGTTATCAAAGCACTCAATATGAGCAGGAGGCTCTGAGAGACGAAGGTCTCGCTGCATCTGAGTTAGCAGGCGGTTGGTATGTCTTTCAGGATCTGTGATTTTCACCTGCTTGAACTTCTCCTGACGATACGCCTGTGCATTGCGTTCAGAAAGCTGTAAGAGTTGAAGCTTCTCCCCTGCCTTGGGTACTGTAAGTTGTTCGGAAAACTCCATGCTTAGTGGAAAAGGTACAATAAGCTCCTTAGAGTTAGACTTAAAACGTTCTCTCAGCTCTACAATTCCCAATTCAAGTAGCTCTTGGTCGGTTTCCTCCAATTTTTTCTTTACCTCCAATGTATGCCCACGCACAATAGCTCCATGAGCCACTTGTAAGAAATTGATATAGGCATATTCCTCGTCAGAAACGATGGAAAACACATCTACATTGTGAATCTTAGTACTTACAATAGTAGACTTGGATTGGTAATTCTCCAAACTCTCCAACTTGAGCTTAATCTCCTGTGCCTCCTCAAAACGGAGTGCTGTGGCATGTTCGATCATCTCCTTTTTGAAATAGGCGATTACCTCCTTTAGGTTTCCCTTGAGTATCTCTTTGATTTGCTGTATATTATGATTATATTCCTCTTCACTCTGCAGCCCTTCGCAAGGACCTTTGCAGTTCTTGATATGATATTCGAGACAAACCTTGTACTTTCCTTTGTCTATATTCTCTTGAGAAAGATCTAACCTACAATTGCGCAAGGGATAAAGATCCTTGATAAGATCTAAAAGTGTACGGACTACCTTGATATTGGTATAAGGCCCAAAGTAAGTACTTCCGTCCTTATATACCTTTCGAGTAAAGAATACCCTAGGAAAACGCTCATTAGAAATACAAATCCATGGATAGCTTTTCCCATCTTTCAAAAGGATATTATAACGAGGTTGATACTTTTTTATCAGATTATTTTCCAATAATAAGGCATCGTTTTCAGTGGCTACAACGATATGTTCTATCCGAACAATCTTGCTAACCAATACCCGTGTTTTAGGGGAATCATGTTCTTTGTTGAAGTAAGAAGAAACCCTTTTCTTAAGGTTTTTCGCCTTACCTACATAAATAATAGTATCGGAACTATCAAAGAATTGATAAACCCCAGGACTATCAGGGAGGGTTTGTAGTTGAAGAGAAAGCATTTTATTAATGACTAATAATTATTTAAGAATTTATTAATTATGGGAGTTATTTCATGTGCTCTATTGATAATCATGGAATGTCCCCCTCCTATTATGCAATGCGTATTTTTCACATCCCTATAAGGAAGAATACGATCTTTATCCCCATGAATATGAAGGATATGAGTGGGAATTTCTGTGTTTTTCCATGTTAGAATAGCATTTATTGCCCATTTGAGAAAAATAGTAGGGGTGTTTCGGAGAATATTCTTCAAAAGTGCTTTTTCCTGAAAGGAAGTTACTCCAAAAAGCCAATATGTAAATGCATTCGCACGTTTCATAAGCGTATAAGGGAGTATTTTCTGTATATTTAACCCTGCTGAAAAGCGATAGAACCAAGGAAGTTCTTTTCTCTCTTTAACAGAAGAAATCAGTATGAGCTTCTTTACAGGGATCTGCTTAGCTATTTCCATAGCAACCATTCCTCCGAATGAAAGTCCTACTAGAATAGGATGAGGTGTAGTTATTTTCTGAGCGATTCTTTGGGCATAAGCTGAAAGTGTTTCCTTAGGCAAAGGAGCAATCCATTCTATATATTCCACTTCTACTCCCTCAAAATCAATATATTGAAACACACTCCCATCGGCTCCTAAGCCACTAAGCAAATAACATTTGTCAGTCATGGTTGTATCCTTTGAAGTTTTACAGTGCAAAAATAATTTTTTTTTCAATTAATTTGGTAGTATTCAAAAGATATTTTTTGTAATTTTGTCGCTGGAAAAACTACTTCAAAAATATGACCATGAATCACACCTATTTTATTACAGGTATCTCTACCGAAGTAGGCAAAACCATCACCTCAGCTATAGTAGTGGAGGCACTTGAGGCTGATTATTGGAAACCTATACAATCGGGAGATAAGCATGCTTCTGATACAATGAAGGTACAATCGCTGATTTCTAACTCACGAACTCGTTTTTTCCCTTCTAGTTATGCCTTTGACTACCCTGCTAGTCCTCACCTATCGGCACAAATGGAAGGTGTTATTATAGAAAAGGACAAAATCATACGTCCTGTAACAGATCGTCCCTTGGTGATAGAAGCGGCAGGAGGGCTTTTTGTTCCGCTGAATGACCATGACATTATGATGGATCTTATACTTCCTACTGATAGGATTATCTTGGTTTCTCGTCACTACCTAGGAAGTATCAATCATACCATGCTTTCCATAGAAGCCTTACAGCACCGAGGTCTACCTATCTATGGTATTATCTTTAGTGGTAAAGAAAATCCTGCAACAGAGTCTTGGATCGCTACCTACTCCAAAGTACCTATCTTGGGACGTATAGACGAAGAACCTTTCTTTGACAAAAATGTCATAAAGAAATACAGCCAAATAATCAAAGAGAGACTAACAACAAACAACTAATAAAAAATGTTATTTATTACTAAATAAATAATAACATCCATATATTTGCACAATTTTTGTGGATTCATTTTCCTTGACTACAACAAACAACACTAAACAATGAAAAAGAAGACATCTGTACTGAGGTTTACAGCCTTGTCTATGGCCTTAATTACCTCTATGCTTCTGTATGCCAAGATGAAGCATATTTCTTTTCCTCCACCAGGAGAGGTAACCCTGTCTGATGAAACAGAAGGTGAAGTGCCTTTGGTCTATGAACACCTATATAATGCTAAAGCCTTAACTCCATTCTTTGAGAAGCTTAAGGCTCTAGATACTCTAAAGGACAGAAAGCTAAACATTGTCCATATAGGAGACTCTCACATACAAGGAGATGCTATGACCAGTCAAATACGTCAGCGTTTTCAAACCGAGTTTGGCAATGCTGGCTTAGGCTTTGTCTTTCCTTATTCACTGATTCATACCAATGGGGAGCGCTATGTGCGTTTCTCTTCCAATATCAATTGGGATAGCCAAAAGAATACTAGCAGAGAGAATACAGGGGCTATCGGTATTGCAGGTTACTCACTGCTAACAGACAACAAGAACTTTGTGATAGAGCTAAATATAAAAAACAAAGATTATTTGTTCAACACCTTGCGTATACTTACTCCTAACAACCAACATCTATTTGATTTGGCTACGAGCAAGACAGGCGTTTCCCTTAAGCCTGCACCTACCCCCAAGAGAGTTTCCTATAAGATGCTCTCTCACAAGGTACAGAAAGGAGAAACCTTATATGCCCTATCCAAAAAATATAAAACCACTGAGAGTAAGATACAAAAAGCAAATAACCTTAGGGGCAATACCATACGTGTGGGAGCTATCTTAAGAATTCCTACTGAGGAACGAGTAGTTGCTGCTCCTTCTGTGGCAAGTTCTGTGGAACTAGATAATTTTGAACCTTTGCTTAAAGACTCCGTCTCTCCGTTGGGATATACTTATAATAATTTGAATGGTTTGGATAAGATTTATCTTACTCCCAATAGTGGAAGTTCCAACTTTGCTCTCAATGGAATTGTACTTGAGAATGACCAAAATGGAATTATATACCACGCTATTGGGGTCAATGGAGCACGCTTTTCGGATTATAACAAATGTAGCTTATTCTTTGACCAGATACAAGCCCTACAACCAGACCTTATTATTGTATCCTTAGGAACCAATGAGGCTTTTGGAAGGCTCTCGGCAGAAAATTATGATAAGCAGGTGGAGAATTTCATAGCACAGATTCGTGAGCACTATGGAAATTGTCCTATATTGCTAACCTCTCCTCCGCCTTCTCTATTCAAAAAGAAGCTGCCCAATCCCTATTGCGAGCAATATACTCATGTACTTATAGACAATTCTGTAAAGAAAAACTATGGCGTATTTGATATGTACAATGTACTAGGAGGTAGTGAAGGCATGTCCAAACTTATTGCAGAAAATCTTATTGCTCATGATAGAGTACACTATACCCATACAGGCTATGTAGAACAAGGTGGCAGACTCTATGATGCACTTATGAGCAACTATTTACAATATAAAAAACAGCAAAAATAATCATTCTTTGGAAATAAACAATTGGAAACAGTGGCTTATAGACCACTGTAGTGTGGAACAACTCAAGAGTTGGTTTGCCTACAATATGGAGGCTCCTTTACTCTTTAATAGTAGTCTTTTCTTAGGACTCTTTCTTATTTTTTACCTTGTATATATTCTCACTCGCAGACATACCTACTTTCGGACGGTATATGTAGTGCTTTTTTCCCTCTTCTTTTACTATAAGGCAGGAGGGAATTACTTTGTACTATTGCTTATCTCCTCAGGGATCAATTACTTTTTTGCACAACAGATACATAAGAACATAGAGAACAAGCGATTACAGCAGTTTTTCTTAGCTCTAAGCTGTATTGTGAACTTGAGTATCTTGGGGTATTACAAGTATACTAACTTCTTGATAGACAGTTTCAACCAATTATTCCAAAGCCATTTTGCGCTTCAGGATATAGTACTCCCTATAGGTATCTCTTTCTATACATTTCAGACCATGAGCTATACTATAGATATATATAGGAGAGAAATTGAACCTGCAAAATCATTTTTAGACTTTACCTTCTTTGTGAGCTTTTTCCCTCAATTGGTAGCGGGACCTATCGTACGTGCTAAAGATTTTATTCCACAAATATATAAAAAAATAAGCCTTACCAAAGAAGAAACCTCTTTGGCCTTATTCCTTATCATAGGCGGATTACTGAAAAAAGCGGTCATCTCTGATTACATCTCTATTAACTTTGTAGACAGAGTATTTGATGCACCAAATAGCTATACCTCCTTTGAGAACCTACTGGCTGTGTATGGTTATGCTTTACAAATATATTGTGACTTCTCTGGATATTCTGATATAGCCATAGGGCTAGCGCTGCTCATGGGCTTCACACTACCTGAGAACTTCCGTACCCCTTACCAATCAAAAAATATCACCGAGTTTTGGCATCGTTGGCATATATCCCTATCTTCTTGGCTGAAAGACTATTTGTATATTCCCTTAGGAGGAAATCGTCAAGGGTCTTTTTGGGGGTATTTCTTTCCTACAATATTTTTTATCGCCACGTTGTCTTGGGCTTTTATGAAAGGAGGAGAGAGTCTCATTCCCTTATTTATCATTCTCGGGGTAATCATACTCTTTGAGGTCTCTATACTGCTATCCCCTGACAAAGCAAAGGCCTTAAGAAGTCATTTCAATCAGCTAACGACTATGCTATTGGGAGGACTCTGGCATGGAGCCAACTTAAGATTTATTATATGGGGAGCACTTCATGGTTTAGCATTGTCTTTTCACAAGTCCTTCAAGGAGATTTTCCCTGAAAAGAAGACAACAAAACGATCCTTCTTCAAAGGAATTTTTACACTTATTTCCATAGTGCTTACTTTCCACTTTGTAGCCTTTTGCTGGATATTCTTCCGCTCAAGGGATTTTTCTACTGCCATGACCCTAATTGAGAATATTGGTCAGCTGAACTATGATCCGCACCAATGGTGGATTATTATAGAAGGTTACCAGAATGTTATGATCCTACTGGTCATAGGTTTTGTTTGGCACTTTTTCCCTCAAAAATGGAATGAAGCACTTAAACTATTTTTCCAAAGAATCCCTCTTATAGGGAAAGCTATTATTGTCGCTGCCGTCTTTTGGCTAGTATATGCCACGGCGACAGCTGGGCCACAACCTTTTATTTACTTCCAGTTCTAGTAATTAGCAAAAAAATATATTTGCTAAAACACTGATTTTCAAACAGAAGCAAATATATTTCAAAAAAACGTAAAAAAAATTCTTCAAAAGTCTTGCAGGTTCAAAAAAAAGTTGTACCTTTGCACTCGCAATTGAGAAACATATTTAAAGACTCAATGGTCCGTTCGTCTAGGGGTTAGGACGCAAGGTTTTCATCCTTGTAACAGGGGTTC
>NZ_CALHGG010000184.1 GCF_938029845.1 uncultured Capnocytophaga sp.
CAATTTATCTTTTCGTTCTTTAACGGCGCAAAGATATGGCAGCTTCTTATAAAAGCAATTATTTTTCTATCATTTTTTTCTATAAAGACATAAAAATTTTTTATATTCCAACAAATAATTGATTTTTAATGATTTATAATTATTAATAACTAGTCACTGGTCACTAGTCACTGGTCACTAGTCACTAGTCATTAGTCACTAGTCGTTGGTCACTAGTCACTAATCATTGTCTTCATTGACAGACAACTTAAACTTAGGCTCTAGGGTTACTTTTTTGGCAATATAGAAACCGTCCTGCTTATAGTCTTTATAGACGAGGTAGAGATTCTTAGTTCCTCTTATCAGTTGGAACAATTCCATAGGGTTCATGGCTCCATAGAAATCACTATAAAGAATAAAATTCTTCATATCAGCTTCATACACCAAGCGTCTTGGATTATCTCCCTTGTCATTGATATAGTAGAGCTCATACGAAGGCCAAGCCTTCTGATCCTCCATGACATAGTTTTTCTTCAGTAGTCCCCCTTCTACCAAAAATTGCACGGAAGGACTGACTTTATCTTCCTTATAGATACGATACTTAGCATACTCTATATCCTTCGACATCACCCCCACCGTATCCACTTGAGAATGCTTGTCTATGATGATATAGAGCTCATCCAACTCCTGAGCATAGGCATAGGTAGTTGTGATAAAACAAAGAAAAAAGAATATTCTCATTAGTGATTAGTGATTAGTGGTTAGTGATTAGTAACTGATTTCCGCCCGCTGTCCTCTGACTACTGACTACTGTCCGCTGTCCGCTGACCTCTGCCCGCTGACCAGTAACAACCGACAACTGATTTCGTCCTTCTTGAGTTGTTCTTTGAGGGCTTCTAAGGAATCAAACTTGACCTCGTCCCTAATAAAATCTATAAAGTAGAGGCGTATTTCTTGCCCATAGAGATCCGCATGGAAATCAAAAAAATATACTTCTATACTCTCTCCTTTGCCCTCTATGGTAGGATTTTTGCCTATGGAAAGCATCCCATAGACCTTTTTCCCCCCGATGATGCTATACACGGCATAAACCCCTATCTTAGGAATGAGCTTGTAAGGGCTCTCCACTTGCAGATTGGCTGTGGGATAGCCTAAGGTACGTCCTAACTTCTGACCATGTATTACTTTCCCTGCCAAGGAAAAATCATAGCCTAAGTAGTGAGTAGCCGTTTGTATATCTCCACCAGTGAGTGCGTGTCGTATTTTAGTAGAACTAACCGAACAGGAATCTACCTCTTGTACGGGAATTTCCTCCACTTGGAAATGGTATTGCTCCCCAAAAGCCTTCAATTCCTCTATCCCTGCGGTACGATTCTTCCCAAACCGATGATCATAGCCTATAATAATCACTCGTGCCTTGAGCTTCTCCACCAACAAGTCTCGTACATAGTCTTCTGCTGAAAGAGCGGCAAACTCCTTACTAAAGGGTTGTATGACAAGCTGCTCTATCCCATAAGATTCCAATAGCTGAGCGCGTTCCTCTATTGTCTGGATCAGTGCTATAGGGGAAGAAGGATTGAGTACCATACGTGGGTGTGGGAAAAAAGTGAGCAGTGTAGGAGTCAGCCCCTGCGCCTTGGCAGTAGCTACTACTTGGGCAATGATGCGCTGGTGTCCTACATGTATGCCGTCAAAGGTGCCTATGGTCAGGACACTCTCCTTTGAGGGGT
Organism: uncultured Capnocytophaga sp.; assembly: GCF_938029845.1. Classification (GTDB taxonomy): domain Bacteria; phylum Bacteroidota; class Bacteroidia; order Flavobacteriales; family Flavobacteriaceae; genus Capnocytophaga. The sequence goes on from NZ_CALHGG010000184.1 coordinate 1,710, forward strand.
GAAAATGTGCTATATCGGTGATCAATTGCATACTTGGTGATTAGTCCTCTTCCTTGCTGGCAACAAACAAGAATTTTTTCTCCTCCTTGGTAAGGCTATCATAGCCACTCTTGGAGATTTTATCTAAAATAGTGTTGATGCGCTCTTCCGTTGCTTGGTTTGGGTATTTACCTTGATAGGCTGTTTTTGCTTTACGCTTGGGTAGCAAGCGCCTGAACCCTCCCTTCAGATGAAGAGCATAGAGGAAGCCCACAAGAGCGCCCCCCAAGTGGGCGATATGTCCTCCTGCATTGCCTATGGGAATACTGACCAGATCTATCAGTACCAAGAGTGCTCCTATCGTCCATAAGGGTATGGAGAAAATCCCAAAGAGGTATATTCTATACGAAGGGGTATAAGTTGCCAAGAAGAGCAATGGTGCCATAATCCCTGCCGAAGCTCCTAAGAGATAATCATCATGCCCTGCAAATACAGGAAGTACCGCATAGAGCAACATAAAGAGAAGCCCTCCTGCTACTACTCCCCCTACGTAAATAGACAGAAAACGCTTGGGGGTAAATAGATTCATGAACAAGACCCCTACGAAATAAAGCATAATAGCATTGAAGAAACAATGCAGGAGACTTGCATGAAAGAGGCTATAACTAAGCAGTGTCCATGGCCTTTCTGCCAAGAGATAGCTGTGTTGCCAAAGCGCGAGATAGTCCCTTACAAAAGGCACCTCTATCTGCCAAAGAAAAGCTATGAGCAAGGGAAAAATATATGCACATAAGTACCCTATCATAAGTATATAGATGATACCCAGCGAGTGCTTAGCCCATATATTTGTCGCTATTCTATTCATTATCTGTTTTTCTTAATATAATCGGCGATTGTTGAATAAGTTCTTTTGCCAATACTTCATCAGTATAAAACCAATCAGTGCTCCACCTACATGGGCGAAATGAGCTATGTTACTACCAAAGATAGAGAATCCTGTTACTCCTGAGAATAAGTCCAAAGCAATAAGGATCGGAATGAAGTACTTTGCCTTGATAGGAATAGGCAAAAACATAAGCATGAGTTCAGCATCGGGAAAGAGCATACCAAAAGCTACCAATATCCCATACACGGCTCCTGAAGCTCCTACCGCGCGGGTCATATAAGCCTCGTACATCTGTTGCACATCCTCTCCTGTAAGAGTGCTCGGATAGCTGATACGCCCTTCAGCAAAGGCTGCTATGAGTTGTTCTTTGGTGTAGTCATGAGCATAGAGCACATCGGCTACCTTATGGAACTCATAATAATTCACTCCCAGATGTAGCAAACCTGCTCCCAAGCCACAGGCAAAGTAAAATAGTATAAAGCGGTTACTGCCAAAATAACTCTCCAAAGGGACTCCAAAGGAGTAAAGAGCAAACATATTAAAGAACAGATGTGGAACCGATCCGTGCATGAACAAGTGGGAGAAGAGTTGCCACCAGTGGAACTCAGGATTCTCAAAGTAGTATAGTGCTGCCTTGTCTTGTATCACGGGTATAAAGACCGCTAGAATAAAAAACAGCACATTGGCAATAATCAAGTGCATGACCGCCCTGGTAATACTTGTCATAGTCAATAAGGAATTAGGCTTTTATGGATGTAGTTGCTTAATTTTCTCTGTTAGGCGAGGGACTACCTCAAATAGGTCTCCCACAATACCATAGTCGGCCGCCTTGAAGAAAGGCGCTTCTGGGTCGGAATTAATCACCACTTTTACTTTAGAAGCATTGACTCCTGCGATATGTTGGATAGCTCCCGATACACCCAAGGCAATATACAAGTCACAAGAAAGGGGTTTACCTGTTTGCCCTATATGTTCGCTATGAGGTCTCCACCCCATATCGGATACGGGTTTAGTACAAGCGGTAGCCGCACCTAAGGCGTCGGCAAGGTCTTCCACTATGTGCCAATTGTCGGGAGTCTGCATGCCTCGTCCTCCTGAAACGACAATGGCTGCATCATCTATAGATACCTTGCTAGTGAATTTCTCAGTTCCTACAAGGGTAATATGATCTTCCGAAAGTGTGGGGGCAAAGGTCTCTATCTCCGCCTGAACGGGAGCTTGCTTTACTTCAGTGGTATTCCCTGCAAGGGTGATCACCTGCTTCTGCGCCAAGGGCAACCAAGCGATGGCTTTGGAGGAGAATACTACCTTCTGTACTTTCCCATCCTTGGGTAGGGAACTTATATTGGAGAGGTAAGTGGCTCCCCACTTCACTGCAAAGACAGGGGCTAGGTAGCGCGTATTGGCGGAACTGGGCAGCAATACAGTACTAACTTGCTCCTTCTGAGCTACTTGTAAAATTAATTCTACGTAGGTCTTTACGGAAAAAGTAGTGAGCTTATCGGAGGTTACTGTAATGATTTTATCAGCACCATAAGTCTGCAAAACCGTAGCGTCAGCCACATTTACAGCAAGGGCTACTACCTTATCGGACAAGGCTTTGGCATAGGAGAGTGCCTCCAAGGTTTTTTTAGAAAATTGTCCTTCGTTATGTTCGGTATATACTAATATCATGTTGGGGGGATTAAAATAGTTTTCTTTTGTTATGAAGTTCGTCTATCAATTCGTCCAAATTGTCTGGAGAGATCATTTTGACAGGGGCTTTTTCTGCAGGTTTTTCTAAGGAATCAATAACCACCTGAGTGGTAGCCTCCACTGCGAGAAGTACTTCCAAGGGTGCCTTGCGAGCGGCCATGATCCCTTTCATACTAGGAATACGCATCTGCTCCTCTGGAATGAGTTCCTTTTGAGCGCCTATAACTACCGGTAGGGGTACTTCCAATAATTGCTTACCGCCATCTATCATGCGGCTTATCTGTGCCTTATCTCCTGCTACCGAGAAAGCGGTTACCTCATCTACAAAATTCAGATCAAGCAAAGCGGCCAACATACCACCTACCATACCGCCATTGTAGTCCAAGGACTCCCGCCCACAGAATACAGCATCATATCCCTTGGCTATGGTAGCCAACTGTTGAGCTACGAAGAAACCATCAGTAGGGGTAGCATCTATACGAATCATTTGATCCGCTCCATAAGCAAAGGCTTTGCGCAAAATAGGTTCGCTATCCGATAATCCTACATGCACCAAGGTGATATGGGCGCCTATCTCCTCCTTAAGTTGTAGCGCACGTACCAAAGCCGCCTCGTCACTCGGGTTAATAATAAACTGAACACCAGAAGGGTCAAAAGCCTTCTGGTCAGCAGTGAAATTTATCTGTGAGGTGGTATCAGGCACCTGATTAATACATACTAATATTTTCATAAGAAACTTTTTTATAAGGCACAAAGGTACAACTTAAAAATGAATAGTGAATACTGAATAGTGAAAAAAGTTATCCGCAGCCAGATAAAAAATAAAAGGTAAAAGGTAAAAAGTAATTGTGTTACCTTTTACTTTTTACCTTTTACTTTTTAGTTCTTTTAAGATTTTGGCACTAATGACTTATAAAACACAAAGCCAAAGCCAAAGGTGAGCATCAAGTGGAAAGGAAAGAGTCCAAAGTCATTGAGCTTGATCCCGCTGTAAAGTCCAAAGAGGAAGTAGCACATGAGCAAGAACTCAAAAATGACATTGGCAGAAATCTTATTATTGACATATTTGTTGCCTTTCCAACTGTCCTTCAGCGAGCTGATATTGAACTTAGGGGTACGAACAAATTCGGTTTTCTTACCCCAATAACCTTGCAATACCGCTGATACATTGTGCCATGAGAAGCCCAAAGCGACAGAGAAGAAACTCAAGAATAGGGTTACATAATCTATAAAATCGTCAAAGGTCTTGCCCTGTATGTTCTTATAAGTAATCCAATAACAACTGAAGAGGATTATGGTACTAGCTATGAAGAAGCTAGTGAGCTTGAACACCCAAGAGAGGTGCGGGTAAGCATCCTTGATATACATCATCGGTACACTTAGAATCGCCACGATAAATACATAGAGGAACATAGAGCTGTTGAGCAAGTGCATCACCCCATGGAACTTTGTCTTCCAACCGATATTCTTGGAAGCTAAGATATTGCGAACTGACTTACGGAATACCTCTGCCCCTCCTTTGTTCCAACGGAACTGTTGGGAGCGTGCCGCAGAAACAACCACTGGCAATTCGGCAGGAGTTTCCACATCCTCCAAGTACTTGAATTTCCAGTTTTTCAGCTGAGCACGGTAACTAAGGTCTAGGTCCTCGGTAAGGGTATCCCCTTCCCAGTTACCTGCATCCAAGATGGTTTTCTTTCTCCAGATACCTGCGGTACCATTGAAGTTGATGAAATGACCTTTGCTATTGCGTCCTACCTGTTCCAAAGTAAAATGGGTATCAAGGGCAAGAGCTTGTATCTTTGTGAGCAAGGAGTAGTTACGGTTAATGTGTCCCCAGCGGGTCTGCACCACCCCAATCTTTTCATCTTTGAAATAAACCACAGTCTGCTTGAGCCAATCAGGTTTAGGAAGGAAGTCGGCATCAAAGATAGCGATAAAATCACCCTTAGCAATAGCAGTACCATACTTAAGGGCACCCGCCTTGAAACCTTCGCGGTTTTCACGACGAATATGCACTATATCCAAGCCTGTTTTTTGTAGTCGCTCAATGATGCTTGCCGTTTCGGCTACTGAATCATCAGTGGAGTCATCCAAGACTTGGATTTCTAGTTTGTTCTTAGGATACTCCAATTTGGCGATATTTTCCAAAAGTCGGGGTACCACATACTTCTCATTATAAATGGGAAGTTGCACCGTTACATAAGGAATCTCATTGGGATCCAAGAGATTGAACTTTGGCGCCTCATTATTTTGCCTCTTGTTCTTTAGATAATTTACCGAAAGGTTCAGTATCGTAAGGCTATAAAAGAAAATCAGCAATAACGCTAAACAATAGATAGCCACTACAGTATAGGTTATGATAAGTCCTAAATCCATGATGAAAGTGGGTTTAAATCAGGGGGCAAAATTACGCATTTTTTCTAACAAAACAATGTTAAATGTTATTTTTTACAAAAAACAAGCTCCTTTCTTCTTACGAAGAAAGGAGTTGCCAAAATAATTTTAAAACTTATTTATTATGAAAAACCTTTACTATTTTTGGTATTTAGCATATTTGCTCTTGAACTTATCTATACGTCCTGCGGTATCTATAAGTTTAGCTTTTCCTGTATAATAAGGGTGTGAGGTACGAGAGATTTCCAATTTTACTAATGGATACTCTACACCTTCTACTTCAATGGTGTCCTTTGATTCAATGGTTGATTTGGTGATGAAGATATCGTCATTGGACATATCCTTAAAAACAACCAAACGATAATTTGCAGGATGTATTTCTTTTTTCATGATGTCTAAATATTTCTTCTGTTTGTTTCAGGGCGCAAAATTACTACTTTTTTTTGAACTGGCAAACAAAAATACGTTTTTTTATTAACAATGCCAGTGTTTAATCGCTAATAGTCAGCAACTAACGTAAATATAAAAAAGAGCAATCAGTATAACATATTGTGATTCAACACACTACAAAAAGTTCCTTTTACTTTTTATCTTTTATTTTTTACTTCTCCTAACTCCTCCAGTAGTGTTCCAAAGGACAGCACTTTCTCTCCAAATTGCTCATATAGAGTGCGCCTGTAGGTAGGTTCTAGGACAGATCGGAAATGAGCAGCCAACTCCTTATCCTCTGTCTCATATTGCAGACTAAAGGCGTCGCTATCGGGCTGGTCTAAGTGTATTTTTAGGAGTTTCACTTGGGAGAATTGACTCTGCTCAAGCCACTGCGGCAGATGCTCTCCAATCCATGCCTGCCACTGAGCAGAGACCTCAGGGGCTATGTGATAGGTTATATTGTAAATATATTTCATAATAGAGTGTTTCTTACAAGTTCCACTTAAGCCCCACAAAGTATGTACGACCGGGGGTTATACTCGAATAAAAGCTCGTTGTCGGAGTCACATAGTCGAAAAGATTGTCTATTCCCGCATTGACTACAAAGTGATAGGGGAGCTTCTTGGAGAGCTGCAACCGCCATATACTATAAGGCGCATAGTGGGTAAAAGTATCTTTTGCCTCATAGATGTCCGAACCACTGACCCATTTGCCGCTAAGAATCACATTGGGCAAGTACTTAAAGTCAGGTTGCTCTACATACTCCACTTTAGCAGTGAAGGTATGCGGACGTGTGTCGGATTCACTATTGCTAGTGATATAATAGGCATAAGAACCCTTCAGACGGAAATACTGATTAGGGCGATAGGTACCTGAAATCTCAGAACTTATAATATCCGTACTACCGGCAAAATTGACATAACGAATCGTATCATTCGTCTGTGTCCATCTGTAATTAATCTTGTCTTTTACTTTGGAATATTGAGTCATAGTTGTAATATTCCATTTTTTAGCATTGAAATCCACTGAAAGGGTGAAGTTATTGCTCGTCTCAGGTTTTAAGTTCTTGTTCCCCATAATCTGGAAACCACCTCCCCATGGGTGAAACCAATTGGTATAGAGTTCCTTGAGGGTTGGCGAACGGAAACCAGAGGAGTACCCTCCACGTAGGGTAAAGGCATCCACCTTGAACATACCCGAAAGGCGGTAGGTCAGATATTCCTTAAAGAGAGAATGGTAGTCCATACGTATCCCTGTAACCAAGGTAAAAGCATCGGAGAGCGCCCATTCCTGCTGGGTGAAAGCCGCATAGTTTTGGGCATTCTTCTTGGCCTCCTCCCCTGAGTTAGTAAAGCGGAAACTCAATAGCTCATCGGAATTAACCTCCGCCCCTGCCACCAAGGAGTGTTTCTCATAGAGGGTTTGGTTATACTGCCCCCCTACTCTTAGAATAGAGTTTTCATAACTCTTTTCCTTTTCATTCAGTAGGACATAGTATTTATATTTGTCATAGCGATCGTAAGCCGCCGAAAGACTTAGGGTCTTACTATCACTGATTTTGTAATCCGACTTGAGCGCCCCTGTATAGTTATAATACCTGTCTCGGAGCTTCTTAGAACTCTCAGTACCTGTATTGCGCTCACTAAAATAATAGCTAGGCGCCAGTGAAAGATTCCACCTAGGAGAGATATCAAAACTTAGCTTCGGGGTCGCCCCATAGTTCGTAAAACCTGCCACATTCAGTTCGCCCTTTTCAGAGAGTATCACTGAACCATTCTTATAAGTCTTTAGCGGCTCCTTATCAGTAAGGACATAAGGCTCTCTGAAATTATAAAAGGACGATAGGCGGAAACTACCCCACTTCTGTTTAGTACCCACCGAAAGATTGGTTTTGTGATCTTCGTTAGTGTTATAAAGATAACTGGCGCTCAGTTCCAAAGGCTTTTTGGTGTCTTTGGTAATAATGTTGATCACCCCACCCAAGGCATTGGAGCCATAGAGCGAAGAGGAGGCTCCCTTGATGATCTCAATACGCTCAATATTCTCCAAGTCAATACGGTCATAGTCAATATTGTCAAACGTCTCCCCTGCCATACGCTCCCCATCCATGAGGAAGAGTACATACTTACCTCCGAAGCCCATCATGTTGATATTGGGCATACCTCCATTGTAAGTAAAATTGATACCAGAGAACTCATTTTCCAAAAAGGTTTGGAAATCTGGTGCTTGAGATTTCTGAATCTCTTGAGCGGTAACCACTTGCACAGTGATGGGCACATTCTTAAGATTGCGTTCCGTGCGAGTAGCGGTTACTACCACCTCACCCACCTCTATTTCTTTGTCCTTACAGAGGGCAAAGATATAGTTTTTTTCATTCCTTTTGAGAGATACCTTAAAGAAATGTCCTTTGTAGTCATCTTGACTTACATAAAAATGATGTGTCCCCTTGGGAAGATCTTGGAAAGTGAATTGTCCTTCGACATTGGTGCGTACCGTCTTTTTTAGGGCAACCAGCTCCACCGTAGCTCCCGAAAGAGGTTCACGGGTCTGGCAATCGATAATAGTTCCTGTAAAGGAGTATTGTCCCCTTACCACCCAAGCGAAGAGAAAAAGACCTATGAATATAAGAAATCTTGGCATGAATCAAGGTATTATTATTTCAGCAAAAAGAATTGCTATACAAAAATAGCGTATAGCAATTCTATTATCAATATAGAGTAGGTATTTCTAAAACTTACCATCCTTGCTAAGGATGTATTGGAAGGAAGGGCAATTGGCTTTTGCCCCTTCATTATAGAAGTCTGTTACTTGGAACTTCACATAGGCTCCTTTGGCAGTTCTGATGATATAAACAAACTTGGTAGGTGCATATACACTTGGCCACTTTTGAGAATTATTGGGATGAAGAAATACAAAACCTGTAAAATCTTCACCCTCTGATTTAAAGCCTCCTGAGAGATAGTCCGAAAAGGTATCTTCTTTATAAGTCAATTTAGGATAGTTCCCATAAGCCATTGTACCTTTAGTGTCTAGCTTATAGTCTTCTTCTTTGGGAAGTGCATCAATTGGAGTGGAAAAGTCAGTTACATCCTTACCTCCCTTTATTACTTTCACTACCCCTGCTTTTCCTTTGCCTGATTCACCACCATTAAGCTTGGCATAGTAAGCAAAGAAAGCAATATCCCAATCCAAACTATTTTTAGGATTGGCAACCTCTACAATAGCATTTTTTTCAAATGAGTAATATACCCATTTTTCTTGCCTTGCATTAAGGTTCTTCTCCTGCTTTACTCCCGAAGATTTCTTCTCCTCCTTTTCGTCCTTACTACAAGAGGTAAGGGCAAAGAGACCCACTAACAAAGTAGTAAATAATGACTTTAGTTTCATGGTTTTTCTGTTTTATTCGCTTACTGTTTTGCTCAACTGGTATTTTAGCTTAGGAAAGCCTGGTAGTTTTTTATCTCCTACTTGTTTGTAGAAGTCAGTTACCTGTACCTTAGCATAAGTACCATCAGCCGTTTTGATTATATACACCCATTCGTTAGTACCAAATACATTGCCATATTTTTTCATATTAGCAGGATTGATTTCTATCATACCTGTTTTAGAAAGGAATCCTCCTGTAAGTACGGGAGAAACATTGGCTTTGATTTCGGCTTCTCCTGGACGCCCTTGGAATGTCTGTTCTTTGTCTTTTTCAAATCCTGTTTTAGGTGCTTCTGTAACCTTAGCAAAGTCCTTTTCTTCAGTCTTGAAAGCTTCTGCTTTTCCTTTACCAGAGGTGCCTCCATTGAGTTTTACAAAGTATTGCTTGAAAGCAATGTCCCATGAGAGGTCTTCAGCAGGATTTGCCGGAGTTACTTCTCCATTCTTTAGAGAGAAATAAGTCCACTCTGTTAAGGCTGATAACTGTACCTCTTTCACCTCATTTCCTGAGAAGTCTAAGGCTACTTTTTCCTCTTTCTTTTCTTCTTTTTTATCATCTTTACTGCAAGAAGTAAAGGCTAGCAATCCTGCGAGGATTGCAGGGGCTAAAAACTTTAATTTCATCTTAATCTAATTTTATATTGTTTGTGCCGGCAAAGATACGTTTTTATTTAGAATAAAACAAAATAATTCGATCAATTAATATTTATTAATCCTGACTTATTATTTAGTAACTGATAATCAAAACTCATATCATCCATCCCTTTGATTTATTGTTAGAAACAACCTATTGATTATCTCATTTTAATCAATTATTTTTATTTATTTGGAATTAATAAAAATAAAACGTACTTTTGCGCTCTGAAATTACACTAATTTTCCCTATATAGAGAATGAAAACCGTTTTACTCCTTACTTCTATATTCCTGAATAGCTATGCTTTATTGGCTCAAAAGGATACGCTTGACTCTAAAAAAATCATTAAGTTAGATGATGTAGTTGTTTCCGCACAAATAGAACCTCAATCCATCAAGAAATCTATCAAAAATGTACAGGTTATCTCTGAAAAACAGATCAAAAGTTTAGGAGCAACTAACCTCGGAGATGTGTTAAACCAATATGTAAATATCACTGTTATGCCTGATGGCGATTCGGGACGCTCTACTGTTTCTCTTTTCGGATTAGACGCGAGTTATTTTAAGGTTTTGGTAGATAATGTGCCCTTGGTCAATGAAGGAGGGGTGGGTAATAATACTGACCTGTCTCAGATCAATTTGGATGATATCGAACGCATTGAAATCATAGAAGGTGCCATGGGAGTCACCCACGGTGCCAATGCTATTACTGGTATACTGAATATCATTACCAAACGACATGCCGATAATAAATGGAATCTTACCTATTCCTTACAAGAAGAAAGTGTCGGAAAAGAATATAACCTTACCACCCGAGGCCGACATATCCAAAACTTCAAGGCTTCACATAACCTCAACGACCATTGGATGTTCTCCATAGGAACTACTCGCAACAAATTCAACGGATTCTTAGGTAACTACAATGGTAAATATGTATTGTATAACGACCAAAATAGAGGCTACCGCTTCCTACCTCGTAACTATTTGCAAACCAATGCGGTAATCAATTACAAGAAAGAACGCTTCAATACTTTTTATAAGTTTGAACTTATGAATCAGGACATTAGCTTCTATGACCGAAGTATCAAATCGGGCTATAATGACCAATGGGGGCGCTATAAGTTCGGAAACGACCGTCGCTATTTCTATAAGCGACAATTCCATCATCTCAATATCAATGGGAGTGGCTGGCTCAATTATAATTTTTCCCTCTCTTACCAGGAACAAACACGTGATGATGAGTACTTTAGATATATCATCAGCCGACGATTGGAGACTAACAATACCACTGAGAGGGTGGAGGCGATGAAGGTAGGCTATTCCAAGGGAGAACTATCTAAGAGTTTCTATGACAGAAAGCTCGCCCTTTCCATAGGATATGAAGCTACTAAAAACAAGGGGTTTGCCGTCGTAAATGCTGCTCAGAACAGAACCAAGGAGGTAAACGAAAGTATTGACAACTATGATGGTTTCTTAGTCTCTGAATATCACTTTACTCCCAATTTCTCTATGGGATTGGGCGGCCGTTATTCATTCCAATCTCTATTCGAAAACCAATATTCTTTCTCAATAGGTGCTCGTTATCTGTTACCTGAAAACCTCGAATGGCGTACCTCTGTAGGAAGGTCTTACCGTACGCCCGACTTCTATGAATTGTTCTCCAATATTATTTTTGAAGGACATTATTTCCTTGGAAATGAGAACCTTACCCCTGAAAGTAGCCTGTCTTTCGATACCAGCCTAAAGAAAATAACCCTCTTCTGTGATGACCTTATGATGAAGAACCAGCTTTCCCTAAGCCACAACCGTATCAAAGACCGTATCACCAATGCGCTCATCGGGTACGAAGGCTCTACCCCTAAGTATCAGAATATCAACATTAGCAAATATAATTACATCAACTTAGCTTCTACCAATGCTATCAGTTTGGATGAAAATCTCGAAGCCAACATAGGGGCTTCCTTTACTTGGATTTCTCAGATTATTAACAACAATGTCCACAAGACAGATGATCGCTATTTGCTCAATATGGGTATCAATGCAGGACTTACCTATACCCTCCCTAAGTGGGGCACTTCTGTATCGGGCTATTACAAATGGGCTGGCAAGTCTCAGCTATGGGCAGCCACTACCAATGGTTATATAGTCTCCGAAGTTGACCCTTACGGCTGGCTCGACGCTTCTATCAAACAGCCCTTCTTAGGTAAAAAATTAGAACTTACCCTTGGGGCAAGAAACCTCTTGGACATTACCGATGTCAAGCGTACGCTAACCACCGAAGGACACAATACTTCCTCAAGTGTATTGCTTGGATATGGAAGAACTTTCTTCCTCAAACTTACTTATAATTTGGATATTAACTATTAATTTTTATTATACATGAAAAAACGTATATTATTGCTATCGCTTTTCAGCCTTGCGATAGCCGCTTGTTCAAAAGACGATGACAAACCTGCCGAACAACCTCAGCAACCTCAGCAACCCCAACAACCCCAACAACCCGAGAGCGTAAGCGAAGGTGGGGTATTCAAGCCTTCTGTAGGAGGGCCTAACGAACCCAATCAGGTATTCGTAGACCTCTCTGCCAAGAATGAAACTACTGTAAAGAGAGACTCTTGGGACTTTGGTTTCTATTGTGGAGATGATTTCAGAGTGATCCTCAATAGTACCGTGAAAATGGCGGCCAAACAGCTCGATACCAACGACATCACAGCCATACAAACCGAAGACCCTTCAGTAAGCGTGGGCTTCACTACTGCTGCCAACTTAGGTTATGTAGATAGTCCTTGGGGAGAACTCAAGTCCGCCCAAAACACCAAGGGAAGACAAACCGCTATCGCCGAGGTATCCACCACAGAGGCTGATAACAAAGTTTATTTGGTAAATATGGGCTTTGCCATAGGTACTACTACTCCTGAGAAAGGAGCCACTGCCCTCGATGGCGAAGCCAGAGGTTTCAAGAAAGTACGTATCACCCGAAGCGGTAATGACTACGTAATCCACTATGCCAACCTTAACGAGACTACAGCCAAGTCCATCACCGTTAAGAAAAACCCCGCTTATAACTTTGTCTTCGTAAGTCTCAATCAAGAGAAAATAGTAAATGTTCAACCTGAAAAAACCAAGTGGGACATCTCCTTTACAGGACTTACGAACTATACCGCTATGAGAGGTGGAGATGAAATCACCTACTACTTTGCCGATATGGTTACCAACAATTTCTATAATGGCGTAAAAGTGAAGAAAGTAACTGTGGATAAAGCCGAAAAACTCGACACTGAATATGCAGCCTACGACAAAGCCAAAGCCAGCGAAATCAACTTCGATGATCCTAAGCTCAACCACCAATTGGGCATAGGTGCTTCTTGGAGAAGTACTTATGATAGAAAATTAGCGGATACCATCTTCTATATTATCAAAGATGGTAGTGGCAACCTATACAAGCTCCGCTTCTTAGCACTTTCCAAAGAAGATGGAGAACGTGGCTATCCGGTATTCGAGTATGCCCTACTGAAATAAATACAGTTTCTTTAGTAATTAGTGGTATGTGGTTAGTTTTCAAAATACTGATAACTAACCACTATCTATTAATCCCTACCCCACTCTAAAGTATTTCAATAGTAATTTATATTCGTCCTGTGCCGCAAGACAAGTATCTAACAGATAGGCTATTGGGACTACAATATCCTCAAGTAATCCCCTACCGCAAACCAATCTTTTCTACTATCGGAAGTACCTGAAGCATTGGTCACTTGTCACTATTTACTTGCTTCTCTTGACAAATTCTCTTACCAATGCCAAGACCTTGGGCATGGTAGCATTCACAGCATTGAGTACCTCTGTATGGGATACATTGGGAGAGATATCCTTACCTCCTAAGTCGGAAATAATGGATAGCGCAAAGACTCTCATTCCTTGATGACGGGCAACGATCACCTCAGGTACCGTGCTCATTCCTACTGCATCTCCTCCTATGGCTCGTACCATACCATATTCTGAAGGCGTCTCAAAGGTAGGACCTTGCAAACCTACATATACTCCTTTCTGCAAGTGAGTTCCTTGTTCCATGGCAATAGTCTCCGCCAAATCAATCATTTCACGATCATAAGCCTGACTCATATCTGGAAAGCGAGTGCCAAATTTTTCTAAGTTCTTACCTCGCAAAGGGTGTTCTGGGAACATATTGATGTGGTCACGAATAAGCATAATATCTCCTATGGAGAAGTTGGGATTAACACCTCCTGAGGCATTGGAAACGATCAATTTTTTGATACCTAAAAGATGGAAGATACGAATAGGGAAGGTTACCTCTGCCATAGGATAGCCCTCATAGTAGTGAAAGCGACCACTCATCAGTAGGACATACTTACCCGATAAGGTTCCATATATAAGCTTATTACCATGTCCCTCCACAGTAGATTGGGGAAAGTTTGGAATCCCAGCATAAGGGATTTCCACAATAGGAGTTACCTCTGCTTGTAAGGAAGAAAGACCCGAACCGAGTATAATAGCAAACTCAGGAGTGCCCTCGGTGATAAATTGTTGGATATAATGAGCTGTTTGCTCGTATTTTGTGTACATAACTCATAAATTTTATGCCACAAAGATACAACAACTTTAGGGATTTTACAAAATAGTTTTAAATTTTCCTGATTTTGTAGCTTCTTGAAATTCCTCAGTAAAGTCTGAGTAATCCTCTATCTTAAAAGCACGTATATCTCTTACAGAGAGACAAAACCATTGTAGGTTTTTTAAACTCTGTATAGCCCTAAAGAGTGTTCTCAGATCTCCCTTAGTTGCATAGGTGCTTCCTTGTATCCAATAGAAATCATTTTTTTTGAGTGTTCTCTTAACTTCTGTATAAGCATTGTAATAAGGATCTTTATAATGCTTTTTAAGTTCTGATATGATGAGATCAAAAGCTATAGCATACATAACTCCAATGCTTCTAAAGGTTTAAACATATCTTCTTTTTCAAAAAAAAGCTCACCTGCATCTGTTTTTACTTCAATAACGATACCTACAAAAGGATTGTGTTCTACCTCTGTGATTGTTGCCTCCACCCAATCGGCTTTGCCTGTAAGTTGTGGAGAAACCCATACACGTTGTCCTACTTTAAAATCAGTTTTCATTGTCATACGATTTAGTTTTGAGTTTTTATCCTTTGAGTTTTCAGTTCCTCTAGCTCTTTTTGCAGATAGGCGATAAGGCTGTCTTTCTCAGCCAAGCGTTTTTCATATTGCTCTATGAGCTTATCCGAGAGTTGGTTAAAGACATAAGCGTTTCCTGAATTTTCACAGGAAGTATTATTGTTATTGATGACGATATGGTCGGTTTTAAGGAGCTCTTCGGGTTGTATGCCGAAAAGTTCGCAGAGAGGGAGGATATAGCCTGCCCATGAATTACTTGCGCCGCTTTCTATACGGGCATAGGTAGATTGGGATACATGTATGAATTCCGCCACTTCCTCTTGGGATAGGTTTCTACTTTTGCGGAGGTTTTTGATTTTCTCGCCTACTATTTCGTTCATCTCTTGTATTTTCATGCAAAAATAGGGTAAAAATATCTATTTTCAGCATAATCAGCTGATTTTTTTCATACTATATTTGTAAAATAGTTCTACAAAGAAAGAAAACCTTTATATCTAATTCATTATTAATAACTTAAATAATTCAATTACATGAAAAAAATTTTAGCATTTTTGACTATTGGGCTCCTTTTAGGTGCCTGTTCTGGCAAACTTTCTTCCTCTAAGGCAGAAGATTTAGTAAAAGAATCTCTTAAAGAAAAACCCATGTATGGAGAAATTATTATCTATACAGGAGAAGTTAAAGACGGTTTTTTGAATGAAGAAAAGTATAAACTTTATGAAGAACTACAAGGAGATGGTTATCTAAAAATCTCTGTTATTGAAAAACCTATATCAGATTGGCTGAGAAAAATGATGGAAGGAGAATTTGAAAAGTTCTATTCTATTACTCTTACTGATAAATCCAAAGACTATCTGTTAGAGACAGGGAAATATAATGATGATGTTTATGAAAATACTATGAAGACCTATACTGCTGAGTTAGATAAGGTCTCTAATATTCACATTATCCCTGAGATGAATGTGGCTTCTGCAGAAGCTACTTTTGTCAAAAAGGACAAAACCCCTTTCTTTATTTTTGATGATCAAACAGATTCCTTTACAAAGGGAGTCAAATTCCAAAAGACAGAGGATAAAGGCTGGCAAGTCTATAAATAGTAGTGAAATCCATTAATATAACCCCCCTTATATCATGAACTGTTATAATCATATTGATCAACCTGCTGTAGGTACTTGTATAGATTGTGGCAAAGGCCTTTGCAATGAGTGTGCTCATAAGTACACCGACCCTATCTGCGATTCCTGTAACCTGAAACGTATCCGTAAAGAGAAGTCCGAGATGATAAAGCGATGGGCTATTATCCTTATTGTGGCCTTTTTCATGACTGTTTTTTCTTGTAATATAGAAAAAGACAAAGGTACTGCTCTTTCTACAGCTGCCCTTATAGCTACATTTTATGGAGGTATAAGTATCCAATACGGATGGAGAGCTTTAAACTCTATCACACCTTCTATGTTTTTAGTACTCCCCATTGTTGGTTGGTTTATCTATTTTGTAGTGAAAGCCGTTATATCTGGTCTTATTGGGTTCTTTATTACTCCAGTAAAAATATTCCAAGATATCAAACGTTATTTGGAACTTAGAGAGATTCTTAAATATACCAACGGATAGTAAGTTTATAATACCTAAACAAACACTATAACCTATGAGAAAATTGTTTTTCTTATTCGGCCTATTCTTTCTATCACAGATAGGTCTTTCCCAAAATAATGATTGGGAAAAAATAATCGTTACTAAAAACCCCGAGGATGTAAAGGGGTTACAACGCTTAAGGGAAGTGTCCGCAGAAGCAGCTCGTTTCTATGGAAAACAATCTAAACTACGAGATGAAGCCACCAAAAAACTCAAACAAGAAGCTGCCAAACTTGGGGCTACTGCGGTACTTCTCTCTGTAGATGAGTTTGCCATGAGCCCTATCAATAATGTCAGTATGGTCGGAATGTGCTTCACCGATGGAAGTGTCCCTGTAAAAGAAAGTACTGATACAGAAGCTACTGCTGATAAGGAAATTATCCTAACCAAAAACCCTGAGGACATCAAAGGGCGCACCCGCTTAGGTGATGTAAAGGGTGAGGCCAGCCAGTTATTTGGTATGCAATCCAGATTACGAAAAGATGCTACTGAGAAAATGAAAGAACAAGCCACCAAACTTGGTGCTACTATCATTCTTGTTACCACGGACAGCTTTACCATGACCCCCGTCAATAATGTTGTCATGGAAGGTACTGCCTACAAATAAACTCAAAAATTGAATGCTGTAAAAAGAAGACCATCCTCATATGTCTAGGATGGTCTTTATTTTATAGTTATTAACTACTAAACACCACTAAGGTAACTTGCCTTATAAAAAGAAAAATTAGACCTATTGCAGATTTTTTTATACATTTGCGAAAAAATTCAACTTATGAAAAAACATCAATTTATAACTGATAATGATGGTAATGCACTCTTCGCTATTGTCCCTATGGAAGAGTATAACCATTTGTTAGAAAATGCCCCAAATTCTTATCAAGAAAATGATTTTTATTATGAGTTAACTGAAGAAGAACTTAGGAGCTTAGAACAAGCCGAGCAACAATCAAAACTAGGTCTACTCACTGATAGTGAAGAGGTTCATCAAGAAGCCTTACAACGATTAATGGGTAAGATGTCATGAAGATAAAATGGACATTTGGAGCCAAAATGAGCTATTATGATACCCTCGATTATTGGTATGAGCATAATGGTTCTTATGAGTACTCTCTCAAAATAATGGAAGCCACAAAAGAAGTTGAAAGTAAAATATCAGAAAATCCTTATCTCTCTTCAAAATATAGTAAAAAGCTAAATCTATTCAAGATATTCTTCCTAAAAGGAAAATTTGTCTTATATTATAAGGTTCTCATCCAGGAAAATACAATAGAGATCTATAGCTTTAGGAGTACTAAGCAAAAACCTCTTTTTATGTGATATAATCCAAAATCTTTTGCTCTGTTGAAGAATTACCTTTCCTCTACCAACAAAAAAACTTTCTCTGATTAAAAAAACCGCTCCAAAATTGGAGCGGTTTTTTGTTTTATGCTTCAGAAGTTGTTCCTTCTTGTTGAGGAGCAGCTTGTTCTGCTTTCTTACCTCCGCGGCTTCTACGAGTAGTTTTCTTCTTCTTACCTGCTTTCACATCATAAGTAGTGTTATAGTCTACTAGCTCGATAAGTGCCATTTCAGCATTGTCCCCCAAACGGTTACCCAACTTGATGATACGAGTGTATCCTCCTGGACGGTTGGCTACTTTTACTGAAATGTCTCTGAAAAGCTCTGTAACAGCATATTTGTTATGCAAGCGGCTGAATACTACACGACGGTTGTGGGTAGTGTCTTCTTTTGATTTGGTAATCAAAGGCTCTACGAACACTTTCAATGCCTTCGCTTTTGCCAAGGTAGTGTTGATACGCTTGTGTTGTATCAGGGAGCAAGCCATATTCGCCAACATAGATTTTCTATGAGCGGCGGTTCTTCCTAAATTATTTATTTTATCTCCGTGTCTCATTTTCGTTGAATTAATGTATTATAACAGAATTTATTACTCTTTCTCTAATTTGTATCTTGAGAGATCCATTCCGAAGGTGAGTCCCTTGCTTTCCACGAGTTCATCGAGTTCGGTAAGAGATTTTTTACCAAAGTTACGGAATTTCATCAAGTCTGTTTTAGTAAAAGAAACCAAATCGCCTAGGGTATCTACTTCGGCTGCTTTGAGGCAGTTTAGTGCGCGTACAGAGAGATCCATATCTATGAGCTTAGTCTTAAGGAGCTGGCGCATGTGGAGTGATTCCTCGTCATAGCTTTCAGGCTGAACGACTTCTTCAGGCTCAATAGTGATACGCTCATCAGAGAAGAGCATGAAGTGGTGAATCAATGTTTTGGCCGCTTCCATAAGGGCATCCTTAGGATGTATGGAGCCATCTGTTTTGATTTCAAAAATCAGCTTTTCGTAATCGGTTTTTTGCTCTACACGGTAGTTCTCGATACTATATTTTACATTCTTGATAGGGGTAAAGATAGCATCGGTAGGAATGGTACCCATAGGCATATTAGGCTTAGCGTTTTCCTCGGCAGAGAGGTAACCCATACCCTTATCTATAGTGATATCCATTTTGATATTCACTGTAGGTTCCATATTACAGATTACTAAATCTGGATTGAGTACTTGAAAACCTGTTATAAATTTTTGAAAATCACCCGCAGTCAATTGTTTCTTTCCTGTAACAGAGATAGAGACCTTTTCATGGTCAGTACCTTCTGTTTGCAGTTTGAAACGCACTTGCTTCAAGTTCAAAATAATCTCGGTAACGTCTTCTACTACTCCTGCGATGGTAGAGAATTCATGTTCTACCGTGTCTATTTTAACCGAAGTGATTGCGTAGCCCTCGAGAGAGGAGTGCATCACTCGTCGTAATGCGTTACCAATGGTGAGTCCGTAACCTGGTTCTAGAGGGCGAAACTCGAATTTGCCCTCGAACTCAGAGGATTCAATCATGATAACCTTATCTGGTTTTTGAAAATTGAATAATGCCATAATCTGACTGCTGACTAGTATTATTTAGAGTACAACTCTACGATTAATTGTTCTTTAATGTTTTCAGGTATTTGGATACGCTGAGGGAGTGCTACGAAGGTACCTTCCATTTTTTCAGGGTTCCAAGTGATCCATTCGTACACGGAGCTATTACTTGAGAGGGCGTTTTCGATCACAGTAAGAGATTGTGATTTGTGGCGTACTCCTACTACATCACCTGGTTTTAGGGAGTAAGAAGGGATATTTACCACTTCGCCATTTACAGTAATATGACGGTGAGAAACGAGCTGACGTGCAGCACGACGAGAAGGAGCAATACCCATACGATATACTACATTGTCAAGGCGGGCTTCACAGAGTTGGAGTAAGATCTCACCTGTTACCCCTCTGCTACGACGTGCTTTCTCGTACATATTTTGGAACTGACGTTCCAAGATACCATAGGTATATTTTGCTTTTTGTTTTTCTTGTAGCTGGATTGCATATTCAGAGCGTTTTGCTCTTTTACGGTTGATTCCATGCTGTCCTGGTGGATAGTTCTTTTTAGCAAAAGACTTATCTTCACCGAAAATCGCTTCACCAAACTTACGAGCGATTTTGCTTTTTGGGCCTGTATATCTTGCCATTTTATAATTTTAAATTAGTGGAGAGAGGATTATGAATTAAGGCTTATCCTTCGATAATCGGAGCCTCTCTCGGGGTTAAGTGTTATACTTTACGTCTTTTAGGAGGGCGACAACCATTGTGTGGAAGTGGGGTTACGTCGATGATTTCAGTAACTTCAATTCCTGCATTGTGAATGCTACGGATGGCAGACTCACGTCCTACTCCAGGGCCTTTTACGAATACACGTACTTTCTTAAGACCTGCGTCAAAAGCAACTTTTGCAGCATCCTCGGCAGCTACTTGTGCTGCATAAGGTGTATTCTTTTTAGAACCTCTGAACTTCATCTTTCCTGCAGAAGACCAAGAAATCACGTCTCCTTTTTTGTTAGTCAAGGAAATGATGATGTTATTGAAAGTAGCTGAGATATGCGCTTCTCCAGATGATTCTATAACTACTTTACGTTTTTTGGTAACTTTTGTATTTGTTTTTGCCATATCGCTACTTATTATTTAGTTGCTTTCTTCTTGTTAGCAACAGTTTTTCGTTTTCCTTTTCTTGTACGAGAGTTATTCTTCGTTTTTTGACCACGCAAAGGCAACCCTGAACGATGGCGGATACCGCGGTAGCAACCAATATCCATAAGTCGCTTGATGTTCAACTGAACTTCAGAACGTAGTTCACCTTCTATTTTGTAAGAAGAAACTGCCTCACGGATACGAGTGATTTGCTCGTCGTTCCATTCGTTTACTTTGATGTCTTCATCTACTTGAGCTGTTTTCAAAATTTCTTTAGCTCTACTTCTACCAATTCCAAAAATGTAGGTAAGTCCTATGACGCCTCTTTTGTGTTTTGGTAAGTCAATACCTGCTATTCGTGCCATAATTTATCCTTGTCTTTGTTTGAATCTCGGATTCTTTTTGTTAATTACGTACAATACCCCTTTACGACGCACAATCTTGCACTCGGGGCTTCTTTTCTTAATAGATGCTCTTACTTTCATCTGTTGTCTGTTTTTAAAAACGAATTTTATTATTAATATCGGTAAGTGATGCGTGCTTTGGTAAGGTCATAAGGTGTCATTTCGAGCTTTACCCTATCGCCTGGGAGTAGCTTTATGTAGTGCATACGCATTTTCCCTGAGATGTGGGCAGTTACCACATGACCATTATCCAATTCCACGCGGAACATTGCATTAGAGAGGGACTCTATAATGGTTCCATCTTGTTCTATCGCTGCTTGCTTTGCCATTATCTTCTCTTTTTACCTGTTTTCATAAGGCCATCGTAGTGGCGATTGAGTAGGTATGAATTCACTTGCTGCATAGTGTCAATAGCCACCCCTACAAGGATGAGCAAGGATGTACCTCCGTAGAACAAAGCCCACTGTTGGTCTATCTCCAACAAAGGTATCTTATTGACTATGGCAGGAAGTACAGCAATAGCCACTAAGAATAGAGAGCCTGGGAAGGTAATGAGCGACATGATTTTGTCCAAGTACTCACTGGTCTCCTGTCCTGGTTTTACTCCTGGTATGAAGCCTCCGTTGCGCTTGAGGTCATCTGCCATCTTATTACTTGGTACTGTAATGGCAGTATAGAAGTAAGTAAAGATGATGATCAGTAGTCCAAAGAGCACATTGTACCAGAACTCAAAAGGTGAACGGAAAGCATTCTGTATGCTTAGTGCCCATTCGGACTTAGAGAGTCCCGCCAAGGCTGCAGGAACGAACATAATAGCTTGTGCGAAGATGATAGGCATTACCCCAGCTGAGTTAAGCTTTAGGGGAATGTATTGTCTTGCTCCGAAGATATTCTTTTCTACCTGTCCGCCAGTGGTTCGTCTAGCATACTGTACAGGGATTTGTCTTACCGCTAAAGTGAGGAAGATACACCCTAAGATCACCAAGAGCCACAAGAGGATTTCCACAATTACCAACATAGGGCTGTGTACCCTATTCATCTCACCGAAGAAAGCGTGTGGCATACGAGCAATAATCCCCACCATGATGAGTAAGGAAATACCATTTCCTACCCCCTTATCAGTGATTTTCTCACCAAGCCACATAGCAAAAACAGTACCAGTTACTAGTATCATTACTGAAGGAATGATAAAGCCCAAGCCTTTTCCTTGAATAAAAGCCTCATCAGGCACCCCTAAGGCGCTGATAGAGTACAAATAAGCAGGAGCTTGTACAATACAAATTGCTATGGTTAGCCAGCGGGTAATCTGGTTAATACGTCTGCGACCGCTTTCGCCTTCTTGTTGTAGTTTCTGCAAGTAAGGAATAGCGATTCCCATAAGTTGCACTACGATAGAAGCGGAGATATAGGGCATAATCCCTAAAGCAAATACAGAGGCCTTAGCGAAAGCACCTCCTGTAAAGGCATTAAGGATATCCAACAAGCCTCCTTCCGAAGTTCTCTGAGTGAGTTTGCTCAACTGTTCAGCATCAATCCCTGGAAGGATAATGTGGGCACCAAAGCGGTACACCAACAAAATCCCCAAGGTGAGAATGATGCGATTGCGTAACTCCTCTATCTTCCAAACATTCGTTAAGGTCTCTATAAACTTCTTCATAAAATATTAATTCTTAGAGCGTTATAGCCTCTCCTCCTAATTTTTCAACAGCTTCTTTAGCGCTTGCTGTAAACTTATGAACAGAGATTTTAAGTTTTGTTTTCAACTCACCTCCACCAAGGATTTTCACCAAGTCGGATTTTTTAGCCAAGCGGTTTTCCACGAGGATATCCAAATTCACGGTGTCGGTAACTACGCCCTTATCTACAAGTTCTTGTAGTTTTCCGAGGTTGATACCTGTATATTCCTTACGGTTGAAGTTTTTGAAACCAAATTTTGGTACGCGACGTTGAAGAGGCATTTGTCCCCCTTCGAAACCGATTTTAGTAGAGAAACCAGAGCGAGATTTAGCTCCTTTGTGTCCACGAGTGGAGGTTCCACCTTTACCAGAACCTTGTCCTCTACCTACGCGCTTCCCATCTTTGTGTACTGAACCTTGTGCAGGTTTCAAATTACTTAAATTCATAATTAATAGTCCTTTTTATTATGCTTCTTGTACAGAAACTAAGTGTTCTACTTTATTAATCATTCCCAAGATACTTGGAGTAGCCTCATGTGTAGCTACTTTCCCGATAGAGCCTAATCCCAAAGAGATAAGGGTAAGTTTCTGGGTTTTATCACGCTTTATGCTACTACGTGTTTGTTTTACGATAATTTTCTTTGCCATGAGTGTTAGATATTAACCTTTAAACATTTTATCCAAGGAAATGCCACGTTGCTCGGCAATAGTTTTAGCGCTTCTGAGTCTCAAAAGGGCGTCAAAAGTTGCTTTTACCACATTGTGAGGGTTGGAAGAACCTTGAGATTTGGAAAGTACATTATGTACTCCTAGGGATTCCAACACAGCACGTACTACCCCACCGGCAATTACTCCAGTACCTTCTGCGGCAGGTTGGAGATATACACGTGCTCCACCGAATTTTCCTTTTTGTTCGTGAGGAAGGGTAGTTCCATGTAGCGGAATACGTACTAAGTTTTTCTTAGCATCTTCTACCGCTTTGGCGATAGCCTCGGAAACCTCTTTAGATTTTCCGAGTCCTTGTCCTACCACGCCATTTTCATCGCCTACCACCACGATAGCCGAGAAGCCGAACGCGCGTCCTCCTTTGGTAACCTTGGTTACACGTTGTACGCCTACCAAGCGGTCTTTTAGCTCTAAGCCGCTTGGTTTTACATATTCTACATTTTTATAGTTCTGATACATAGTTTCTTAGAATTTAAGTCCGCCTTCTCTTGCTCCTTCTGCTAAGGATTTTACACGTCCATGATACAAATAACCACCTCTGTCAAAAGAAATAGTTTCGATACCTGCAGCTAAGGCTTTTTTAGCGATAGCTTCTCCTACTTGTTTTGCTTTTTCGGTCTTGGTACCTGAAGCTTTTAGATCTTTATCACGAGAAGAGGCTGCTACTAAGGTAACACCCTTGGTATCATCTATAATTTGTGCATAGATTTCGCTATTGCTTCTAAAAACCGCTAAGCGAGGTTTTTGAGCAGTTCCAGAAACGGTCTTTTTGATTCTGTACTTAATACGTTGTCTTCTTTCTATTTTTGATAATGCCATTGTGTTACTTTTTAAGCTGATTTACCTGCTTTTCTTCTAAGTTCTTCACCTACAAACTTGACACCTTTTCCTTTGTAAGGTTCTGGCTTGCGGAAAGAACGAATCTTAGCTGCTACTTGTCCTAACAATTGTCTATCATGAGAAGTAAGCTTAATGATAGGGTTCTTACCTTTCTCGTTGATAGTTTCTACTTTAATTTCTTGAGGGAGTTCCATAAGGATATTGTGAGAGAAACCGAGTGCTAAGTCCAATTTTTGACCTTGGTTAGTAGCACGGTAACCTACCCCTACAAGTTCTAACTCTTTGGTAAAACCTTCAGATACCCCTACTACCATATTGTGTAGTAGTGCACGATAAAGTCCATGTAGGGCATTACCTTGCTTTGTATCTAATTGTCTTTCCACTATGAGTTGTCCATCTTCTTGCTTTACAGCAACGTCTTTAACCACTTGGGTTAATTCGCCGAGTTTTCCTTTAACAGTGATGATATTATCTTTGATAGTAATAGTCACTCCTTGAGGAATACTGATGGGTGCTTTACCTATTCTTGACATTGTTTTAAGTCTATTTTTTTAGTAAACATTACAAATTACTTCTCCTCCTATGTTAAGAGCTCTGGCTTGCTTGCCTGTCATTACTCCCTTAGAGGTAGAAACGATAGTGATACCAAGTCCGCTCAATACGCGTGGAAGCTTGCTAGCCCCTACATACTTACGAAGTCCTGGAGTACTTACACGTACTATCTTTCTGATCACAGGTTCTTTGGTTTCTTTATCGTACTTGAGGGCTATTTTGATAGTACCTTGTACATCATTGTCTTCAAACTTGTAGCTAAGGATATAGCCTTGGTCAAAAAGGACTTTGGTAATCTCTTTCTTAAGGTTTGAAGAAGGTATTTCTACTACTCTGTGCCCTGCATTACTTGCATTACGAATGCGTGTTAAGTAGTCAGCGATTGGGTCTGTGTACATAAATTTCTTTTTTTTAAATTACCAACTTGCTTTTTTTACCCCTGGAATAAGTCCTTTGTTTGCCATTTCACGGAAAAGTACACGCGAGATACCAAATGTACGCATATATCCCTTAGGGCGTCCTGTGAGCTTGCAACGGTTGTGCAAACGTACAGGAGATGCATTTTTAGGCAGCTTCTGTAGGGCTTCATAATCACCAGCTTCTTTAAGAGCTTTGCGTTTTTCAGCATATTTTGCTACCAATTTAGCTCTTTTCACTTCACGAGCTTTCATTGATTCTTTGGCCATATCAATTCTTTTTAAAAGGTAATCCTAATTCGGTTAATAATGATTTTGCTTCTTTGTCGGTACGAGCTGAAGTAACGAAAGTGATATCGAAACCTGCGATTTTGTTGATTTTATCAATGTCAATCTCTGGGAAGATAATCTGTTCGGTAACTCCTAAGTTATAGTTGCCACGTCCGTCAAATCCTGTTGCTTTGATCCCTTGAAAATCTCTTACACGAGGTAGTGCAATAGTGATGAGCCTATCTAGGAACTCATACATACGCTCACCGCGAAGGGTTACCTTAGCACCGATGGACATACCACGGCGGAGCTTAAAGGAAGCCACGTCCTTCTTAGAAGTGGTAGCTACAGCCTTCTGACCTGTGATTTTGGTAAGCTCCTCAACGGCGTATTCTATTTGCTTTTTGTCAGCAACAGCAGAACCTACTCCACGGCTTACTACAATTTTTTCAAGTTTAGGAACTTGCATTACATTCTTGTAACCAAATTCTTCTTTAAGAGCTGCAATTATGCGCTCCTTATATTCCTGTTTGAGTCTAGGTATATATGTCATAATTACACTACTTGTTTTGATTTTTTAGAAATTCTTACTTTTTTGCCATCTTTCACCTGATACTCTACACGGGTTGGCTCCCCACTCTTAGGATCTAGGAGGGAAAGGTTAGAGATGTGTATAGGAGCTTCTTTTTTGATGATGCCCCCTTGAGGGTTTTGGGCGCTGGGTTTGGTATGTTTGGATACTAGGTTCACACCTTCCACGATAGCTCTGTTTTTCTCACGATCCACTTTGAGTACTTTTCCCTTTTCCCCTTTGTGGTCGCCTGCGATTACTTGTACGGTATCGCCTGATTTTATTTTTAGCTTTATCATCATTGCATGGATTAAAGCACCTCAGGTGCTAATGACACAATTTTCATAAACTGCTTGTCACGGAGTTCACGTGCTACAGGACCGAAGACACGGGTACCTCTCATTTCACCAGCAGCGTTAAGCAGTACGCAAGCATTTTCATCAAAACGAATGTAAGAACCATCTTGGCGTCTTACTTCTTTCTTTGTTCTTACGACTACAGCGGTAGAAACCTGTCCTTTTTTCACGCTTCCGGTAGGAGAAGCTTCCTTGATCGTAACAACGATCTTGTCACCTACAGAGGCATAACGGCGTTTGGTTCCTCCAAGTACACGGATAGTCAAAACTTCTTTGGCTCCGGTATTATCTGCTACTTTTAATCTTGATTCTTGTTGTACCATAATTACTTCGCTCTTTCTATGATTTCTACTAATCGCCAGCACTTAGTCTTACTTAGTGGGCGGGTTTCCATAATGCGCACGGTATCTCCGATGTTGCAGTCATTTTTTTCATCGTGTGCAACAAACTTTTTAGTTTGCAATACGAATTTTCCGTACATAGGGTGTTTTACACGTTTTACTACAGATACCACAATGGATTTTTCCATTTTGTTGCTGGTAACAACCCCTATTCTTTCTTTTCTTAAATTTCTCTTTTCCATATTAAAGCCACAATGATTATTGTAATTCTCTACGGGTTAACTCACTCGCTACACGTGCGATATCTCTACGAAGGCTGCGAATAGTAAGTGGATTCTCTATTGGAGAAATGGCGTGCGCCATTTTTAATTCTGAATACGTTTTCTTAAGTTCGGTGAGCTTTTGCTCGAGCTCAGCGACTGATAAATTTTTAACTTCTGACTGTTTCATTGTTAATAAAATTAATCTTGATAATCTCTCGCTACAACGAACTTAGTAGTTACGGGTAACTTTTGAGCGGCAAGGCGTAGGGCTTCTTTGGCGATATCCAAAGGCACTCCACCTACTTCAAATAGGATACGTCCTGGTTTTACCACAGCTACCCAGTACTCAACAGCTCCTTTACCCTTACCCATACGTACTTCCAAAGGCTTTTTGGTAATAGGCTTATCTGGGAAGATTTTGATCCAAAGCTGTCCTTCACGTTTCATATAACGGGTAGCAGCCACACGGGCAGACTCAATTTGGCGAGCAGTGATAAAAGCGGATTCTAAGGACTTAATGCCGAATGTACCGTTGGAAAGCTGATGCCCTCTTTGGGATACCCCCTTCATGCGTCCTTTCTGATCCTTACGATATTTTGTTCTTTTTGGTTGTAACATTGCTTACTGATTTTAAAATATTATTTTTTTCGGCGAGCACGTTTTGCATCAGAGTTTCCTTCTTTGGAAGCGGAAGAACCACTGAGGTTTTTCTTGGTCATTCCTACTAGTGGAGAAAGCTCTCTTTTACCATATACTTCACCTTTCATAATCCATACCTTGATACCCATACGTCCGTAAGTGGTGTGTGCTTCGTCGGTAGCGTAGTCAATATCTGCACGGAAGGTAGAGAGAGGAATACGTCCTTCCTTATAGTTCTCGCTGCGCGCCATTTCGGCACCGTTGAGACGGCCAGATATTTGAATTTTGATACCTTCAGCATTCATACGCATAGTAGCAGCGATAGCCATTTTGATAGCACGACGGTAAGAGATACGATTCTCAATCTGGCGTGCGATACTTGCAGCTACAAGTGGCGCATCAAGTTCTGGTCTTTTGATCTCAAAGATATTGATTTGAATATCTTTACCAGTAATTTTCTTGAGTTCTTCTTTGAGCTTGTCTACCTCTTGACCACCCTTTCCGATAATGCTACCAGGACGGGAGGTAGTGATAGTAACGGTTACAAGTTTCAAAGTTCTTTCAATAATTACACGAGAAACACTAGCTTTAGACAAACGAGTATGCACATATTTTCTGATTTTGTCATCCTCAGCCAATTTGTCTCCGTAGTCATTTCCTCCGTACCAGTTGGATTCCCATCCTCTGATAATTCCAAGGCGATTCCCTATTGGATTTGTTTTTTGTCCCATACTTTTATCTTAGCTTTCAGTGTTATTTTTAGCTCCTAATACGATGGTTACGTGGTTGGAACGTTTGCGAATTCTGTGTGCTCTTCCTTGTGGAGCTGGGCGAAGTCTCTTAAGCATCGCACCACCATCTACACGGATTTCTTTAACGAATACTTGAGCTGCTTCTACATCAGCACCTTCGTTCTTTGTTTTCCAGTTTTCAATAGCTGAAAGTAATAACTTGTGCAAAGAAGAAGCTGCATCCTTTTGGTTGAACTTCAAGATAGCCAAAGCTTTCTCAACTGCTACACCGCGTACAAGGTCAGCTACTAGGCGCATTTTACGTGGTGATGTAGGACAGTTATTCAATTTTGCAAAAGCCACATTTCGTTTCGCTTCTTTAATCTCTATTGCTTTTTCTCTTTTACGAACTCCCATAGCTTTTATTTTTTACCTTTATTTTTTGCTCCTGCGTGTCCTCTGAAGGAACGTGTTGGGGCAAATTCTCCTAATTTGTGTCCTACCATGTTTTCAGTAACATATACAGGAACGAATTGTTTTCCGTTGTGTACCGCGATGGTTTCTCCTACGAAGTCAGGAGTAATCATAGATGCTCTTGACCATGTTTTGATAACGGTTTTCTTTCCTGTTTCCTTATTTTGGAGTACTTTCTTCTCCAAGGCGTAATGAACATAAGGACCTTTTTTTAATGAACGAGCCATATCTTACTTATTTCTTTCTACGTTCTACAATATACTTATTACTTGCCTTGGTTTTAGAACGTGTTCTGTAACCTTTGGCAGGGATACCTTTACGTGAGCGTGGATGACCTCCTGAAGCGCGTCCTTCACCACCACCCATTGGGTGATCTACTGGGTTCATTACCACGGCACGAGTACGAGGACGACGTCCGAGCCAACGTGAGCGACCTGCTTTTCCTGAAAGTACTAACTGATGATCTGAGTTAGATACTGCACCGATAGTAGCAAGGCATGTAAGCAAAATCATACGTGTCTCTCCTGAAGGCATCTTCACAGTGGCGTACTTACCTTCTTTTGCCATAAGCTGAGCGAAAGTACCTGCTGAGCGAGCGATGTTGGCTCCCTGTCCAGGACGAAGCTCGATGCTATTGATCACTGTTCCAAGCGGAATCTGAGAAAGTGGCATCGCATTTCCGATTTCAGGAGCTACATTCTCTCCTGATACGATTACTTGACCTACTTTCAAGCCTGCTGGCGCGATGATGTATCGCTTCTCTCCATCGGTGTATTGCACCAAGGCGATAAAGGCAGTTCTGTTTGGGTCGTACTCAATAGAAACTACTGTGGCTTCTACACCGAACTTGTTTCTTTTGAAATCGATAATACGATACTTTTTCTTATGACCACCACCTATGTAGCGCATGGTCATCTTCCCTTGATTGTTTCTACCCCCTGTCTTTTTTAACGGAACAAGTAAGCTCTTTTCCGGCTTATCAGTGGTAATCGCATCGTAATTATTTACCACTCTAAAACGCTGACCAGGGGTCGTGGGTTTTAATTTTCTTACTGACATACAGTCTTTTAAATTGTGTTATAAAAATCGATTGTTTCTCCTTCTTTTACACTCACTACTGCTTTCTTTACTGCGTTG
Source organism: uncultured Capnocytophaga sp. (assembly GCF_938029845.1). GTDB lineage: Bacteria > Bacteroidota > Bacteroidia > Flavobacteriales > Flavobacteriaceae > Capnocytophaga. The sequence goes on from NZ_CALHGG010000184.1 coordinate 31,380, forward strand.
GTTTGGCTTAGTTGTAAGCCATTCTTAGTGTAACGTACCGAACGCTTAGGCGCATAATTGAGTGTGTATACCTTCTCTACAGTAACGCCATAGGCAGCTTCTACCGCTTTTTTGATCTGAATCTTGTTCGCTTTCTTATCTACTGAAAAAGTATAGCGATTTTTGTCCTCAGCATCCTTGGTAGCTTTCTCTGTAATGATTGGTTTTATCAATATACTCATAATCTTACTTTGTTAAATTTGATTGAATAACCTCCACGGCACCCTCTAACAATACAACTCTTGTTGCGTTAGCAATATCGTAAGTATTTAGTTCTGAGGCTGTTACAGTATTTACTGTAGGTATATTGCGAGAGGACAAATATACATTTTTATTTGTATCTGTCAATACAAAAAGTGATTTTTTATCTTGGATACCAAGAGCTGCCAAAATCTGTGTAAAGTCCTTAGTTTTAGGAGCCTGAAGATTGAAATCTTCTAGAACGATAATAGCTCCTTGTTGTGCTTTTTGGCTCAAGATAGAGCGGCGAGCAAGACGTTTTACTTTTTTGTTCAGCTTCTGAGTGTAATCCTTAGGGCGAGGTCCGAATATACGTCCTCCTCCTACGAATACAGGAGACTTCACGCTTCCTGCACGAGCAGTACCTGTTCCCTTTTGTTTTTTGATCTTGCGGGTACTTCCTGCTACTTCGTTACGTTCTTTGGACTTGTGAGTACCTTGACGCTTGTTAGCCAAGTATTGTTTGATGTCCAAGTAAATAGTGTGATTATTAGGCTCAATCCCGAAAACAGCCTCGGAAAGGGTAACCTTTCTTCCTGTTTCTTTTCCTTGTATGTTTAATACTGCTACTTCCATTATTTATGAATCGTTACGTAAGCATTTTTGTGTCCTGGAACACATCCTTTTAGAATAAGGAGGTTCTTTTCAGCGACTACTTTTAACACTTTCAAGTTTTGTACTGTTACTTTTTCAGCTCCCATTCTTCCTGCCATACGCATACCTTTGAATACGCGTGAAGGGTAAGAAGAGGCACCTACTGAACCTGGTGCTCTTAGGCGGTTATGCTGACCGTGGGTGGATTGTCCTACCCCGCCAAATCCATGACGGCGAACTACCCCTTGGAAACCTTTCCCTTTGGAAGTTCCTGTTACATCGACAAATTCGCCTTCTACAAAAAAATCAGCGGCAATCACGTCGCCTATTTTGTAAGTGCTCTCAAATCCTTGGAACTCGACAAGTTTCTTTTTAGGAGTTACACCCGCTTTGGCAAAATGTCCTGCCTCTGCCTTGTTAGTGTGCTTCTCTTTTTTGTCATCGAAACCAAGTTGAAGAGCTTCATACCCGTCAACCTCTTTGGTTCTGACTTGGGTAACTACGCATGGTCCTGCTTCTATGATTGTACATGGAACGTTCTTTCCATTTTCATCAAAAATGCTGGTCATGCCTACTTTTTTTCCGATTAACCCAGACATATTTAAATATTTAATTTGAATTTACATTTTATGATAACAAAATCAAGGGGAACTCCTGTAAAACATCCGCCCTACAGGGTACTCCTGACTTTATAATTTGATATTCAGGGTCAAGTATTCCAACCCTGAATATCAATAGTTTTACCGTTTTTCCCTCACGCTATTGTTTTGGGACAAGTCAAGCAAAACTTCCGCTTTGCTTTTATCATACTTTGATTTCTACTTCCACTCCACTTGGTAACTCAAGCTTCATAAGAGCATCAATAGTCTTTGGTGAAGAGCTATAAATGTCTAACAAACGCTTGTAAGAGCTTAGCTGAAATTGTTCTCTGGCTTTCTTATTTACGTGCGGAGAACGAAGTACTGTAAATAACTTCTTGTGAGTAGGTAGTGGAATAGGTCCTACTACCCCTGCTCCTGTTGATTTTACTGTCTTTACGATTTTTTCAGCAGACTTATCTACCAAGTTATGGTCGTATGATTTTAATTTTATTCTGATTTTCTGACTCATTTCTTTTACAAATTAATTACCTCTTGCTTTTTTGATAACTTCTTCTGAAATATTAGAAGGGGTTTCTGCATAGTGAGAGAACTCCATAGTAGATGTAGCACGACCTGAAGAAAGGGTTCTAAGGGTAGTTACATAACCGAACATTTCAGAAAGTGGTACGTTGGCTTTGATTACCTTAGCTCCATTTCTGTCGCCCATGTCATTTACCTGACCACGACGACGGTTAAGGTCTCCTACGATATCCCCCATGTTTTCTTCTGGAGTGATTACCTCAAGCTTCATAATAGGCTCCATAAGTACAGCTTTGGCGGCACGAGCGGCTTCCTTGTAACCCAACTTAGCAGCCAATTCGAATGACAAGGAGTCAGAGTCCACAGGGTGGAAAGAACCATCCTTAAGGGTAATCTTCATCGCATCCATTTCAAAGCCAGCCAAAGGTCCGTTCTTCATTGCTTCTTTGAATCCTTTTTCTATAGAAGGAATATATTCTTTTGGAATGTTACCACCTTTGATTTCGTTGACGAATTCCAATCCTGCTTTTCCTTCTTCGGCAGGCTCCATAGTAAAGACGATATCAGCGAACTTACCACGACCCCCTGTTTGTTTCTTGTACACTTCACGGTGGTCAGCCTTACCTGTAATAGCTTCTTTGTACTCTACTTGTGGCTCTCCTTGGTTTACTTCTACCTTAAACTCACGTTTTAAACGGTCAACGATGATATCCAAGTGAAGCTCACCCATACCAGAGATAATTGTCTGTCCAGAGGCTTGGTCTGTTTTTACTTGGAAGGTAGGGTCTTCTTCAGCAAGCTTAGCCAAGGCCATACCGAGCTTATCTACGTCAGCCTTAGTCTTAGGCTCTACTGCGATACCAATCACTGGATCAGGGAACACCATACTTTCTAGTACGATAGGATATTTCTCATCACAAAGGGTATCCCCTGTTTTGATATCCTTGAATCCTACTGCAGCTCCGATATCTCCTGCTTCAATGTATTCGATAGGATTTTGCTTATTAGCGTGCATTTGGTAGATACGAGAGATACGCTCTTTGCTTCCTGAACGTGTATTAAGCACATAGGAACCTGCGTCCAAATGTCCTGAATAAGCACGGAAGAATGCCAAGCGACCTACATAAGGGTCAGTTGCAATCTTGAAGGCCAAAGCAGAGAAAGGCGCATCAACCGCTGGCTTACGAAGAGCTGGTTCCCCAGTATCAGGGTTAGTTCCTTCGATAGCTTCCTTATCCAATGGAGAAGGTAAGTAACGGCATACTGCATCAAGCATGAACTGTACTCCTTTGTTCTTGAAAGAAGAACCGCAAGTCATTGGGATAATAGCCATGTCCATTACGGCAGCACGAAGTGCTTTGTGGATTTCTTCTTCAGAGATAGAGTCTTCATCTTCCATGAATTTTTCCAAAAGACCTTCGTCATATCCTGCTACTTCCTCAATAAGTTGAGCACGGTACTTAGCTACATCAGCTTTCATATCTTCAGGGATATCTACTATATCAAAAGTAGCTCCTTGAGTTTCTTCATGCCATACGATAGCACGGTTCTTAATCAAATCCACCACTCCTTTGAAGTCAGCTTCTTCACCGATAGGCAATACGATAGGCACTGCATTGGATTTGAGCATGTCCTTCACTTGTTGGCATACCTTAAGGAAGTCAGAACCTTGACGGTCCATTTTGTTTACAAAGCCCATACGAGGTACTTTGTAGTTGTCAGCAAGGCGCCAGTTGGTTTCAGACTGAGGTTCTACCCCATCAACGGCAGAGAAGAGGAACACCAATCCGTCCAATACACGGAGAGAGCGGTTCACTTCCACGGTGAAATCCACGTGACCTGGGGTATCTATAATATTGAAATGGTATTCCTTTGCATCAGCAGTAGGTTTTCCATTTTCAGTTGGGAAGTTCCACTTACAAGTGGTGGCAGCCGATTGGATAGTGATTCCACGCTCAGCTTCTTGCTCCATCCAGTCCATGGTAGAAGCTCCATCATGTACTTCCCCTATTTTGTGCGTTTTACCTGTATAGAAAAGGATACGCTCAGTGGTAGTAGTCTTACCAGCATCAATGTGTGCTGCGATACCAATATTTCTTGTATATTTTAAATCTCTACTCATACTACCTCACGAATTAAAATCTAAAGTGGGAGAATGCCTTGTTGGCCTCTGCCATCTTATGTGTATCCATTTTCTTCTTAACAGCAGCCCCTTCTTCTTTAGCTGCGGAGAGGATTTCTCCTGCCAATTTTTGCGCCATAGATTTTTCATTTCTCTTGCGCGCATAGCCGATAAGCCATTTCATCGCCATAGACACTTTACGGTCTGGACGGATTTGCATAGGGATCTGGAAAGTAGCACCCCCTACACGGCGAGAACGTACTTCCACATGAGGCATTACATTGGAGAGGGCATCTTTCCACACTTCCAAGGCTGTTTTCTCATCATTATTCTTCTTTTGTTCTACGATATCAATTGCATCATAGAAAATCTTAAAAGCCACTGACTTTTTACCATCCCACATAAGGTTGTTCACAAAGCGCGTAACCAATTGGTCATTGTACTTTGCATCTGGTAAAAGAGGTCTTTTTTTAGCTTGTCTCTTTCTCATTTGGTTGTTTTAGACGGTTTTAAAAATTTACTTTTTCTTTCCTTTTGCTGGTGCAGCAGCAGCTTGTCCTGGTTTAGGGCGTTTAGCTCCATACTTAGAGCGTCTTTGGGTTCTTCCATTTACCCCAGCAGTATCCAAAGCACCACGTACGATGTGGTAACGTACCCCTGGTAAATCTTTTACTCTTCCGCCTCTTACCAATACTATCGAGTGCTCTTGGAGGTTGTGTCCTTCTCCTGGGATATACGCATTGACCTCATTACCATTAGTTAAGCGAACACGCGCTACCTTACGCATCGCAGAGTTCGGTTTCTTAGGGGTAGTGGTGTACACACGCGTACATACGCCACGACGTTGAGGACATGAATCCAAAGCAGCCGATTTACTCTTCTTGGCTATTTTAGCTCTTCCTTTTCGTACTAATTGTGAAATTGTTGGCATTTATAAAATATTTTTTTAAGCGAGGGCAAAGATACAAACTTTTTACTAACTGACAAAACGTAAGACATTTATTTTCAATAACCCTCACTTGCTAACGCAGTGATTCTTACGATCTTTCATCTATTTGGAAGTTGTAACTAATTGAAATACAATATTTTACATTATCAATATAAAATCCCTCAAAAAGAAAAATTTTCTTGAAAAAAGTTATTAACAATGAGCTAATTAGCTCATGAGACCATGAGGTTGAGAGTTTTAATCCTAACTCCTTGCCTATATATTCACTCATGCTAAGACGCAATAAATTATATCTCTACACTAAGATGCAATAAATTATATTTCTACACTAAGACGCAATAAATTGTATCTATACACTAAGATGTAATAAATTGCGTCTCTACACTAAGATGTAATAAATTGTACCTCCACACTAAGACGCAATAAATTGTATCTATACACTAAGACGCAATAAATTGT
>NZ_CALHGG010000185.1 GCF_938029845.1 uncultured Capnocytophaga sp.
GATGATAATATCGGGTTTCAACTCACGACTCATTGCATCGTAAGTATCTTGGATACGAGTAAAATGGAAACCAGAGTCCCCACGAGTAGGGATATTATCCGCCTGTACCCCTTCAGTACTACCTACCGTTACTCCATAGAAATCAGGGCTTTTGGTGCTAGAGAACTGTACTCGGAGCTTCTTAGGAGTGGCGGAAAAGTTCAGCTTATAAGCATGGTAGGCTCCATCTGCTATAAGGGTATCTTTCCTTATCTCCGTATTATCTTCATAAACAGTAATTAAGGTAGGCACTGTACAATTACCATAATGTATGGTTACTTGGTTATACTGACTGAGCCTATTGTAATAGGAATGAGAAGGAGATATGGTAAAGGAAGCTGTCTTAAGTCCAGCCGTTTCACCTCGTGCAGGTGCAAAACGACACACATTAGCATAGAGTCCATACTGATTGTTCTGCAAAAGGTCTTTGTTCTTGCGTTGTTCCGCATTGAAGAGTGCATAGCGATACCAGTTGCCCGAGGTTTGTTCTATGATACTACGTTGCCCATAAGGCATTTTGATAGGAAAGTAACCGGGGCCTGTTCCCCCATAGAGGGTTTGCAGACCATTGCGCAAATAAGCAGTAATACGATCTCCCTCTATCTTGGAGTCTCCATAGTGAAGAATACGGCAAGAGGGCTGACTGAGTTTCTTATGTAGTTTTCTGACAAAATCCTCTGCTGGCTCAGGATAGTATATCTGTCCCTCCACGTTACTCACCAAGGGGGGATTCCCTCCCGAGAGGAAAGCGCTAATGGAGTCAGGTAGCTGATTCATATCCTCTGGGAAAACAAACTTATGCTTATTGACCATAGTCGCAGTGCCCATAGTATCTTTAACCTCTGCTAAATCAGGTTCTTTACCCTGTATAATTGCCATAGCCTTATCATTGGTAACTCGCTCACTACGTGAGAAAATGTCCCAAAAGGTAGGATACTTCATCTGGAAGCTACCTATTTTTATTCCATGGGCTACTTCATTCTCTTCATCCATATACTCACGGCTGACAAAGGTAAGCCATAACAAAGAGAGCAATACACCAAGCATAAAGATCACTATTTTTTTGGGAGACATCTGCTATTATTTTTTGGGTGCAAATATAGGAATAAAATATAATACCAAGATATACAAGCGCATAATTTCATTAACCTACTTTTCAACAAAGGGCAGCGAAGGATCATATATCTCCTTGAGAAGCTGTAAGAGCTTTTGTTCAAATGCTGTGCGCACATCTGTATCCACTGGGCTTATATCCTTATCCTTACCATTTCTAAAGCCTATGAATCCCAATTTGAGTCTTCTAAAGGAATAGTTGCCCACATATACACGCTTATCCATCCCTATCATTCCCGTTTTGAACAACAAATAGGAATACATAAGTAATTGGAAAGCCTTGGAGTATTCATAATCCTGAATCAGATTTTCCCATTTTTTCTCATTGAGGGCTACCTGTCCTTTCTCTACAATACCCGACTTATAGTCCACTATATAGATGTCCTCACCTCGTTGTTCTACACGGTCTATCGTTCCATTGAAACGAATAGGGAAAGGAAAATCATCAAATTGGACATCTATCTGTATTTTTTCCTCTAAGTACAGTAGTTTTACGACATTATCGGATACATTCCTCTGGTCTATATCCAAGAATTTCATCACATATTCCTCAATAGTACGTTGTACAAAGATATTTTTACCTGCTATCTCTTCATTCTTTTGGTACTCTTTGAATACCTCTTCAGTTGTTTTACTTACTTTTCCCCTTATCTCATCTATATCCTGCTTGGAAATGACTTTACCTTTATAATCTTGGTAAAGTAATTCCAATATTCTATGAATAATAGTCCCCAGTGAGCGGTCTTCTACGATTTCCTCTACTTCTGCATCATCTCTTATGTCTAAAATTTGCTGTTGGTAAAAGTCTATTGGATTTCTTACATAGGTAGTAAGTGATGAAGGAGAGAATCCCTTACGATGTTTGGGATCATTTCCTGTAGCTATGGCGACCAATTTATCTATTATTTGCTTGTCTTTGACAATCTCAACGGGTTGTTGTTCTATTATCTTTACTTCCGGAAATCTCACCTCTGGTTTTACCTTGTAATCCGAGAGCAGTTGTAGTATAAATCGGCTCTTTTCACTTCCTTTGAGTCCATCAGTTTCTGTATTATAAAATAGGATTGCTTTTTCTGAGTGTTGGAGTATTCTGTAAAAGTAATAAGAATACATATAATCCGACTCTTTGTAAGTAGGAAGTCCCAAATTAGCTCTTACATCAAAAGGGATTAATGAATTAACTGTATTTCCTTTTGGAAAAACGCCTTCATTCATGGAAGTGAGTAATATATTTTTAAAATGTATATTCTGTGCTTCCAATATACCCATTATCTGTAATCCTTTAAGAGGTTCTCCTCTGAAGTTGAGCTTTTGTTTGACCAACAAATCATTATAGATATAGTACAGAGACTTTACACTATCTATGAAATGATGTTTTTCTTGTAAGTTATAGATCTGATTAAAAAGTTCATAGAAGTTGTACAAATATTCTAAGTTCAATAAGTTCTCTTTATGATCATTTTCCAAAGATTCCTTAATCACAAACAATAATTCTATAATATTTTTAATCAATTTACTTACTGAAATATTCTTTTCATCATCAAAAAGTAAATCTATAATAACACTATCTTTTTCTTTTTTATATATATCCAATGCTTTTTTATACACATAGGATAAGTTATGTTCATTGATATAGGTTATTGTATCTTTTTTATAATTTTCAGAAAGCAAATTACTTAAAAAAGGTTGTTCTAAGAGAGATTTTATTTCTTTGTGATACCATCTTCCTGAAATATATAACTTGAAGTAAGCTGAGATAAGATCATGTACAGGCGTTTGTTGCAAGGGGTACCCCATAGTAATGTTGATGGAGAGCTTATTGGTATCTATCGCCTGCAATAGAGGCAAGAGCATATCACTATCGCTAAGAACGATGGCCGTTTGCTCTAGCTCATCAGTAGGGATTTGCTCTAAGAGAGTAGTGAGCAGATGTATTTGATTCACTTGCTTAGGAGTGCCATATACTTCTATGTTTGTAGCTAGATCATCCTCTACAATCCACTTAGGGATAGCACCTCTTCGGTAGTATCTCCATTTGTTCAAGTAGTTTTCTATAAAGAATCCTGCACTGTGTTGGCTGTTGAGAAAGTGTTTTTCTATATCCCAATAGATATCCCCCTGCATTTCCTCCAAAATATATTGTATAACCTTCTCTTGTGCTACACTTAGGGAGTTGAAGCCTACAAATAGGTGTAGTTTTTCTTCATTTGCCCTCTTGTAAGAATCCAATTGCTCACAAGCCACTCGTGCGATAAAGCCTTGGTAACCTTGCTTTTGCTTATGCATTTCACTATGAAGTGCATTGTAATAAGTACCCAAAGTACGCCAAAAAGCCAAGTGCTTTTCTTGCATTTCAGTGAGTTTTTCCCCCAGTGACCAATGTTCTACTTCCTTTATCGCCTCCATATAGGGGAATATATCCTTATAAGCAATGAGATAGTGGTCTATATCATCAAAGTCCTTCCATAGCATTTTCCCCCAACCAACAAATTTTTCAAAATCATCTAGCTCAGTAGTGGTATTTTCCTTATATACCTTGTAGAGTTCAAATAAGCCTTGTACCTCTGGCATCTTTTTTATCCCTGAGATACGTTCTAATAAGTTGTCTAAGGTGATAAACTCTGGAGATATACCGGCTTTGCGATATTTTTTAGCGAAAATCTCTCGCAAAAAAAGTGCCGAACGCCTATGGGGAGTCACCAATATAAGGTTTTCCGTAGGAACATCGGCATAGTTTTTCAAATAATCCTCAATGACTTGCTCTAAAAACATAACAGTTTGAGTTTTAAAATTTGAGTTTTGAATTTTGAGTTCAGATACTACAACTCAAAATTCAAAACTCACTACTCTTTATCATTTCTTTTTCTTCTTAGACTCGCTATATTTGGAGTAATAAGCCAGCATCTTATAGTATAGCTTAGCAGCCAAGAAAGCCGTTGGTTTGGCTTGTGGACTATCCATAAGCTCTACGATGTCAAAGGCCACTACATTGCATTTCTTAAATACTTTCTTAAGTAGCTTCAAGGTAGGATACCATTGCAAACCTCCTGGTTCTGGAGTTCCTGTAGAGGGTGCTATGGATGGGTCAAAAGCATCTAAGTCTATAGTAATATACACATTGCCTGTTACTTTCTCCAACACTTCCTTGATCCAATTCTCATTATTGGCAATCTCATGAGCGAAGAAAACTCTATTGTGAGGCAAGTATTGCTTTTCTTCGGCATCCATAGAGCGAATACCTACTTGTACGAGCTTATGTTTTTGGTTGGCCTCGAATACTGCACAAGCATGGTTATTCTTAGAACCGTGAAATTCAGGACGCAAGTCGGTATGTGCATCCAATTGTAGGACAGTCAATTGCTTGTACTCCTCCCCTACAGCTCTTATGGAACCAATAGAAACAGAGTGCTCCCCTCCTATAAGGGTGAAGAGTTTTTCCCTATCCTTGATAAGTTCCTTAGTCTTGCTATAGACTGCTTCTACCATCTTCTCTGGAGTACTGTTCTCTGATACCTCTCCCGCTCTATAAACTCCTTGTAGGTAGGGTTCTGAATCGGTTTCTATGTCGTAAAGCTCCATATTCTCGGAGGCATCCAAGAACAGCTCAGGTCCCTTATCAGCTCCCTTTCCCCAAGTGGAGGTGCCATCATAAGGAACAGTTACTAGTACTACTTTCGAGTTTTCATACGTTGCATTTTCGGCAGGTATGCCTGCATATGTATTTTCCATTACTATAAATGTTTTGATTTAAATAGGGGTAAAATTACTATTTTTAGAATAATTACCGAGTTTATTTAACTATTATTTGTGAGTCATACCCTCTTTCCTTATTTTTTTCAGAGGTGTTTCCCCATTATCTAAAAAATTATGTACTTTTGTACTGTTTTTCCAGCCTCTTTTTTGGGGTGATTAGTTATGTATTATGGATTTTGAAAGCGTTCTAAGTAACTCACATACAAAGAAATACCTAAAAGAAACGATCGAAGCAGGTCGAATTGCTCATGCCCAACTATTTGTAGGTGAGGAGGGAGTGGGTACCCTGCCCATGGCAATTGCCTACGCCACAGAGCTACTTTGTAAGACGGGTGATGCAAATACAGCTATCAAGTGTGCGCATCTGAACCATCCCGACTTGCATTTTGCTTATCCTACGGCTATCACCGCTCAAGTGAAAGACCACCCCTCTAGTACTGCCTTCTTGGAGGATTGGCGCAAATTCGTCTTGGAAACACCCTACGGAAGCCTTTTTGATTGGTATCAGGCTATTGATATTGCTAACAAACAAGGGAAAATCGGGGTAGATGATGCCAAAGAAATCACTAGCAAGCTCTCCCTGAAATCCTTCGAGGGAGGGTATAAAGTGATGATTATTTGGATGGCAGAACTGATGAATACCGAATGTGCTAATAAGTTACTGAAGCTCTTGGAGGAACCTCCCACTGAAACTATTTTTATATTGGTAGTGGAAAATGAAAATGCCTTGCTTGACACCATTCTCTCCCGTTGCCAAATTACACGCTTTCATAAGCTCTCGCAAGAGGTTATTACCGAGGCATTGGTAAAGAATGGTCTCAGCCTACCACAGGCACAGAAAATAGCGCTACGCTCTCAGGGTAATTACCGCAAGGCACTCTCTTTTATAGGAAAAGATAACGATAGTATCTTTGAAGAATGGTTTGTCGAGTGGGTACGTATGGCTTATAGTGCCAGAGGGAACAAAGGGGTACTCCCCCATCTGCTTTCTTGGTGTGAGAAGATTGCCAAGGAGGGTAGGGAAACCCAAAAGCTCTTTCTCGAATATTGTATGGAGGTATTCCGACAAGCTCTCTTGGCCAATTATGGGGCTGATAGTCTCGTGTATATGGAATTCCAGTCCAATTTCAAGATACAAAATTTTGCTCCTTTTGTACATCATAACAACATAGAGGAAATCCAGCGTAATACTGAAGATGCTATCTATCATATAGAACGCAATGGTAACTCCAAGCTGATTCTCACCGATCTCTCGATCAAGCTCACCAGACTCATACATACCAAAGTATAAGGAAAAAACTTGATTTTTGAGAGAAAATATTGTAATTTTGCAGTCCATAAAATCAGTGAAAAGTGAAGAGCGAAAGACGAAGAGTGAATAGTATTTCTGATTACTTACCTCTGACAACTGTCCTCTGACAACTGACTACTGATAATTAAAAACTTAATAAATGTCCGAACGTTACACCATTACGGCAGCTTTGCCTTATACCAATGGGCCTATTCATATTGGCCATCTAGCAGGAGTATATGTACCTGCTGACATCTTTGCACGCTATCAGCGATTGAAAAACAATGACGTAGCTTTTATCTGCGGAAGCGATGAACATGGGGTAGCTATCTCTATCAAAGCGAAGAAAGAAGGTACCACTCCCAAGGAAATTATTGACAAATATCATAAGATTATCAAGGATTCACTTCATGATTTTGGTATTTCCTTTGATAATTATTCTCGTACCTCCCTACCTATACATTACCAAACAGCTTCTGAGTTCTTCCGTACGCTCTATGACAAAGGGGATTTTATAGAAGAAACCTCCGAACAGCTCTATGATGAGCAGGCAGGTCAGTTCCTCGCTGACCGCTTTGTGATAGGTACTTGCCCTAAGTGTGGCAACGAAGAAGCCTATGGTGACCAATGTGAGCGCTGTGGTACTTCACTCAACGCCACCGACCTTATCAACCCCAAATCAACCCTTACAGGAAGCAAACCTATCCTTAAGCAAACCAAACACTGGTTTTTGCCTTTACAGAATTACAGTGAGTTCTTAGAAAAATGGATTATTGAAGGCCATAAGAACGATTGGAAACCCAATGTGTATGGACAGGTGAAGAGTTGGTTAGATGACGGACTACGCCCACGTGCGGTAACACGTGACCTTGACTGGGGAATCCCTGTACCTGTAGAAGGTGCCGAAGGAAAGGTACTTTATGTATGGTTCGATGCCCCTATCGGCTATATCTCCTCCACCAAAGAATGGGCTGCCCGCGTAGGAAAGGACTGGGAACCTTATTGGAAAGATGAAAAGACGAAACTTATTCACTTTATTGGTAAAGATAATATTGTCTTCCATTGTGTCATTTTCCCTGCCATGCTCAAGGCGGAAGGATCTTATATCTTACCTGAAAATGTACCTGCCAATGAGTTCCTAAACCTCGAAGGGAATAAGCTCTCTACCTCTAAGAACTGGGCTGTATGGCTCAATGAATATTTGGAGGCCTTCCCCGATCAGCAAGATACGCTAAGGTATGTAATCACAGCCAATGCTCCTGAAACTAAGGATAATGACTTCACTTGGAGAGACTTCCAAGCTAGAAATAACAATGAGCTAGTGGCTATCTATGGAAATTTTATCAATCGAGTAATGGTACTAACCGAAAAGTATTACAAGGGAGTAGTGCCTACTATGGGAACACTTACCCAAGTGGATACAGAGGTTTTTGCCCAAATCAAGGAACTTACTCAAAAGATAGAACAATCCCTAGAGCGCTATCGTTTCCGTGAAGCTCAGCAGGAACTGATGAATATTGCCCGCTTAGGGAATAAGTACTTGGCCGATGAAGAACCATGGAAGCTCATCAAGGAAGATCCCAAAAGAGTGGAGACTATCATGTATGTAGCCCTACATATCGCCACTGCATTGGCTGTAACTTCTGAACCTTTCTTGCCTTTCACCTCTGACAAACTTAAGCAAATGCTCAATTTTTCCACTATGAGTAAGGCTCCAGTTTGGGAGGATGTGTTACACTCTGACAACCTTATTCCTCAAGGACACACCATAGGAAAGTCCATATTACTATTTGAAAAAATAGAAGATGAGGCTATCCAAAAACAAATAGATAAGTTGGAAAATAGCAAAAAGGAAAAACAACAAGCCATTGCAGCCAATGATACTACCATCGCCCCACAGAAAGAGCTCATTTCTTATGAGGACTTTGCTAAAATGGACATCCGTATTGGTACTATCCTAGAAGCAGAAAAAATGCCTAAGGCGGACAAACTCTTAATCCTAAAAGTAGATACAGGTATTGACCAACGTACTATCGTCTCTGGTATCGCACAGAGCTTCGACCCTAAGGAGATTATCGGAAAGAAAGTTACAGTACTGGCTAACTTAGCCCCTCGCAAACTGCGAGGTGTAGAAAGCCATGGTATGATCCTGATGGTGGAAAATAGTGAAGGTAAGTATGTATTCCTAAATCCTGATGCTGAAGGCATTGCCAACGGAACCGAAGTAAAATAACCCAACAATAACCAATATGAAACAAGTGAAATGGCCTTTGTTACTCCTTATAGGTGGGGTACTTTTAGCCTCCTGCAAAAACAAAGGAGCACAGCCCTCTTTGGAATCACAGGGCGCACCTGTCCTATCGGTAGAACACCTGCAGGATTCTATACAAAAACTCTCTAATGAGCTAGCAGAAGAGCGGTATTTTGATATCCGCTTTAACGAAGATGGCCGATACTTTTTCCATGAGAATGGAATAGAAGACCCCGAAGAGTTCGTACGCCAACAGCTTATGGCTACCAATATAACCAAGGATGAGAATCACCCCTTGATTTCCTATCGCCCACGCCGCAATGCTAAGTTTCAGATCAATAAGATAAAATTGCTCAATCATAGGTGGGTAATTTGTGATTTCTCCGATGGCTTGGACTGGGGCGAATTGCTGATCAAAATGATTCTTAATGATGACAAAACACTGTCCTTTGAGGTACTAGACCAAACACTCTATGTAAGCGAACAAAAACCTTAATCTTATGAACATAAAAGACGCTCAACTTGCAGTAGATAATTGGATTAAAGAACATGGCGTACGCTATTTCAATGAGCTAACCAATATGGCACAGCTCACCGAAGAAGTAGGCGAAGTAGCCCGTATCATCGCGCGCCGTTATGGCGAACAATCAGAAAAAGAAAGTGATAAGGCCAAAGACCTTGGTGAGGAACTTGCCGATGTGGTCTTCGTCGTACTCTGCTTGGCAAATCAGACAGGCATAGACCTACAACAGGCTTTTGATAAGAAGATGGAAGCCAAAACCAAGCGCGACCATGACCGACACCAAAACAACCCTAAGCTAAAACAATAACTCTCAGTTTCTTTCCCTATGAAGCGACTCTTTCTGTTTCTCTTGTTATGCTGTGCAAGCAGTGTGCTTAGCCAAGAAAAAATCAGCTCATTGGCGGACCTAAAAAATAAAAAAGACCTCAAAGTAGGCCTGGTACTCAGTGGCGGTGGCGCTAAAGGCTTGGCGCATATTGCTGCCTTGGAGGCTATTGAGAAAGCAGGAGTGGAGATTGACTATATAGGAGGAACCAGTATGGGTGCTATTGTAGGGGGACTATATGCGGCAGGTTATAATGCGAAGCAACTTGATTCTCTATTCCATGCCACTGACCTAGAGGAAATTATTCAGGACAATGTACCTCGGTCTGCTCAGACCTTTTATGAGAAGGAGAATCGTGACCGTTATATGGTATCCTTAGCTCTACGCGATGGAAAATTCGCCCTCCCTGCTGGACTCACCCAAGGGGTGAACCTCTATAATTTCCTAAGCCAACTCACTTATAGGGTGAGGAGGATAGAAGATTTCTCTAAGCTACCTATTCCTTTCCTATGTATGGCTACCGATGTAGAGACAGGTGAGGAGGTAATTCTTGAGCATGGTGACCTTGCGCAAGCAATTATGGCAAGTGGCTCCTTTCCCACTCTTTTCGCACCTGTGGATATTGATGGTCGCTACCTCACTGACGGAGGAGTAATGAACAACTATCCCGTAGATGAGGTCAGGGCCAAGGGTATGGACGTGATCATAGGGGTAGATGTACAATCTCCCCTAAAGACTCGTAAGGACTTACGTTCGGCCAATAGCGTATTGCTCCAGATTACCAGCTACAAGATTGCCAACGACATGAAGGAAAAACGGGAGAAAACGGACATCTACATCCACCCCGATATGAGTAACTACAACGTTATTTCCTTTGCTGATGGGCAAGCTATTATTGACTCTGGACGTGTAGCTACCAAGAAAGTACTCCCACATCTCTATTGGCTTAAGAGACACCTCAAAAGAAAAGACCCTAATCCTATAAATACCAAAATTCCTGATTCTTTATGGATAAGCAATATCTCTTTTTCGGGTAACAAACACTATTCCGATGTTTATCTTAGAGGAAAATTGGGCTTCCAGTGGAATGAAAAAATTTCTTTCAAAGACCTGAAGGATGGAGTACAAAACATCATGGCCACCCAGAACTTTAGGGGAATCAACTACCATATTTGTTCTACGGACGAAGGGGAAGAACTACGGTTCAACTTGGAGGAAGCTCCTGCACAAACTTGGGTAAAGATGTCCCTCCATTACGACAATCTGTACCAAACAAGCCTCTTGCTTAACCTGAGTCGTTCCAGCTTCTTACAAAAGGATGATTTCATTTCCTTTGACTTTATCGCAGGGGATAACCTACGTTATAAATTTGATTATTATGTAGATAAGGGATTCTATACCAGTTATGGTTTTCAGAGTAGGTACGACCATTTCCGTCGTGATATTTCCTTCAAAGGGTTTTCACTGAGCACTGGAGATACCAACTTGGCGCTCTCTCGTCTGAAAAACCAGTTATATTTGCAATCCATTTTCTTCAGGCGTAAGTTCCTAGTAGGAGCGGGATTACAGCATGAATTATACAAGCTAAAGATACAGTCCAATAACTTTTCGGAAAAGGTGAATTATTATTCTCTTTTCAGTTATATGCGTTATGATTCTTTGGACAATGCTCTCTTCCCTACTGAGGGACTTTACTTTGATGCACGTGGTTTTTGGTATCTACATTCTAACGGTTATGGAGAGACCATCAACCCCATTATCCTCATTAAGGGCGATGTAGGAGGTGCATGGAAAGTTACTGATAGACTTTCTGGAAAAGCCATGTGTTCAGCGGGCTTCCACCTAGGGTTGCCCAATGCTCCTTTCTTGCAGTATGTATTTGGAGGACAAGGGGATAATTTTTTTGGAAATTTTCTACCTTTCTACGGATATGATTATCTAAGTTTTGGAAATTACGACTTCCTCAAGGGAGAACTTTCCTTTAGTTATCGTTTTTATAAGAGGAATTATATAAAGGCTATTGCCAATATCGCCAATGCCAACGATAATATGTTTGCCGAGCGCAGTTGGTTTTCCAAGCCTAAATACACGGGCTATGCCTTAGGCCTAAGTTCTGATACTATCTTAGGCCCTATTGAGATTAAGGCTACCTATTCCCCAGAGACGGATAAGTTTCTGTGGCTCTTCAATATTGGTTTTTGGTTCTAGGCTACTCTATAAGTTTGCGTACAATAGTCCCTGCTATATGGATACCAAAGAGTGCAGGCATATAGCTCATAGTACCATAATAGGAACGCTTGAAGTTAGTTCCATCAGTCAGAGCCATCATATCCTTATCAGGAAGTTCTAGTGAAAATACAGCCTTGAATTTGGGTTGTATACCTTCTTTCTTGAGTCGCTTGCGGATAGTACGCGCTAGTGGGCAATCACGTGTTTGGGATATATCGGCTACCTTCACCTTCGAAGGATCAAGCACGCCTCCTGCTCCCATGGAACTGATTACTTTCACACGACTATCATGACATGCCCTTAGCAGGCTTATCTTAGGGGAGATACTATCTATACAATCTGCTACATAGTCGAATCGAGTATCTACCAAATCGTAAGCTGTCTCAGGAGTAAGAAAGTCATTGATTACATCTAGCTCTATCTTAGGGTTGATATCTCTAAGTCGCTGTGCCAAAAGCTCAGCCTTAGGTTTCCCTATGGTAGAATCAAGGGCAATCAATTGTCGATTCTTGTTAGTGATATCCACTACATCACCATCCACTATAGTGAGATGTCCTACCCCTGCACGGGCTAGGAATTCAGCGACAAAAGCCCCTACTCCACCCACTCCTACCACTAGGACATGGGATTGTTCTAATTTTTGTAAGCCCTCTTCTTTAACTACTAATTTAGTTCTCTCTCGCCACACAACTATATAAATTTAAGTGAAAAATAAAAAATAATTAAAGTAATGATTAATGACTTATAACCACTAGTCACTAACAACTAATTACTAATTTGGGGCGCAAAGTTACAATCTTTTCGTTAAAATGCAAAGCAAAAATTAATTTCCTTAAAATTATTTTTCCATTCCTTTTGTTTATTATATTATTTTCCCTAATTTTGCCCTTAAAAATACAGACAATGAGAGTTATACATTTTTACAAATACCAAGGAGCTGGTAATGATTTCATCATGATTGATAACCGCACAGCTACCTTTCCCAAAGGTGATCGCAAGCTTGTAGCACAATTATGTGAGCGCCGTTTTGGTGTTGGTGCCGATGGGCTTATTCTCTTGGAGAACGATCCCAAAAACGATTTTTCCATGGTATATTACAACTCAGATGGCAATCCTAGCTCCATGTGTGGCAATGGGGGACGCTGTATTGTGGCATTTGCTAACAAATTAGGCATTATCCCCAAGAAAGAGACCAACTTTTCCGCCTCCGATGGACTACATAAAGCTCTCTTCAAGAACAACCTCATCTACTTGCAGATGCAAGATGTGAGCAATATTCAAAAGGTCAAGAAGGGAGTAGCCCTCAATACGGGTTCACCTCACTATGTAGAAGTAGTTAAAAACCTTGATTCCTTGGATGTTAGAAAAAAAGGAGCCGAGATACGCAATGGAGTACCCTTCAATATTGAGGGGATCAATGTCAATTTCGTAGAACCCATAGCCGACAATCGTTTCAAGGTACGCACCTATGAGCGCGGTGTAGAGGATGAGACCTATTCTTGTGGAACAGGAGCTACCGCTACTGCTATTGCCATGCATAAAACAGGAAAGACTAAGGCCGAATACATTATCTTGGAAACCAAAGGAGGTACATTGGAGGTGACTTTTGAAGTGAAAAAGGAATTTCTTGGCCTAAAAATAAAAGAATATACCAATGTATGGCTGATTGGCGGGGGTGATTTCGTCTTTGAAGGCACTATAAGCGTATAGTTTTATGGTACAACTAAGAGCACTCGAACCTGAAGATATTGATTTTCTATATCAGTTAGAGAATGACCAAACCCTTTGGGAAGTAAGCGAAACGCAAGCTCCTTTCTCTCGGCAACTACTGTTATCTTATATAGAAAATGCACACCAAGACATCTATCAGGCCAAGCAACAACGCTTTGTCATTACCTACCAAGAAAAGGCTGTTGGCTGTGCCGACTTATACGACTATCAACCAAAGAACAAACGTGCTTCTGTCGCTATAGTCGTTGCCGCTCCTTTCAGGCAAAAAGGAATTGCTACCAAGGCCTTGGAGCAACTATGCAACTATGCCTTTACTTTCTTAGATCTACACCAGCTTACTGCCTATATACATCAGGAAAACCTTTATAGTCAAAAACTCTTTTTGCGACAGGGATTCCTATGCACTGCCACCCTTAAAGACTGGTGCTTCTTCGATGGTAATTTCCAAAACGTATATCTATATCAATACTTTAAACCCTAATTTTTAGGCGGTAAGTGATAAAAAATAACTTTATTGTAGTACAATTCGTATTTTTTTTGTAACTTGCGCCTCTATTTCATATGCTCTCTTAGGAGCAATTAAATTCTGATTGATATGACAAAAATTACAGCTGCTATAACAGGCGTGGGCGGATACGTACCCGATTTTGTTTTGTCCAATAGTTTGTTAGAAAAAATGGTAGATACGACTGATGAGTGGATTACTACCCGTACAGGTATCAAGGAAAGAAGGCTTTTAAAAGAAGAAGGAAAAGGAGCTTCTTTCTTAGGCATAAAAGCGGTTGAAGATTTGTTTCGTAAAACAGGCACCAACCCTGCTGATATTGATTTAGTCCTTTTTGCCAGCGTAACTCCCGATATGCCTGTGGCTATCTCTGGCGCTTACTTGGCGACCCAGATTGGGGCTGTCAATGCTTTCGCTATCGACCTACAAGCGGCTTGCTCCAGCTTTCTCTATGGTATGTCCATGGCGGCACGCTATATAGAATCTGGCAGATACAAAAAAGTCCTCTTAGTAGGGGCTGACAAAATGTCGTCTATTGTGGATTATACCGACCGAGCCACTTGTATCATCTTCGGTGATGGAGCAGGTGCTGTCCTTTTCGAACCCAACTATGAAGGATTAGGGGTACAGGATGAGTATCTCCGCAGTGACGGATCAGGACGTGAATATCTCAAAATAGAGGCAGGTGGTTCCATCCTCCCTACTACACCTGAGACCCTCAAGGAAGGAAAAAACAACCTATATCAAGACGGAAAGACAGTCTTCAAATATGCTGTCTCTCGCATGGCAGATGCCACCGATGCGATTCTTGAACGCAATAACTTATCGGCTGATGACCTCAACTGGCTGGTACCTCATCAGGCCAACAAGCGCATCATTGACGCTACAGCTGACCGCATGGGACTCCCCCATGAGAAAGTGATGCTCAATATCCAGCGCTACGGCAATACCACCTCCGCCACCCTACCTTTGGCTCTCTATGACTACGAGAAACAACTCAAAAAGGGAGATAATCTCGTCTTCGCAGCCTTCGGTGGTGGTTTTACTTGGGGCTCTCTATACCTCAAGTGGGCTTATGATCCTAAATAAATAATTATTAAGGTATATACTTTTTTATAATCTTTATTGAAAAATATTAAAAGTATCTGAAGTTCTAATTTCTTCCTAAAAAAACAAGGGACATGTGAAATATTTTTAGTATTTTTGCCCCCGAAAAGAAACATTTTATCAAAACAATATTACATAGATAATGTCTAACTCATTGAAAATATAATTATTTGCTATGGATTTAAAAGATATTCAAAACTTAATCAGATTCGTTGCCAAGTCAGGTGCAAGTGAGGTAAAGCTAGAGATGGAAGATATTAAAATCACCATCAAAACCTCTGGAGAAGAAGGACGCCCTGAAACGGTCTTTGTTCAACAGCCTTATATGGCTCAGGGACTTCCTCAACCACAGATACCTGTGGCTCCTCAGCCCGTATTTCCTGTAAGCGACCCTGCTAATATTGTGGCTACCAAAGAACACGATGACGAAGAGAATGGAAAATATATCACTATAAAATCTCCTATTATCGGAACTTTCTACCGCCGTCAGGCACCTAACAAACCTCTATTAGTGGAGATAGGTGATAACATCGTACAAGGTCAAACCCTTTGCGTAATTGAGGCTATGAAACTATTCAACGAAATAGAATCCGAAGTCTCTGGTAAAATTGTAAAGGTATTAGTGGATGACGCTTCTCCAGTAGAATACGATCAACCACTCTTCTTGGTAGACCCTTCTTAGTCTAAAGGGTTGTGTATTAAGTATGACCTAAAATTCTTAGAAAATGTTTAAAAAAATCTTGATAGCCAACCGTGGAGAAATTGCGCTACGGGTGATTCGCACCTGCCGTGAAATGGGCATTAAAACGGTGGCTGTATATTCTACTGCTGATGCCGATAGCCTTCATGTACGCTTCGCCGACGAAGCAGTATGTATCGGCCCCGCCCCTAGTAAGGATTCTTATCTGAAAATTACCAATATTATCGCTGCTGCCGAAATCACCAATGCCGATGCTATCCACCCTGGATATGGTTTCCTTTCTGAAAATGCCAAATTCTCCAAAATTTGCGCTGAAAACGGCATAAAGTTCATTGGAGCTTCTGCTGAGATGATTGAAAAAATGGGTGATAAGGCAACTGCCAAAGCAACTATGAAAGCCGCAGGCGTACCTACTATTCCTGGCTCCGATGGTCTTCTTAAGGATGTCAATGAAGCTAAGAAGATCGCCAAGAAAATGGGCTATCCTGTTATGCTCAAAGCCACTGCCGGTGGTGGAGGAAAGGGAATGCGTGCTGTATGGAAAGAAGAAGACCTTGAGAAAGCTTTCGAAAGTGCTACCCAAGAGGCTGCCGCTGCCTTTGGTAACGACGGTATGTACATGGAAAAACTCATCGAAGAACCTCGACATATCGAAATCCAAATCGTAGGAGACCAATTCGGCAAAGCATGCCACCTCTCCGAACGAGACTGCTCTATCCAAAGAAGACACCAAAAACTTACCGAAGAAACGCCTTCTCCTTTCATGACTGATGAGCTCCGCCAAAGAATGGGGGAAGCAGCAGTCAAAGCAGCTGAATCTATCAAATACGAGGGTGCGGGTACTGTGGAATTCCTTGTGGATAAGCACCGCAATTTCTACTTTATGGAGATGAATACACGTATCCAAGTAGAACACCCTATCACTGAACAGGTGATTGACTATGACCTTATCAAAGAACAAATCCTCGTAGCAGCTGGCGTGCCTATTTCAGGACGCAACTACACTCCAAAACTACATGCCATAGAGTGCCGTATCAATGCGGAAGACCCTTTCAATGATTTTCGTCCTTCTCCTGGTCGTATCACCGCTTTCCATGCCCCTGGGGGCTTCGGTGTACGCCTTGATACCCACGTGTATGCAGGGTATACCATCCCACCCAACTATGACTCCATGATTGCCAAACTCATCACAACCGCTCAAACCCGTGAAGAGGCCATCGCTAAGATGAAACGCGCCTTGGATGAGTTCGTTGTAGAGGGAATCAAAACAACCATTCCTTTCCACAAACAGCTTATGGATCACCCTGATTATATTGCGGGTAACTATACAACCAAGTTCATGGAGGATTTCGTTATACAGCCTAAGGCAGAAGACGAGGAATAGGTATAAATGTTTTAGAAAATATAATTATGTCTGTAGAAAAAATAAAATGCTTAATTATAGGCTCTGGCCCAGCGGGGTATACCGCTGCTATCTATGCCGCAAGAGCCAATCTCTCTCCTGTATTGTACCAAGGAGAACAACCAGGAGGACAACTTACCACTACCAATGAGGTAGAAAACTTCCCTGGCTACCCTGAAGGAATTACAGGAACTGAGATGATGATGCAGTTCGAACAACAAGCCCGCCGCTTTGAGGCTGATATTCGTTCTGGCTGGGTTACCAAAGTAGATTTCTCTGCCAAACCCCTGAAAGTATGGGTCGAAGATAAGGAGATTCATGCCGATAGTATCATCATTAGTACAGGAGCTTCAGCCAAGTATCTCGGACTACCTTCTGAACAACATTATTTGCAAACAGGAGGAGGGGTATCTGCCTGCGCCGTATGCGATGGCTTCTTTTACAGAAACCAAGAAGTGGCTATCGTAGGCGCTGGAGATTCTGCTTGTGAGGAAGCGCTCTACCTTTCCAAAATCTGTAAGAAGGTAACCATGATTGTACGCCGTGATGCTTTCCGTGCCTCCAAGATTATGGAAGAACGTGTAAGAAAAGCGGAAAATATTACTATTTTGTTCAATACAGAAACCGAGGAGATACTCGGTGATGGACAAGTGGTTTCTGCTATCAGAGTACGTAACAACAAGACTCAAGAACTTTCCGAATTTCCTATCACAGGCTTCTTCGTAGCTATCGGTCATAAGCCTAATACGGATATTTTCGCTCCTTACCTCTCTTTGGATAAGGAAGGATATATTGAAAATGTACCAGGCTCCAGCCGCACCAATGTAGAAGGGGTATTTGTAGCGGGTGATGCTGCTGACAAGCACTACCGACAAGCTATTGTTGCTGCAGGAAGTGGTGCTATAGCTGCTCTGGATGCCGAACGCTATTTAGCCGCTCAAGAAATATAGACCAACCTATGAATGTACGCATCAGCCCCTCTTGGAATGCCTTGCTTAGCAGCGAATTTGAAAAGCCTTATTTTCAGGCACTGACAAGTTTTGTTAAGAAAGAATATAGTGAGCATACCTGTTATCCCAAAGGAAAAGAGATCTTTGCCGCCTTTGACCAATGTCCAGTAGAGAATCTTAAAGTGGTTCTCTTAGGTCAAGATCCTTACCATGGGGAAGGACAGGCCAATGGGCTTTGCTTTTCAGTAAGGGATGGCATCGCCCACCCACCTTCTTTGGTGAATATATTCAAGGAGATCGAGGAGGACTTGAAGTTGCCTTATCCTGAGAGTGGTAACCTCTCCCGCTGGGCAGAACAAGGCGTACTACTGCTGAACGCCACTCTTACTGTCCGTGCCAATATGGCTGGTAGTCATCAGGGACAGGGTTGGGAGACCTTCACCGATGCGGTGATCAAGAGCATATCTGACAATTGTCAGCATATTGTCTTCCTTCTATGGGGAGGTTTTGCCAAAAAGAAAATAGCCTTGATTGACACACAAAAGCACTGTGTACTCTCCTCCGGACACCCCTCTCCCCTAAGTGCTAACCGAGGATACTGGTTTGGTAATAAGCACTTTAGCAAGACTAATGAATACCTTACTTCTGTAGGAAAGGAAAATATTGATTGGAAATAAAATCTGTCATTTTGTCATGTTTTTGCTTTTGGCACAATCCTTGCCTATTAATAAAGCGTAAATAACAAAATTAAGATAATAAAGATAATACGATTATGAGTAAGATTATTGGAATAGATTTAGGAACCACGAACTCGTGTGTTTCTGTAATGGAAGGTAGTGACCCCGTGGTTATTACCAATGCAGAGGGTAAAAGAACTACCCCCTCTGTGGTTGCTTTCGTAGATGGTGGCGAAATAAAGGTAGGAGACGCCGCTAAGCGTCAAGCTGTTACCAACCCTAAGAAAACGATTTATTCTATTAAGCGTTTCATGGGGAACAAGTATTCTGACTTAGGTCAAGAAATAGCACGTGTACCTTATGCAGTAGAACAAGGAGACAATGATACTCCTCGTGTAGATATCGATGGTCGCCTATACTCTCCTCAGGAAATCTCTGCAATGATTCTTCAAAAAATGAAGAAAACAGCGGAAGACTTCTTAGGACAAACCGTAAGCCGCGCGGTAATTACCGTACCTGCTTACTTCAACGACGCTCAGCGCCAAGCTACCAAAGAAGCTGGAGAAATCGCTGGTCTTAAGGTAGAACGTATCATCAACGAACCTACCGCTGCTGCTCTTGCCTACGGTCTTGATAAGCAACATAATGATCATAAGATTGTAGTATTCGACTTCGGGGGAGGTACCCACGATGTTTCTATCCTAGAACTCGGTGACGGAGTATTTGAAGTACTCTCTACTGATGGGGATACTCACCTTGGAGGAGATGATGTGGATGAGAAAATCATAAACTGGCTTGCTGAAGAATTTGAAAAAGAAGAAGGTTTGGATTTGCGTAAAGACCCTATGGCGCTACAACGTCTTAAGGAAGCTGCTGAGAAGGCTAAGATTGAGCTTTCTTCTTCTATGCAAACCGAAATCAACTTGCCTTATATCACCGCAACTGCTACCGGTCCTAAGCACTTAGTACGTACCTTGACTCGTGCGAAGTTCGAACAACTTATCGAGGATTTAGTAGAACGTACTATCTTACCTTGTAAGAAAGCACTTGAGAATGCAGGTCTTAGCGTAAGTGATATCAATGAGGTAATCCTTGTAGGAGGTTCTACTCGTATCCCTGCTGTACAAGAAGCTGTAGAGAATTTCTTTGGTAAAAAACCAAATAAGAGTGTGAATCCTGACGAAGTAGTAGCCATCGGGGCTGCTATCCAAGGAGGGGTACTCACTGGAGATGTAAAAGATGTATTGCTCCTAGACGTTACACCTCTTTCTCTCGGTATCGAGACTATGGGTGGTGTGATGACCAAACTTATCGAAGCCAATACAACCATCCCTGCTAAGAAATCTCAGATATTCTCCACCGCAGCAGATAACCAACCAAGTGTGGAAATCCACGTGTTACAAGGGGAAAGACCTATGGCTGCGGACAATAAGACTATCGGACGTTTCCACCTAGATGGAATCCCACCCGCACCTCGTGGTATACCTCAGATTGAAGTAACTTTTGACATTGATGCCAATGGTATCATCAATGTATCAGCTACTGACAAGGGTACAGGTAAAACACACGATATTCGTATCGAGGCTTCTTCTGGACTTACCCAAGAAGAAATCGAGAGAATGAAGCGTGATGCCGAAGCCAATGCCGAAGCTGATAAGAAAGCACAAGAAGTAGCTACCAAAATGAACGAAGCCGATGCGCTTATCTTCCAAACCGAAAAACAACTCAAAGAATTCGGTGATAAGCTCCCTGCCGACAAGAAAGCGGGTATCGAAAGTGCTTTAGAAGAACTCAAATCCGCTTACGAAAGCAAGGACATCGCTACTATTGATGTAGCTTTAGAGAAAATAAACGAAGCATGGAAGAGTGCTTCTGAAGATATCTACAAAGCACAACAAAGTGGTGGTGCAGGAGCAGGAGCTAACTACTCCGAATCAGGTCCTCAACCTAATGCAGGCGGAGATAACAACGTTCAAGACGTAGATTTTGAAGAAGTAAAATAGCGGAGAGCCTCCGCAGGCAAATAACAACAGCCCCATCTAATAAATAATTAGATGGGGTTTTGTAATTTGACTCAAGTCTAATTTTACAAATTTCTAGTTCTCAGAATATCTATTTCCAACAAGTAGAAATATTGTAAAGTCAAGAATTATAGTATAAAAGAGATATATCAAAAATATAAGATGTCAACAGAGGAGAAAAATGAAAATATAGAAAATCTCAGGTCATTGAAAGGAGATTATGATAAAGGATTAGTTTCAGCTCTTATTGGTGCTGGTTTTTCAAGAAATGTATCGGATCTTTATATGGATTGGAATACATTATTGGAAGATCTCATAAATGATTTATTCAAATTAGAGATAGAACAATATATTGATAATTATTTTAATTGTAATAAAAAGAAGTATAACAAGATCGAAAAAGAAGCAAGAAGAAAGGAATTTATCAATAATATTCTTAACAGATATGGATATTTAGGAATTGTTTCTATGTATATAACTCAAAAGGGGTATAGAGAAGTTATCGAAGATTATATAGAAGATCGAACTCCTTATGCCAAAAAAGACGACAATGATGGGACAATGTCTTTATATATAAAAGAAAATAAAAAAAGCGATCTTAAAGAATCTGATTTCTCTGCACACAAAAAATTACTGTTATGTGATAAATTCAAAAATATATATACAACGAATTATGACAATTTATTAGAATTTACTTCTGAAGAATTATCTAAGAATCCAACTCCTTTGGTAAATACATCATGGCAACTTTCAAATGGTTTTCAAGAACGTAGTATAATTAAAATACATGGATCATTAAGTATAAAAGATAACGAATTTGAATTTGATGGTGATCAACATCTACGCTATATAATAGCTCAAGAAGATTATGACACCTATATTGAAAAACATGAGGCTTTTTCTCATTTAATGAGAATTTCTATGCTACAAGGAAAATTCTGTCTATTGGGATTCTCTGGTAATGACCCTAATTATAT
This sequence comes from uncultured Capnocytophaga sp., assembly GCF_938029845.1. Lineage (GTDB taxonomy): Bacteria > Bacteroidota > Bacteroidia > Flavobacteriales > Flavobacteriaceae > Capnocytophaga. The sequence continues at coordinate 21,595 of NZ_CALHGG010000185.1, forward strand.
AGGATGGGTTAAATGGATGAGTGATATTCTTGGAAAAGGAAAAAATAAAGACACCAAAATTTACCTTGTAACATTTAAAAATGAAGAAAACTCCAACAAAAAACTCTATTATAAAAATCATTATATAAAGGAAATTAATCTTATGGATTTTGATGTCCTATCTCTTATCGGTTACGAACCATTAGAATCCTTAGGAAGTTTATCAAGAGACTCTCCTTCATATAAAGAAGTATTAGAATATTTTTTTGATTATCTCCATAAGACATCTATACCTATTGAAGAAGAAAATGAAACTTTAGTTAATGATATATTTCAACAAAATAAAGATGATAAAGAGCCAAAGAAGAAAAATCATCATATAGAATATACAAATTCCTTTGATTATAGAAAATTATGGAGCGAGGCAGGAGATATACTATTTAAACAAGAGGATTTATCTCAGATTTATCAAAAAATATCTAAGGCAAAAAAATACAATCGATTTTGTAAGTCTGTACAAAATCAACAATATTATATAAGTATTATCTTACACAAAAAAGGTGATCTTTCTTATTCTGAGGCAAACTTATTTGTATTAGCAATAAAGGAATGTGGACAATTACCTCATTATTATTTTCGTTATTTGGAAGATAAGCCTATATTAAATAACATTCCTCTTTGGGGAGAACTATTAGAAAGAGAAAAAACACTTAGAGGTTGTAAAGATACTCTACCTATAGAGTCAGATGTAAATATCTATGAAAATATACAAAGAAAGATGTTTCATTTAGACTTTGAAGGAGCAAAATTACTATTAGACACTTGGGAGCCAGAAGGATACTGGATACTATCTAAAACAATGAGAATAATAGGATATGAAAAGAGTAACAAACTTAATAAACCTCTCACTGATTATATAAATAAAATTGATGATCCTCAAGAAAAGATGTATGCCTGTGTTATGGCTAATTACATTTCAAATACATTTCCTAATCCTTATAATTTAGATAACTATCTAAGGGAACATATTTATGGACAAGGAGATATTATCAACTATATAGTTGAACAACTGAAAAGTAAGGAAAAAGAACCAAGAAAAAGAGGATGGATAGGTTCTACTTTATATCTAAATTCTAATAATCCCATATATGAGCAGAGTTTACGTTGTTTACAATTTATATTTGATAGTGGCTTATTTTTGTCATTTGGTATAACATATTTTATGAATATAAAGGATTGGTATAAAGTTTGTAAAAATCTATATAAGTATTTCCCCTATCCTTGTTTCTTCTATTCTATACAATATAATAACCAAGAAACACAAGAACGTATAGGACAAGATTTTGCATTTACTCCTGACTTATTAGAAACAAATAAGGAATTACTTCTCGCTTCAATAAATGCGTATGGAAATTCATATACTCCAAATACATTCCTGTCAGGAATATTAAATATTACAGGTCCATTATACCTATGTGTAGAAGAAACTCTTTGGTTTGATCCTTTTCGAAGAAATATATTCGATGTAATGATTACTCATTTATCAGACCTTACTTATCGAGACCAAATAGTAAAAAATATTATATATGCTATTTCTGCATTGAAAATCAAAGAACATATTTCTATTCTATTAGAAAGGCTCTTTTCTCATTTCAAGAACAATTGTGAATTAGTAACTTCTATTATATGTGATAATATTCATTTAAACTATCTAAAAGGAAAATTAAATAGAACTTGCACTAATTTACTTAAAGAACTTATAGATGAATACCCTCAAATAGATATTACTGAAATAATATACTTCTTCAATGAAAACAACTGTTTACCAGCTTCTTTACTAAAGATGTTTATAGAAAAATTAAAGCAGAGCAAACTTGAAGCTATTCCAACAGAAACCTCTTCTATATTCTATATCTGTATTTTAGCAAAAGATGAAATTGAAATTATTAAAAAGGCAAAGCAAAAATTACTTGAAAAGGATATATGGTATTGCGGAGTATCAGAAAATGGAACCAAATGGACAGCACCCAATTATATATGTATACATGCATTTGATGGAATTATAAAATGGGAAGATAATGAGTTCGATATTATCTATAGAAATCTTAAGCTAAATATAGATAAATACGAGGTATATGCTAAGAAGCTTCATAAAGATTCTTTCATGCAAAATATTCAAGTTTCTTACCTATCAGACGTTTTACAATTTATTTCCTTACAGGAGAGTAAGAGACAAAATATGCTTAAAGATATAAAATACAGAGTAGAAAAACTACTAAAAGAGAGAGTATCATATAATTCTTTTATTGAAGCTATGCTTTCAAAACAGCCTTCAGACGTATCAAATGGAATTGATAATATAGCTCAAGGTATTTTAGCTTCAGGCTTAAAACCATATTATAATGAAATTAACTTTATTATTGATAGAGCTATCATGGGAGAGGAAATAGCTATGGCAAAAAATCTTTTTATTAATACAGTGGTTAATAAATAAATATGAGCAAGAATTTAGTAATATGAATATTGACCCTAAATTATTAATCTTACTTTCTGTATATAAGGAAAATTGGCAGAATATAAGCGAATTCCGTCCTGATCTAAGTTTTGAAGTTTTAAATACTATTGCTAAGTATCTAAATAGAAAAAAAATTAACGATAAGAATATTGAATATTGGCTTACTAATAAATATGTAAAAATATTTTTACATGATTAACTCTCAAAAATAATTTTTCCAATCAAATAGAAAAACCACTCAAAAAGAGTGGTTTTTATTTTTCACTTTTCATTTTTCATTTTTCACTCCAAAGACTTCCGCCAACATGCAGCGCGCACTACCGCCACCGCATACCTCTATGGTAGAGAGGTCTGTATAAAGTATTTGGGTATGTTTTTCTATGGTGGCTATTTGCTGAGGGGTCAGTGCTTTATAGGCAGTCTCACTCATCACCAAGTACTTACCATCTTTCCCTTTCACTTGGAGCATATTACCTACAAAATGATCCACTTGTTGGGGGCTTATGGTGATAACTTCTTTTTTATCTTCCTTAAGGTGGTGGAGTACATTCTTTCGTTCACTCTTATCCTCTATTGTATCAAGACAGATAATAGCAAAGGTCTCTCCAAGTGCCATCATCACATTGGTATGATAGATAGGTTTAAGCACTTCTCCCACTCTTTGAAAAGCCTTGAAAATAACAGGAGTATATTCAAAATCCTCACAGAACTCAATGAACAACTCCTCACTAGCTCTGGCAGAAAGGGCACAATAGGCCTTACGATGGATTCTGTCCAATACCATCGCCCCTGTTCCTTCCAAGTAGAGTCCTTCGTTCTCTGCTTCTGTATAGTCATATACATTCTCTATCTCGAAGCCTTCTGCTTCCACTATATCCAAGATATCCTCGCGGCGCTCTCTACGTCTGTTTTCAGCAAACATAGGGTAAAAAGCCACATCTTTGTTATTGTGAAAGCTAATCCAGTTATTCGGAAATATAGAATCAGGCGTATCCTGCTCATAGATATCATCTACCACGATAACATGAACCCCCACCGCTCTTAGCTTACCTACCAAGGCATCAAACTCTTGTTGTGCTTTTAGGTTAATTTCCTCATTGGTAATATTGATCCCCTTTTGGAAATAATTATTCACCAAGGTTTGCTCATTCGTTCTAAAACGAACAGGGCGTATCATCAGTACCGTATCAGTGATTTGTTTTTTCATATTATTTTAGTTTAATGATTAATGTCAATACTAATTAACGTGAGCTCGACATAAGCAAGTTATTATTTTTTCTATCTTAACTCCTACAAAGCCAGCAAGCACCCACCGTTGGGTTAGGTGAAACACGGGCTTTTGCTATACCGAACTCACATTAATTAATGCCTAGCTAACAATTAACCCTTGATTATTGATTAAGTATATAGGCAAATATAAGTGGTGCCACGATCGTAGCATCGGATTCCACTATGAACTTAGGAGTATCTATATCCAATTTTCCCCAAGTAATCTTCTCATTAGGCACTGCTCCTGAGTAAGAACCATAGCTGGTGGTGGAGTCGGAGATCTGACAGAAGTAAGACCAGAAAGGTACATCTTCCCATTCCAAGTCTTGATACATCATTGGCACTACACAGATAGGGAAATCACCTGCTATACCACCTCCTATTTGGAAGAAGCCTACCCCCTTACCAGCAGAGTTATTGCGGTACCATTCTGTAAGGTATATCATATACTCTATTCCTGTTTTTACCGTATGTGCCTTTAAGTTTCCTTTGATTACGTTAGCCGCAAATATATTCCCTGTGGTGGAGTCCTCCCATCCTGGGCATATAATAGGAATATTCTTTTCCGCAGCGGCAAGTATCCAAGAGTTTTTAGGGTCTATTTCGTAGTATTGTTCTAGTACTCCAGAGCGTACCACTTGGTAAAGAAATTCGTGTGGAAAATAGCGTTCCCCCTTTTCTTCTGCCTTATGCCATACCTCTTCCAAGTGTTTTTGCAAGCGGCGGAAGGCTTCTTCCTCTGGAATACAAGTATCAGTTACTCGGTTATAATGACCGTCCAAGAGTTCGCGTTCTTGCTCTGGAGTAAGATCTCTATAATGAGGCACACGTTTGTAGTGAGAGTGAGCCACAAGGTTCATCACATCTTCCTCTAGGTTAGCCCCTGTACAGGAGATAATATCTACCTTTCCTTGGCGTATCATCTCTGCCAAAGAAATACCCAACTCGGCAGTACTCATCGCACCTGCAAGTGCTACAAGCATCTTTCCTCCTTCTTGTAGGTGAGTTTCATAGCCCTTAGCGGCATCCACTAAGGCTGCTGCATTAAAATGTAGAAAATTCTTCTCAATAAATTGAGAAATGGGTCCTTTATTCATCTTAAAAGTATTTAATTAAGTGTTATACAATTCATTAGAATGGATAATTAATTCCTATGTTGAAAACAAAATTAGAGAGTTTCAGCTTATTAGTCCAGTGTGGTGTCACCAGCTTGGAAGGGTTGTATAGCTTCATACCAAAATCCCCACGTATGACAAAATAGTTGAGGTCATAGCGCAACCCAAAGCCTGTCGCCAAAGCTATATCTGATATATCTGATAAGCGATCTAGCATGGCCTCTGTTCGATCCTCACTGTCCAGTAGGTGCCATACATTCCCCGCATCTAGGAAAAGTGCCCCTTTTAGTGCATTGGCTATGGTAAAGCGATATTCCGCATTAGCAGCCAACTTGAAATTGGCTTCGTTAAATTCCAAAGCCGAACCTGAAGAACCTGGTCCCAGAGAGTAGGCGCGCCAACCTCGGTTGTCATTAGCTCCTCCTGCAAAATAACTACGTGAGAAAGGAATATTCTTCCCGTTCCCATAGGGCATCGCAAAACCAATGAATCCACGCAGGGCGAGAACTTCTCCACTATTTTTCCTTGTCGATAGCGGAAAGTGCTTGATGTATTCCAGCTCTGCCTTAGCATATTGCGCATAAGCTACATCCAAAAACTTGCGTTGACCTTGATCATCGGTAGGTAGCTTGCGTATAATATTCAGCAGTTGAGGGAAATTCCCCGCCGTCTCTACCTTTACACGGAATTGCTCATAAGTCGGCTCATAGTAATTCAGCGTATTATTGGACATATAGGTAAAGCTCGTAGCTAGGATAAGGTCATTGCGTGTAAGGTGATAAAAACGTTCATAGAGGTTGAGCAACTCCAAATTTCGCTGAGCAGGATTCGTCCAGTCCCTGCGGAACATATCATAAATGAAATAGTCATAGGCAATTCTCCTGTCCAAGTTGCCATGAGCGTCTAAGTACCGAGAGGGGACAGAACCTTCTTTCTTTACAATTCCATTGAGAATTTCGTAGGAACTCTCATATACATTGAAATAATTTTGGGGATTTTTGTTATGTACATATTCTATATCCAAGAGTTCCAATATATTGCGATTAGCCATATTAGGGCTCCAAGTATAGCGAAGTACTCCCGAGGTTTTCTGCCTATCCAAACCTATATTTTCTTGGGTACTAGTGGAGAATTGCAATATGGTCTGTGGTGTTTTGGAATAAGGGATAAGTGATTCTATCCTACCAAAGAACCATATACGTGGAATAGTCAGGCGCAAGCCTCCTCCATATTCAAAGATATTAAAGAATGCTGAGCTCCCATCCAAGAATTGCTGAGCCCCCATGGTAATTCTGGGGGTTACCTCCAAAGTTTCCGCCCCACGAAAAACGTTCCTCGCTATAAAAGAAGTACTAAAACCTATCCCAAACTCTTGTATAGAGGAACGTGATAGCTCCAAACTTGTCTCTATTGAAAAGCGCTTAAGGGGTTCTAGGTATATATCTGCCTCCAAAACCCTTTCCAAGGTATCATTCTTGGCATAGCGGTATTGTATATTGGGATACTTGAAGGCTCTTAGGTTGTTGATCTGCCTGTAAGCATTGTTGCGGTCTATATCTCGGTAAAGGCTCTGGGAACGCAGGGCAATAGCATCATAGAGCGTTTGCTTACGATAGCGCAACTTGTTGCGGTAGTAGTAAGTAATCCCTTTGTATTCTAAGGAATCATAGGTAGTATTCTGAAAAGAAGAATCATAATCAGTATATAGGCGCACCTTCCTTATCTTATGAGATTTGTAAGGCTTCTCCGTAGGAGGGTCAGTGGAGCGGTCTATATAGTTGGCAATGGTAGTGGTTACATTGATCAGCGAATCGTTATTATAGACTACTGTATCTCGTGCTATGGTAAAATCTATCGCACTTTGCTGAAAGTTATAGAAACCATTATTACGCAATAGGCTAGTAATACGTGCTCTTTCATTATTGAATTTCTCCAAGTGATAGAAAGTGCGCGGCTTAATAATACGCTCATTGATACGCTTTTTGTAGAGGGAATCAATCTCTGGAGAAAGGATTTGAGTATCCAATGAGTCTATGTAATAGCGTCGCCCCCTATCTATGAGATAGGTTACCGAAGCCTGTTTTTCTTTATCTGTGGGGGTTATCTCATAGTGGCTTTTATTATTAAAATAGCCTACACTGTTGTAATAAGCATTCAGGGTATGTGCCGATTTGCGGGTCTCTACCGTATCTATAATCACAGGTGCCTGTCCCATTCGCTGAAGCATTCTATCCTTGCCCGATACCAAGAAAGATTTCCCTAAGCGTTGGGTCTGCTTTTTAGAGAGGAAACCATCCAAGAACCGATGCCACTTAGGATGTCTCTCAAGCCATTTTTGGTAGTTCTCCTCCGCATGATCATCGGCTAAGTTATAGATAAGCAACCCCAGTGGAATACCCAACAATCGTGAATTGGGTTCCTGACGTAGATAACCATAGATATTGGCATTCTTAGGTTTTTTATCATTAACAGAAATTGTATTCTTACGCAGCAAATACGCTCCCTCTGGCACCTTCTTTGTAGGATTACACCCCAGCAGATAAGCTAAAGCAAAGAGTAAGAATAGCGTTTTAGCAACAAATTTATGCTTCATCGGATAGCCTCAAAATTTCGGCTCAAAATTACAAATTTTATACGATAATACAATTATAATTATCAATTGTTAATTGTTAATTATTAATTATCAAAGATGCTCTACTTGTTTGATCCTATAATCAAGACGCAATAAATGGCATCTCTACCCTAATGCTAGCTAAGACAATTCTCCACTTAGCATAGTCTTTTGTAGAGACGCAATTTATTGCGCCTTGAAAAAATCACATCTTAGTTATATAATTCACATTGACATATAAACCTAAATATCAATTAATTACAGCTTTAACATTAACAATTGACAATTATTTCCTCCTCTTTCTCACAAACACCACCAATCCCACAAGGGCTACTAGTACCGCCACTGCTATCCATACTCCATCTAAGGAGACTTTCTTCTTCTCTTGTCCTGTGGTAGTTTCTTCTTTCTGGAGTATCTTACTATCCTTGGTATCATATACTTCCTCAGAGGCCTGATTAGCGGCTGAAAGCTGTTTTTGGTAAGCCTGAGCATTGGCCTCAGGTGCTTTTTGTGAGATGTATTCTTGCAATTTCTTATTTTCAGATGAGAACTGGGAAGAAGTGACTCCATATTCCTTAACCAAATCCGTATGGAGCGTAGCCAATTGGGCTATCTGTGCCTCTGTTGCCTTCCACATTCCTTTGCGGGAGGCCTCGAGCATCACCGCTGTTACCTCTTCCATGGAGACACCATTTTCACGTTTGATAAAGTCGGTCACACCCAATTTGTTTTTATCTTCTATATAAGTGTCATATACCTCATTCCATAGGGCATCATCTATCAGTTCAGGACGAGTAGCCTCCCAACCGTACATATTAGTTACAATCTCTTGGATTTGCCCTGCCGCAGAGGCCTTGCCTTTCATCATCTCTTTGATATACTTAGGATTGAGTATAGTAGCACGTGCCTCAACTCCTACCGCTTCCTTAAGCTCTTGCAGGTGCATATTCTTATGGTTGCGATAATCCGCCAAATAGGCATCAGGGTCTTTGCCGGTTACTTCCTTAATAGCTGCATTCATGCCTCCCATGAACTCATACACGTGATCAAGGCTCAGCGCTCCCCAAGTATTATTTTGGCGTGGCTGAATCAATACATCTGCATTCTTAATAGCTGCACGGAACATACCTTCTTGGAACTGACTCCAGTTCTCTTTAGTACCATAGAACGCCCCCATATTGTGCATATACACTTGAGCAATATCCTTTTGGGTCTCCCACTTGTCCCCTGCATGGATGAGCTCTTTGATACCTGTATCATATCTACCTTGTAGCCCTCCGAAAATACGCTGGGTGGACATCTCTCGGGCTTCCTTAGGAGGTATCCCCGCTTCTACCAATTCCTTTTCTATATCTACCGTACCTGCACTCACCTCATTGGCATAAGGCTCCTGACCAAGTGCGCTCACCATTTCTATGGCTTTGGTAATGAGGAACAAGCGAGAAGCCGCCAAGTCACGGAACTGACCGGAGGTTTGTATGACCACATCTATACGAGGGCGACCTAACTCTTCAGAAGGGATCAGGCGTATGTCGCCCACACGGCCAAAGGTATCCCACACAGGTTCTACTCCTAGCATATAGAGGGCTTGGGCTATGGAGACACCCTCAGTTTCTACAAACTCAGAACTCCAGAAAGTATAAGCTATTTTCTTAGGATATTCACCATGCTTTTCCTTGTATTCATTCAATACATTTTGGGCTAAGGCTACCCCTCTGTCCCAAGCCAATTTGCTAGGTGTACTTTCTGCATTGACAGAATAGAGATTGTGTCCAGTAGGTACCCCTTTAGGGTTGGCTACTGCATCTCCCCCTGAAGAGGGCGGGGTATAACCTCCACTAAGCGCATTGAAAAAGGCTTTTTCTTCCAAACGAGGGCTTTGTTGTAAGCCATCTCGGTAGAAAACAATATTGGTAATGGCTTCTTCTATACCTACTATGGCACGAGCACGGTCTATTTTAGCCTTTTTAGCGGCCAATTCGGCCAATTCTTTCTCTGTGAGTGGTTTGCGTTCTTCTTTCTTAACAGCGGGTTTCTTGGTTTTAGTAGCCTTTCCTACGGCATCAGGTTTCTTTCCCTTAACTGTATCTGCCTTGCTATGAGCCGTGGAATCCTTGCCTTTTGCAGCTTCCTTCTCCATTTGCTTTTTAAGGAAATAAGGCATACCTGATTGGTCTTCTGCTGCCATGGTTTCCTTTGCTTTCTGTAATTCCTCTGCAGTGATATGAGCATAGGCACAGATAAGTTCAGTAGTTACTGGTTTCCCCGTAAGCACTTGACTTACGAGTGTTTTAGCTGGATTCAAGTACTGCTGGGAGAAAAACACCTTGCGCTTGAGATCTCTCTCACTCACCTTACCATCTATCTTATGGAGTGCGGCTACACTATAAGCAATAGGATCGGCGGACATAGCCACAACAGTAGAGTTGATTTTATCCGCCGGATAAGGAATTCCCATAGTGTAAAGCTCTCCATTGATCTTCTCTGTGGCGATCTCTTCGGCAAAGTTGGACAAGCGATCTATCTCGGCCTCTGTATAAGGCTGAGTAAGCAAACTATCCAAGCGCAAGTCTCGGTGTAAGCCCATACCCACGGCTAACTTTTTAATATGTAGGGAGATGGTATTCTTATCAATAGGATTCTTTGACTTTTGATAAGAAAGTATGGTGTTCTCCAATTCATTGAAGGTATTGCGCATATCACTTTCGGTAAAGGCGGGCGTAAGGTAAGAAACAATGGAGCCATACGAACGACGTTTGGCCATCATTGCCTCCCCTATGTTGCCTATCGTATAATAATAGAAGTGAGGCACGGTGCCTACCAAGATATCTCCCCAATCATAGTCAGAGAGGGTAACCTGCTTATTGGGGGTAAATTCCAAAGAGCCATGGGTACCAAAGTGAATAAGCGCATCGGCCTTCAATCCGTTTTGTACCCATAAGTAAGCCCCTATATAGGCATAAGGGGGTATTTCCTTAACCCCATGTTGTACCTTGAAATCATCTTCTGTACTAATGGCAGCGGGGGGTTGGGGCAATATAGTTACATTACCAAAAGTAAGGCGTGCTACCCCCAAATAGTCCTTGTCGTCCTTATGAGTAGCCAAATAATTACCTGGAATGGCACCATTGTGAGCCACCACTTGCTCATAGAGGTCTTTTGGCAGGGTTCCCTTAAGCCAACTATCTAGCTCACTAGCTTCTACCAATGCAGGATTCCCTTGTGCAAAAAAGCGCTCAATCTCTCCTTTGGCACTAGCACGGTAGGTATTAGCATGATTGTTTAGCAATGTGTGAAACTCTTCCACAGTAGCAGGAAGATTATCCACCTTATAGCCTTCTTTTTTCAGTTGTATAAGGAAATTATAAAGGGATTCTATAACCTCCAAACCTTGTGCTACAGGAGGATTGAGACCTACTCCCTTGAAATATACAATAGCCAATTTCTTATCCGCATTAGCTTGCTTTTTCAGTTGGGTAAAATTATGTATAATCTTGGCAAACTTAGCGGCACGGTTACCAATAGCATTAAGGAAATAATACCCATCCTTATTCTTATCTTGTGCAATAACCACATAGGGATAAAGAGCACCGTCCAATTCTGGCATTACTACCGTCTGACCTAAGAAACCACCTGCCATGCCCATAGGGTCTTTTTCCCATTTTTCTTTGAGAGTGAGCACTGAAAGTCCTGTAAAGAAAGGTATGTTTTTCTGTTTAATCCAATTGATAAATTTCTCTGGAGCCCCCATCATCATCTGCCCATGTGGAAAATAGACAATAGCATCAGGATTTATCTCTTCCAAGAATTCTATTCGCTTGGTCTGTGCGGTAAAGGGATATACATTCATTTCTTCATTCTGCAGGGCTGAAATTACCCCATTGAGGTGTTCCTTATTTCCTGCAAAAGGTTCATGCAAACCCGCTACTACTGCCACACGTGGAGCGCCTTCCTTGTAGAAATTATGTTGCTTGAGATAGTCCTCATAGTCCTTCAGGTTGTTGAAAGAAAGCTCATCGTCTAGGTGAAAATAGACATTCTCCTTACGCTCTATGGCAGGAGCTGGCTCCGTGGCAAACCACTTCTTATCTATATATTTACGTACATACAGCGCCAAGTTTTGGTAGTTATTCTTATTGGCACTCTCCAAGTACTCGGATACTCTCTTTAGGTCTTCCTCTGCTAAGGTACTGATGTCATTATCAGGATTCGTTACCGCAAAACTGTGGAAAGGTATTTTACGAGAAGCCTCAATTAGCATATCGCGTTGTTCCTCACTGATTTTCATACCCATACCCCATATAAGTACAAAGTCAAATCCCTTAAGCTTATCCAATTCATCCGTAGAAACCTCCTCGAACTTGATAAACCTGTCCTTATTGGATAGGATAATATTGGAAGATTGGTAGCTTAAGAAATTCACCAAGGCAATACGTGTAGGTGAGATAAACCGCTGATACACAAAATACCCCACCCCACAAAGCAATAATGCTAAGACAAACAGTAGTAATTTTCTTCTCATAGGAATAGATTTTTACGTCTTTTATTATTGATAATTAGATTTATTTTATATAATATGCTTCGGCAAAGATACAACTTTTTTTAGAACTTCAATAAAGAAAAAAGAAAAATTTAATGATTGATAATGATACAGACTTATCAACATTCGTTGGCTTTTATTTATCAACAATTATATTTTTATTACCGTAATTTCTTGTTAAATCCAACTAATTAACAACATATCCTTATTTGTTGAAAATTATTTTTTGATTACTAATTTTTTCGTATACATACATCACATTTTAAACACAACATACTCATTACAAACAATTTACAAAAACACCTTTACATATTTATTCCTTAAAGAATAGGAGCTGTTACCCTCTTTGATACCTCCCAAAAATACAGAATAACAAATTAGCATGTAATTTTGCTCAAGAAATTTGATGCGTAAAATGATTGCGATTCCTGTCATAGAGACCCAAAAAGTCCCTATCAGCTATCCTCATGGGATCACTCTGTATATAAAGCGCGAGGACAAGACTCATGTACATGTTTCTGGAAACAAATACCGGAAACTCAAGTACAATTTGTTAGAAGCTATCCAAAAGGGATACAAACAGCTTATCACCTTCGGAGGGGCGTACTCAAATCATATTGCAGCCACTGCCTATGCAGGAAAAGTGGCAGGTATAGAAACCATTGGTGTGATTCGTGGAGATGAATTAGCCGGTGAAGTCGCCCACAACCCTACCCTTAGCTTTGCTCAGGAATGTGGTATGCGCTTCCATTTTGTCTCCCGTGAGCAGTTTCGTCTAAAGCATACAGAGACTTTCAAGGAGGAATTGACCAAGTTATTTGGCCCTTATTACTATATCCCTGAAGGAGGCACCAATGCCTTAGCTATAAAGGGTACTGAAGAGATTCTCTCCGCTGAGGATGCGGACTACGACTTTATTACCACTGCGGTAGGTACGGGCGGTACCATTGCAGGGCTGATTAACAGTGCCCTACCTCACCAAAAAATATTAGGGTTCCCTGCCCTCTGTGGAAAGTTCTTAGAAGAGGAGATACAAAAATGGATACATGGATCCAATCATTGGCAGCTGATACATGACTATAACTTAGGCGGTTATGCCAAGGTCAATGAACCTTTTATCCGCTTTTTGAATGATTTTTTCAGGCAAACGCATATTCCCTTAGACCCTGTCTATACAGGTAAGATGATCTATGGGGTTACCGATCTTATTGAAAAGGGATTTTTCCCCAACAATAGTAAAATATTAGCCATCCACACCGGTGGATTGCAAGGCATATATGGAATGAACCAAAAACTTAATAGTAAAAAGAAACAAACGCTGGATTATGAACAAGAAATTAATTAGCTTTATGGGCTTGATCGCTTTGGCCACCTCTTGTAGCACAGGGCTCAAGAATGCTACTACAAAAACACCTATCACCCGTATCCCTGATAAAGTACTTGTAGAGAGCAAACGTACCGAAACGTATATCAATAAGGAAGTACCTGAGACTCCTGAGGAGCTACAAGCAACCTCCGCTGTAAAGGTAACCCCTGCCCTAATTCATGAATATATCAATACTTATAAGGATATCGCTATGGTGGAGATGCAGCGCTATGGTATCCCCGCAAGTATCACCTTGGCTCAAGCTATTCTTGAGAGTGGCTCAGGACAAGGTCGCTTAGCGCGCCATGCACGCAACCACTTTGGTATCAAGTGCCACTACGATTGGGAAGGGGATACCATCACCCATGATGATGATGCCAAAGGAGAATGTTTTAGAAAATACGAACACCCCGAAGCCTCCTTCGAAGATCATTCACAATTCCTTGTAAATCGTTCTCGCTATGCTTTTCTCTTTACTCTAAAGGCAGGCGACTATAAAGGATGGGCTTACGGACTTAAGAAAGCTGGATATGCTACTGACCCTGGATATCCGCAAAAATTGTTGCTACTTATCAAAAAATACGAACTTCACCAATACGACACTGAAGTGCTCGGTTATGCTTTCAAGGAGGATAAGCCCCTTTCACCTATCCCCAATACACCTCCTCTTACTGTAGAGAAGAAAAAAGAAGCAAATAAGACCGTAGCAAAAGCAAATACAACTACTCAAAAAGCAAACACACCCACTGCAGCTACAAAAAATACACAAAAAGCAGTGGCAAAGAAAGACAATAGTCCAAAAAAGGATACAAGCGTCACCGCGCAAAAGGCAGATACCACACGAGTGGCGCAAAAAGAAGCAAATAACACCCCAGCAGAAGAAGTGGCTATGGATGCAATCAAGATGTATATCGTAAAAAAAGGAGATACACTATATAGTATTGCTCGCCGCTCTGGAGTAAGTGTTGATGACCTTATGGCTCGTAACAACATGAATAACTTCAACATCAATATGGGGCAAATACTCGTTATCCGTGAGTAAAAAAGCAACTATATGAAAAACTTTTGGAGAGCACTCTCTTTGATAGACAAAATTATTCTTTTAACCAATGGAGTGGTAGGTGGAATTTTACTTTTCGCCTACCTACTCCCTTTTATCCCTCCCCGATATTTTGAGTATGCCTCCCTAAGTGTCTTCACTCCTATACTGATGTTGCTCAATATGGCTTTCATAGGGATATGGATCATACGCCGCCAATGGTTATTCCTCTTCTCTGCGGTCTTATTTCTCATCGGATTGCCCTTTATGCACCGCTTTGTTCAATTCAGCAAGAGCAAACCTGCTCCCAAAGATCATCTGAGTGTGATGAGCTTCAATGTACGCCTATTCAATCATTACAAATGGAGTGAGGATAGCGAGCTAAGGAATAAGATTATTGATTTTATTGCCCAAGAGCACCCAAACATCATTGCCTTACAAGAGTTTTATACTAAGGAAAGCGGAAGTTTTCCTTTCTATAAGTACAAAAAATTCATCTATAAAAATAGTAAGGACAAGATAGGCCAAGCGATCCTAAGCGATTTGCCTATTATACATAGTGGTTCGCTAGACTTTCCTCATACAGGTAACAATGGTATTTTTGCCGATATAGTGGCAGGGCGAGATACCCTTAGAGTATACAGTCTTCACTTTGAATCCTTTCACATAGAGGACACTGAAATATCACAAGAGAATTCCAAGCGGATTTTCTTAAAACTTCCCAGACGATTTGCTATACAGCAGGCGCAGGTTGAACTTTTCAATAAGCATGCCGATAGCTGTCCTTATCCTATTATTATCTGTGGGGATTTCAATAATACCGCTTTCTCCTACCTCTACCAGAAGTTTCAGGATAGGGGCTGGATAGATAGCTTTGAGGAGTGTGGTACAGGCTTTGGTAGCACCTATGACTTTCCTTACTTTCCTTTCCGCATTGACTATATCTTGGCGGATCCCTATTTCAAAATCACCTCTCACAAGGTATATAACAACACTCCTTATTCCGATCATTACCCCATCAAAGCTACTTTTATAAAGAGAAAGTAAGCAGAGATCTAAAGTCAGCCTTTAGTATTAACGAAAAACGTGTTTAAACTTTTTTGAGGAACTTGGATATAAACCCTAATAAGAGCATTC
>NZ_CALHGG010000186.1 GCF_938029845.1 uncultured Capnocytophaga sp.
AAACAAAAATATATTTGAATTTTGTTGGTTGTTTCGTCAAAAATCACTAATTTGCGCCTCTAAATTACTATTGTTTCTTTAAAAAGAAGATATATGAATTATAATTCTACTGGTTTTTTTCCTAAATTTGACCCTAAAATCTATTGGAGTTTCGGAGTACTCCTTTGTCTTGGTATTTTCTTATTCATTTTCCAATGCTCTCGTCACGTCGATTGCGAGGAGGCTAACTTCTATGTCTTTGCCGATAACTATGCTGTGAAGGAAGTCATTGAGTTTGGTGATAAAACCAAAAATGCCAAATCGTGGAAATGGGATTTTGGCGATGGTTCTCCTGCCGATTTTAGACAGCGTACTTTCCACACCTATGAAAAGACTGGAGAATATGTGGTAACTCTTACTATCAATGGCTCTTGTACTTCTCAAAAGGTGCTTACCATTACCTCTCTCAATCAACAAGTAGGCTACCTGCCTACCATCAAAGCTCCTGATGTGGTCTTTTTAGGGGAGACTACTAAATTCATAGGACAAAAACAAGGAGGCATCTCATTCGAGTGGAGTTTTGGAGAAACTTCCTCTACTGATGCTGTGGGTGATTCTGTAACCTATAAGTTCAAACGTGTAGGGCAAAAGAAGATAACCCTTATCGTCAATGGAGATTTAGACCATATAGCCACCAAAACCATTTATGTAGCCCCTAAACACGTAGTGGCTAAAGAGCCTATTGATATGGAAAGCTATGAATATGAACAGCCCCATAGTGATTTTTCACTACCTATGGGCAAAGCGCAGAAAGACCCCTTGGTAGATATGCTTACCAATATTCCTGTAGCTCCTAAAACACCTAAAAAGGAAGATACCCTTCCTCCTACAAAAAAAGTACCTGACATTTCTAATGAACAGTTTATCCTGCTTCTCAATGGGGTCGCTTCACAAGCTAAGACAAAAGATGATTTTAAAGAATATCTTTGCGAGAATTACCAAGTGCCTGTAGTTATCAATGACGATAAAATTGTACCCTTTGTACAGTTTTGTAAAGAGATTTCTGGAAAGAAAATAAAAATAGAAACATTACGTCTGCAAAAAGACGTTAATAATACTTGTATCCAAAATATCCACATTTACTACAGAGTAAAAGGAAAGATATTCTGGAAAAAGGGATAATAACAATCATAAAAAATACAAAATAATGGAAGAAAAGAAATTGAGCTATGCCCCAGAGGTTACTAAAGCATTGGAGATAGCACAGAAAATAGCTCGTGAAAATATGAACGCTCGTTACTCTGGCGGACACTTATTGAAAGCCGTTCTCAACAGAGATTTACCACTCTTAAAGCTCTTGGAATCTAAAGGAGTCGATGTGTTCTATTTAGAAGAATGGGCTGAAGTGCGCATTGAGGAAGCTCTAAAAGCTACCAACACTTATTCCTGCGACCCCGATGAAGTGATAGACACTATCTTCACTGAAGCAGAAGCTATTCGGGAAATTTTAGATGAGGAGGAAATCTCCTTATGGGATGTATTTGTAGCATTGAGTACTCAGGGAGTAGCTTTTAATTTCGACCAAATGAAAACCTATCCTGTAACTCGTGCCGAACTCTTAGAAACGACCCCTCTTCCTGCTACCTCTACCGAAAAACCTTTCTCTTCTGCTCCTCTTTCTTCCACAGCTAAAGGTTTTTTGCAAAAATACTGTGTCAATAAAAAAGATGTCCTCAAAGCTAAAGCCTCAAAAGAAATACCTGTTGGCAGAGTTGCCGAAACTCAAAAAATTACCGAAATACTGTGCAGATTTAGCAAACAAAATGTGCTTATCATAGGCGATTCAGGTATAGGAAAAACTACCCTTATCAATAGTTTTGTACAGAAGGTTATAGCAGGTCAAGTCCCCGATGTGTTGTCTAACTTAGCCGTATTTGAATTGGATATGGGAGCCCTCATAGCAGGAGCTTCCTACAAAGGTGAAATAGAAGACCGTATCAAGAACATAGCCCAAGAACTGAAGCAATATCCTAAATCAGTACTTATCATCGAGGAATTACACGCACTTTTAGGTAACTCTTTTGATTCCTCTATGGCAAATCTACTTAAAAGTGAACTTACCAAAGGACTCACTGTTATAGGCACTTCTACTATCGATGAATTTACCAAGAAAATAGAAAAATCAGGTTTAGAACCTTTGTTTGAAAAGGTAGAATTGCAAGAAAGTGATGATGAAACCCATTTTAGAATGTTGCGTCAAACCCTTTCAGCTTACGAAAACCACCATCATATAGCCATAACCGATGAGGCAATTTGGGAAGCCATACGCCTTTCTAAAAGGTATTTAAAAGAGAAAAGTCTGCCTGCCTCAGCGATAGACCTCATAGACCATACAATGTCAGTTGTGAAAACAGCAGGAGCATCTTTCTTAAAAGAAAAAAATGCCTTGCTTACACAAATAATTCACTTGGAGGACAATACACAAGGTTTTACAGAAGAGCAACGCAAAAAGAACGCTGCTTGGTTATTGAATGATATCAAACAGCGTATTCCCTTTTTGTTAGATGCCTCTACCCTTTTAGAAGAGGAACAAACTACTACTTTTGAAACTGCTGATAGTCTATTGAGCTATGGACGCAAACTCATTACCGAAGCTGAAAAAGTAGCTCAAGAAAAACGTTCTCACATCACCGAATGGGATTTAGCCGTACTCATCTCTCAAAAAACGAATATTCCTATAGGCAAACTCAAAGAAGAGGAAAAACAGCGTTTGAGTGATATGGATGCTATTCTTTCCGAGCGGGTAGTAGGGCAAGACCACGCTATTGCTATTATCAGTGAGGCTGTACTCGAAAATCGCTCTGGATTGAGCAAAGCAGGACAACCGATAGGTTCTTTCTTCTTTTTAGGACCTACGGGAACAGGGAAGACAGAATTGGCTAAATCTTTAGCCGAATTCCTTTTCCAAGATGAGAACGCCATTATCCGTTTTGATATGTCTGAGTTCAAAGAAGAGCACTCAGCAGCCTTACTCTATGGAGCACCTCCAGGGTATGTAGGCTATGAGGAAGGAGGTTTATTAGTGAATAAAATCCGACAAAAGCCCTACTCTATCGTACTTTTTGATGAGATAGAAAAAGCCCACGCCTCTGTATTTGATGTATTCCTACAAATAATGGACGAAGGGAAGTTGCACGATCGTTTGGGTAAAGAAGGTGATTTTTCTAATGCCATTATCCTCTTTACCTCCAATATAGGCTCTGATTTTATTGTCAAATCCTTTACTGAGGGGAATATTCCTTCCTCATCTACTCTTTTAGAGATAATGAGTCGTTATTTCCGACCAGAGTTTTTGGGGCGTCTTACCGAGATAGTACCTTTTGCACCTATTAGCAAAGAAAATGCTCTAAAAATCTTTGAAATACATTTGAAAAAAGAGCTTTTAAACCTAACAGAGGGAATAAACATCTCACTCAATATTGCTCAAGAAGTAAAAGAGCATTTAGCAGAACAAGGCTATGATGCCACCTATGGAGCTCGTCCTTTAAAAGGTATCATTCGTGCCAAATTACGCCGTCCTTTGGCTAAGAAACTTGTAGCAGGTGAATTTAAAGAAGGAGATACTATAGAGGTACTCTGGGAAAATAATGAAGTCGCTTGGAAAAAATCGAACATAACCGAATAAACAGAATGAAAATCATAAAAATATTTTTAGTTACTTTTAGTACAATTACATTGTTATCTTGCTCGGCAAGCCGTTATCTTGCTGAGCTTCCTTATCATTACCCTACCGATGCTTTCTACAAAGCAGTATTAGCCCAAAAGAAACAAATCAATGAGCAATATACCTTGGTAGATGATAAGGGAGAAAACCTATCTGACAAGGAATTAGCCTTAAGAGAGAAATACTCCATTATTTTGGCTGTACCCCCTAAAAAAATCACTAATTATAAGCTTTATGCTTTTATAGATGAGTGGATAGGAACACCTTATAAGGAAAAGACCTTAGAAAAACAAGAAGGAGCAGATGCTTCTTACTTTATACAAGCCTTGTTCAGTGAAGTGTATGAAACTACTTTTCCCAAGACTCCCGATGGTATTTTCCGCTCTAAGGATTTACAACTTTTCACAGGGCGTACTTACTTAAAAGAAGGTGACATTTTGTTCTTTAGGTATGATAAGTTCAAACCTATTTCCGATGTAGGTTTGTATTTAGGAAATGGCAGGATATTGGCTTGTACCACACAAGGGCTAAATATCTATGATTTCAATGATGAGTACTTCCAAAAACGCTATACAAGTGCTGGAAGGCTCAAAGAGAAAAAGTAGGTTTTTCTATTCAAAACCTTGTCCATTCAAAAAATCTTTTGTACATTTGTCCCAACAAAAAACTAAACAATGAACACAGATAACCACCTCCCCAAGGACAACAGTTCTGTTCCTGGTCGTACCAATGATCCAGAAACCTTTGCGAAATTTGCTTCTGTAAAGAGCTACCAAGACTACCTTACTGATAAGGATAACCCCGTGGTGATGGTCACTCTCACGGTGAATGATCATGGATTCTTGGACAACACTACCTTTGAGACCTATCTTACCCAACATACCAACGCCCATGATGAGTTTACCATTGTGGTAAGCGATACTGCCATTGATGACTTCTATGGGCAAGTCATGCGAAACTCCAAAAACCTACTTGGAGAACCTATTACCATATACATCCACCACAAAGGCGCTGTAGTACAGTCGTTTAAAGGAATCATTACTCAGGTCTCTGACAAAAGAAACGAAGGCGGAGGCTATGGGAACCTGCATATCTCAGGCTATGGACTTAGCATCCTCTTGGATAGTGGAGAAGAATGCCAATCCTATGAGGATAAAACCCTCCCTAAGATCATCGCTGAGGCCACCAATGAGTATGGAGATGTAAAAGTCAATACCAAGGGGATGGTTAATACCAAATATAAAATCCCCTATGTAGTACAATACAAAGAATCTGATTACCAATTTATCCAACGCCTTGCCCGCCGCTATGGAGAGTTCTTCTTTTACGATGGTACCCAATTACAATTCAATAACGAGACGAGGCAAACCGTTCAGCTCTCTGAGGGTGACGACCTAATAGAGGTTTCCTTTGCACTAAAAATACAGCCACAACACTTTAGCTACCTCTCCTATGGGGTAGAAAAAGGAGAAGTGGAGGAGAAAAATACTAAAAACGTACGCCTGCAAGACAAGGGTAACCCGTTCCAGTTTGCCGCAGTAAAAGCCTCTGAAAAAGTTTTCACTAAGAAAACCAAAGTTCCCTATAATGCCTTTACAGAAGAATTTAGGGGCGACTACTTGGCCGATAATGTTCGCCGAGAGAAAGAAAGCAGGGAGCAGCTAATGGAGGTAAGAGGCCGTAGCCGTAATCCTAATCTGCGCATAGGAGGCTTTGTAAAACTCAAAGACATCAACGATAAGCCTATGGAGAGCTATCGTATTATTGATATTAAGCACCACCAGTCAGGTTATGACTATGAAAATGAGTTTGTAGCGATCCCTGATGTGTATATTGCCTACTACTATGACCGCGAAGCCCTTCCGAGAGCCGAACAACAAATAGCCAGAGTAACGGACAACAACGACCCTAAGGGCTTAGGGCGCGTGCGGGTACAGTTTATCTGGCAAGTAGCCAAGAAATTACAGACTCCTTGGATCAGGGTAGTACAACCTCATGCAGGAGGTGGCAAAGGTTTTTACTTTATTCCTGAGATAGGAGAGGAAGTATTGGTTGATTTTGAAGACCAAAATGCAGAAAGGCCGTTTGTAGTAGGAAGCCATTATAATGGGAAGGAATACAGCCCCTTCCATAATACAAACAACGATATCAAAGCCATACAAACAAGGAGCGGCCACAAACTCATCTTCACCGAAGACGAAAGTATCTTGCTCTCAGATAAGAATGGCAATACACTAAGATTCGATACCCAAGGTAAAAACATAGAGATAAGTGCCCCCGAGAGTATCTCATTGTGTGCAGGTAAAGACCTCAATCTTAGTGCCGGCAACAATTTAGTGATGGACGTAGCCAACACAGCTTTCTTCAATGTATTGCAACAAATGTTGGTAACTACTCCATTTATGAAACAACTCATTGCCGACTATTTCCACACCCAAGCTGGCAAAGCCCTTATCAACTCTGATGACCAAATCAAGATAGAAGCCCGAGAAACCAACGTGGCAGGGCTGGAAAAACTCTTTATCCACTCCGATGAGTTGGCAACGGTAAACTCTAAGGGCTTGCTTGAGGTGAAGGGAGAGCAAGGAACAAAGCATAGTAATAAGGCGGAAAGCCTTGCTGAAGACCCCGTTGTAATTGAAGGCAAAGCCTTAGTAATGTTCAGACCGAGTAGTGATTGGGAAGATGACTCTGCCTCAATTGATAACCCTACTTATGGCTT
The DNA here is from genome assembly GCF_938029845.1 of uncultured Capnocytophaga sp. Taxonomy (GTDB): domain Bacteria; phylum Bacteroidota; class Bacteroidia; order Flavobacteriales; family Flavobacteriaceae; genus Capnocytophaga. Next base: position 6,426 of record NZ_CALHGG010000186.1, read on the forward strand.
TGATTGGTATAGGGAAAATGACACTAACCTAATAGGTGATACAGCACAAATAGACACGCTTATGGGGTTCTATCACAATAATGACACTAATACTCCTTTTCAGCCTGAGAGTAGTACTGAGGTAATCGAAAAATTTAAAAGTGAGTATAGAAATGTAACAATAGATCGCGATGGCACACCATATAGGTATTTTGTGCCTAAACTTATCCTATATAAGAATGAAAATGAACAAGTAAGAAGTGTTGCAGCTCTTGATATCATATATGATGTGTATGAAGAGCCTAACAACCTCTTTATAGAATATGAAAGTAAATATTTTGAGGTTACAGAGCAGGCAGCTGCTACTGTATATGGAGTTTCTACGCATACTTCTCAACAAGTGCCACTCCCTGAGATAGCTTACACACCACCAGAAGGATATAACATATTTAAAATATCCTCAAAATCAGTTGGAAATCATAAAAGCATTACTGTTGAAATAGAGTGCTTAAAGCCTTTTGGAGATTTAAACGGAAAACAGATAAAAGCGTATGCTCTTACAGAAGGTACTAATGGGCAACCTGCGCAGAAAAAGATAGTAGGTGTCTTGGACGTAATGCCTAATAGCAAAGCCAATCGCAAAGTGGTAAAACTGCTAATGGTAAATGTAATTACAGATGCAGACTACAATGGAGTAGCTGAAAAAGGCTATGAAGCTCCAAAACTGTTAAAACAAAAGAAGTTCCTGAGAAAGTATTTGAGAAATTCTTTGATAGATCCTATATTTAAAAAAGTAGATTTAAATTTGGATAGATCTCCTGTTAAAGAGCATTTCAATCGAGTCTATACTCGTAACAACAATTTATTATATAATACACCTAATGGGCTTCCTCCTTTAAGTGTTTATTTAAAAGAAAAGCTCAAAGAAAAGTTAAAATCTATATTAAATGAAAGATTAAGGGGAAAAACAGTTAATATAGAAGAAGAATACAATAAAAAATATAAAGATTACCTCCCTATATTCTTTTTCTCTCAAAGATATTTTGATGATAGGCTAACTACGACAGCTTATTATAGCTCCAATAATTCAGTAGTAGCTACAAGCCGTATAAAGCCATTTGTGATAACACACGAAGTATACCATAGTTTGGGCTTACCTCATTCATTTGAAAATAAAAATCATATTCCTCAAGGAAATAGTAGAGAAATAGAAAGTAATGGAGAATATTCATTTGGATACCAAATGACCACCAATATTATGGATTACTCAGATCACAGGAATAATCTATTCTATTGGCAAATAAAAATAGTTCGTAGCAAAGCGGCTCCAGAACCTAACAATTATAGACCTGAACAGTTATGAAAAAATTGATCACGATTAGTTGTTTACTATTGGTAAACCTTAGTAATGCACAAAATATTTATGAGTTAAAAATTGATAAAAAAATGGATAAGAACAATCGCCCAACAATAGATAGTGGATTTGATATTCTTCATTTAGAAGAATATAAGGATTATTTAATCAAAGATCCAGATAATATTGATAAAGATGTTTATGAAAAGAAAACCTCTTCAGGAAAGATAGAATTAGAAGGAGGTTATGGAAATGATTATACTTACGAAAAATATTTTAATAATTCAAGTTATTGTATATTTAAGGTATATGATGCAAAAACATTGAAGATAAAAAGAAAATGCCTTTTAACACGTCCCGTAGATATCTTTCTTGGCAAAGAGTATCGCTATGATAGTAATGCTACCCTTATCAAAACCATTGACCACGATAAGGGATGGAATTTTAGTTATGAAGATGTGATTAATTATTTATATGACAATATAGAAGATGAAGTAGAAATATTCATTTCTTCTATCAAAAAAAGAGTATACCAAAATAGAAATTATTGGCAAGTAGAAACTAATACAATGTTTTGGAAAAACAATCATTTCTTACGTATAGATGGAAATACGGGTGAGATACTGTGTCATCTTATTTTGTATGCAGAAGAAAACGCTCCTGCAATAAATGTGCTTAAAACTATTGTACCTAATAAGATAGATAAACTTCCTCCTGAAGAAAATAAATATCTTCATTGGATAGATGAAAATGGCAAAAAGTATCAAACCCCAGACACAAGGCGGAAAGTCAATGGCATTTCATATACCGAAGAAGAATGAAAAGCCTATGAGGAAGAACAATGGCAACGCTATCAGAAAAATAAAGGAAAGAGTTGGTGGAAGCGATTATTTAGTTAAAATGTATAAGTTATGCCACAAATCATCACTAATACTGCAGAACTCAGTTGCAATCAAGGTACTGCAACGAGTAATCTCAATGTTACAAGTCAAGATTTTGTAACTATTGAGGGTAAAGCTATGGCTACTG
>NZ_CALHGG010000187.1 GCF_938029845.1 uncultured Capnocytophaga sp.
TATGAGCGAAATGCTCCGAGTTGCCAAACCAGGAAGCAAGTTGCTTATTGCCGATGAGACTGCCGACTTTATGGAATCACTTTTAGAAAAAGCAACTAAATGAATGTCTTACAGAAACGATTAGCACAAATAGAAACCGTTCCTCACGAAAATAGCTTGTGTGATGGAAAAGAACACGATACTTGGTACAATGAAACCAAAATGAAATATCACCTAAATGAAGAATACAAAATACTTAGTTTTAAAGAAGGAAAAAAGCAATCACACTTAGGATAAGTGCTATTATAAAAGCATAAATTATTTTCATATATTCTCACCTAATATTTCTTTACTTGTCCTAAACTAACAGTAAAGATTCCAAAATCATCAATCAGCATACTTTTTTTCTTGACTCCTTGGAGGGAGAAAAGTCCGTCCAATTCACGCTGGCTACGGCGGCGCATCACCCAGTCTTTTTCCTGATGGCTCTTCAGGACAAAGGCAATGGTTTTGAGCTGGGGGTGCCATGGCTGTCCTGTATAGATGATATACCCATTGTCCGAGATAGAAACCACCCCCTTGATTGCCTCAGAGGCCAAGATATTATCACCAAAAAGCTCAAAAATACCTGAGATGATGGTGATATTGGGCGAATAATTTAGTTTGCGGTAAGTATCAGCCTCAAAACAATTGTAATTGGTAAAGCGAATATTCTGGTAGCCACGCTCTTTGATAATTTGCTCTCCCTTCTGTATGTTGGCTGGTAGGAACTCATTGATAACGATCTCCACTTCAGGGTGGCGCTCTTTGATATCAAAAAGGTAGTTGCCCACTCCACCTGCGATGTCCAATATTTTTACCTCCTGTTCTTGGGCTTGTAGGGCTTGTATAGCCTTTTCTACCTGTTGTAGGAGGTGTCTCTTGCGGATACGTACCCCGCGCCAGCCTATGGCATTGAGATAGCTTTTGTCCATCCAACGACCTATACCCCACTTGCCTTGTGGCGTGTTTTTATATACATAATCCATGGAGGCGCCAGAATCGAAGCCATAGGTAAGCCCTACAGTCATACCACCACTGAGGTGACCAAGCTTGCTCAACGCCCATTTCTGAAGATGGTAACCCCAACGCTCTCTGGTGGGAATCAGTTCATATTGCATGGTCTCAAATTCTTTCTGAGTAAAGAGATCAGAATCAAGAGTAGGAGTAGGCAAGGGTGCAGAGAAAGCCTTTTGGATAAAGTGTTGTAGGAGCTTATATACTTCCTCACGGCCTTGCTCGAAGAGAATTCCATGATGGAAGCCCTCCAAGGTAACAAACTCTTTTATAGGGGAGGATAGGTTTACATAAAACTGCTTTTGCTGTCGGTTAATCACCACAAAGTCTTTTTTAGCGGAGAGCAGTAGGGTAGGGGTGGTGATTGCAGCGGCATCTTCCACCAATCGCTTACCAGCATTGGCAAGGTCAATGAGGAGTTTGCCATTGATAGAGCGGGTGATGAGAGGGTCATTATCGTAAGCCTGTTGCTGCTTAGTGTCGCGAGTGAGCATCTTGGATTTTACATAGCTCTTAACAATCAGTTTAGGATTGATTTTTAGAGCCAACTCGATGGCTTGCTTGGCCATAGGAACGATCAGGTTGATCTCAAAGGCAGGAGCCAAGAGCGCCATGCCAGCGATGCGGGGTGCAAAATCATGCACCCAAGCCGATGTGATTACCCCGCCAATACTATTGGCCACTACAAAGATATCTTCCTCGCGTACCTCATAGTGCTGCCCAAGGAACTTGGCAAAGGTATCCAAGTCCCGTACCGAATCCATGAAAACAGGAGATGCAGCGGCTTTGGTGTGCCCATGTCCACGCATGTCAAAAGCAAAGATGTTGTAGGCAGCAAAGAGCGGATGGGTAGCAAATTCCTGTAGACGCTCCCCATACTCATGCCCTCTATGGATTACGATAAGGGTCTTTTGTCCGGGCTTGTAATTCCATTCGTAGAAGAATAGTTCTTCCCCTTCATGACTTTTGAAAAAACCTGTGTTCATGGTATAATGATTTTGATACGACAAAAATAGAAAATTATTTTTTAATTACCTAATTTTTTGTTAGAATTAGTTGTGATTTTGCATCCATTTGGCCTTTCTGTACATTAGTAAGGACAGCAAAGGCTTAGGCAGTAGCGAGAGTAATTGCATGAGCCACTTCATACGAGTAGGGAAGAGGTGTAGGCTTTTCTTTTGAGTGATAGCCCTGCTGATTTCGGCTACTGCTCTATCTTCACTCACCAGAAAAGGTTTCTTAGAGAGATTGTTTTGGTTGAGCTTGTAGAGCTTTTGGGTGGCTACATACCCAGGCGCAATAGAGGTGATATAGATGCCAAAGGGGCGTAAGGCACGCCTATAGGCATCGGCTATCTGTAAAACACTGCGCTTGGTCTTGGTATATAGGCTGGAGGAGGGATAGTCCAAAATCCCTGAGATAGATGCTAGCAGGACGATTTGGCCTCCATGATGAGCCATAAGTTCTCGGCCAACCTCCAAGGTATTGACGGCTCCTATGATATTGGTTTGTAGCATACTGACCGCCTCCTCGTAAGAAATTTCTCCTACCACATCCTCGGCATAGCTACCCGCACAGTTGATAAGTAAGGAGAGGGTGTCTGAGCCTACAAACTGTCGTATCCCCTGGGTTAATAGTGCTTTGTCTATAACATCGGCCTTATAACTCTCAAAAGGAACTGCCTTGGGGAGCTTGCTAAGATCTCTGCCGCATACCCCAACCCGATGGCCGCTTTGCTGGTAGAAGTGAGCCAAGGCAAACCCTATGCCAGTGGTGCCTCCTATGATAAATACATTCATAAGCTAAAGGTGTTAAGAATAGTTTGGTAACCATAGTCCCATTGCCGCTCTATCTGCTCTCGGTAAGAGGAATAGTCCTTGGGAAAGTGAATTCCTATCTCCAGATGCTTCCAATTGATATATTTCTCAGAGTAAAAGCCCTTTAGAACGGTAGTTGCTCTTCGAGTATCTATCCATTGGGCAGGATAGGAAGCCACCGACGCCAACCGCTCGTTGCCACTAAAGCCCAAGACGGCACGTACCAAAGACTCTTCGGTAGGAGAGTAGGCCTGCTTGTGCTCAGCAATTACAGTAGTTGAAAGCGCATAAGCCAGCTCCATAGGAACAAGGTCAATAGCCCCGCCTGCATAGTATGTCCCCTGATAGCTTACAGGAGCTACATAGAACATATCCGAGACAGAAATACGGGCAGCCCAGAGCAAGGGAATAGCCGTTTCCACACTTATATCGGTTGCTACGGCCGAAAGCGTATAGTTGGATTCGGTATGTTGCAGTGTCTCAAGAGGGATCCTCTGGGCAGTCTCAGGGTCGGTTATGAGCACCTCTTGGTAGAGTTTTCGCTTACCCCTACGCTTGCCACACTCATGGGGGGCAAAGCACATCTTTGCTCCTATGATGATAGTGGGCAAGGCAGCAGAAAAAGCTAACTTGGTCAAGGAGGGGAGTAGCCCCGATAGGTCTTGGGACATTTCTACCAAATAGCGTGTATATACATCCTCTACCAAGGGAGCACGACGCCGGTCATAGCGCTTCTGTAGGACTAAAAGCCCCAAGCGATATAGCTTGCTATAAGGGGTAAGGGACAGGCTTTGGATAAAGTGGTAAAACTCCTGTGATTGCAGATAGGCTTTTCTCTCTGTATTATTAGCAAAAGCATTGATTACCAAGGCAGCAAAAGCCCCACCACAGCTGGCAATAAGTAGCTCAGGAGCTTTGCCTATATCACACAACGCTGCATACATACCATTGTATAAGGCAAAGCGGGTGCCTCCTCCGGAGAGAAGCAAACTACGGGAAAAGGGCTTTATCGTATCCATAGGTAAAACCAAATACAGTTGAACAAGAGACTATCTATGCGATCCAAGAGACCACCATGACCAGGAATCAGTTGGCTGGTGTCCTTTACCCCCGCCCGCCGCTTGAGGTAAGAGAAAGTCACATCGCCCCAGAAACCAAAAAAGCTAATGAATAAGCCTACAAAAACTAATGTATGTAGTGCAAAAGGAAGCCTCAGCAAGTAGCCTAAGCCCACACTCAAAAAAGGGGTGAGCAGTAAGCCGCCTACAAACCCTTCCACGGTCTTATTGGGGCTTATCTTGGGTAAGATCTTGTGCTTGCCAAAGCGCTTTCCAGTGAGGTATTGGAAGATGTCGTTGAGTTCGGTCGTTACCACCAAGAAGATGAACCACTCCACCCCTTGTGGCTTCATACGTAAGAAAGTCAGGTGAGGGTAGGCTGCCAAAACAATCAGTAGGGAAAGGGGCAATCCTAAGGGGATTTGCCTAAGGCATAGATATAGGATAAGGCCTATCCCCACAACCATACAAGCTTCTACCATATAAGTGGAGTAGTTGGGACAGCTCCATAGTAAAACCCCTTGTAACAAGGGAATAGCCATACGCCAATAGCTCGGATTAAAACCAAAGAGCCCGCCCAATTCCGTAAGGGCTTGAAAGCTTACCCATAGGGAAAAAAGACACATGGCGTAGGGGTGGGAGACAGCCGCAGCAAAAACACAGATAATCACTCCCCAGCTCCTGATACGAAGCGGTACATCGGCATATTTGTTGTCAAGCGGCATAAAGTCCTTTTTTTAAGCGGGTGAATGTACTTAAAAGTAGCA
>NZ_CALHGG010000188.1 GCF_938029845.1 uncultured Capnocytophaga sp.
CTCCTAACACTTGATCGCTTGCCAATTCACATTGTTCTCCAAATTCCATTTTCAAACGGAAACGTCCTTTTACTAATCCTCCTAGTACGTTGTAGTAGCCTCCTAAATAACCTCGTGCCCAGAAAGGATTAGGTCCGGACCCTTGTAGTAAAGCCGCTACCCCTGCACTCAGTATTGGGATACGTTTGCGAATGAAGAACAGTTTTATTTTAATACCTAATTCCCCTTGTAAGTAAACATACGTTTGTCCGTTAGCATACCATCCATTGATACCCAGTTCTCCGCTTCTGCCCTTACAATGGGCATTGCCGTAATTCTTTAACATTAAGTCTGAACCAAAGCCAGCGGCGAAACTTGCGTAGAGGAAACCTACATCAAATTTAGTATCGAAGTTCAAATGCGCTCCAAAAGCAAACCCTTTGCCTTCTTTTATCTGGTTAAGACTCTTCATATAACCGATCTCGTCAGGATTGAGTTTTAGTATTTCGGCTACCTTCGCAGGAGGCTGAGGTGCTTCGCCTATTTTAGTACCCACCATAAAGTAGGTTTGCGCTTTGATATTTAGGAAATCACCAAAACCCACTTGTAATCCCATCATCTCACGAGTAGTCCCCAAGTGATAATACCAATCTTGTGGGTCTATATGCAATACTGCACGTCCTGCTAAGCCACTATTGCCAGTCCCTCGTATTACTCCACCTGCTACATTCACGTATACTTCCATATTAGAGTGATAGGCTTTTGAAGCAAAGTCGTAACTCACATTTAGCTGTGCAAAGATAGGTGCTTTTTTGCTTTCATTGCTTTCATCTATGGTGAAATCATCAGGGATATCTGCTTTCCCTGAGTTGTCTAAATATTTGTATTTCTCATTTTTAGCCAACTCTTCCATTTTTACCACTTTCTGCACATTGTCAGCAAAGCCTTTTTGTACAGTAGCAAACGGATTGGATAGCTTATCTTGTAAAGCGTACATTACCGTTGCATTGCCATAAAAACCAATTTTTGAGAGACCTCCTCCTTTATAGGTTTGAATGTCTAATAAGGCTATAAAGGAAATCACTCTTTTGTCCTGAAAAGCTCCTAATACTCCTGCTTTGAGTCCTAACCCTATCTTTTCATCGGGAACTAACGAAAAGGCTTCTAATGCTTCTTTATCTTTAGGATTCCCCAAAGGGCGCATTTGGTAATACGCTCCTCCTATAAATCCTGTTATTTTTACGTATTGGGTGTTGATATTTAGTCCGTCTACCATAGCTTCAAAGCCCCAATAGCGGAAGTCTTTACTACCAAATACAGCATTAGCATTTACATCTACATCTAAAGATGTAATCTTGGTTGAAAGTTTTGCCTTAAACCCATTGCCGTACACTGGGTCGTTCTTCATTAGGTTTAACTCTCCACTCACTTTAGCTACTACTATATCTACATCCTCCAATTTGAGTCGGTTGATTTCAAATTTGTCGTAACTCCAGTGTTCATCGGTATTTTTAGCGTAGATATTAAAATCGCCTTCGGCTGAAAACTTATCTTTTTGTAAGCCTACCCGTATACCGAAATGTAATTGGGCTCGTTCTTCTCTGAAAGCTACACTTACATCTTTGATACTCACAGGAAAACCTGCTATTTTCTGCTCTCCTTCACAGCCAAAATACTCAGCTGATATGTAAGGTGCTTGTGTTTGTAAGGTGAATTTTTGGAAGTTAATACCTTCTAACCTGTAAAGGTTTTTATCGCTCTTAGGAGCTTCTAAAACCATCGAGCCATCAAGTACTACTTTAGGAAGAAATTCTTTATTTTTTACTTGTAATTCAACATAAGAAGAAGGGAGAATTACAGCCTTTGCTTTCCACATATCAAAGGAAATAGAGTCCAACGACGAAACGCGAAGCATATAGTTATCTTCAGAAAAACTACCGTCAAAATGAATCCCGCGTGAATCGTCTTTCTCTATCGGAATCCTAAAAGCCCCTGAGAGAGCCCCTCCTTTGAGTTTAGAAGCTACAAAATCGGCTTGTATATGGTGTATGGCATATTTCCAACCTTTCTTTTTATCCTCTGACGTACGTCCTTCTTTAAAGCTAATGATATTGTCTGCCGATAAGCTCCCCGAAAAACCATAAGCGTCCAAAAGGAAGTTAGTCGCCTTCAAACTTACTCTCCCCTCCGTTTTTTTGAACTCTTCAGGCAAGGTAACCGTGAGTTCTTGGATATAAAAACCTCGCCAACTCTCTTGTCCTGCTACTAAATACTCGTCATATCCTTGAGGGAATACCATTGCTGGAGCATTATTAGTATCACTCATATCCAAGACCATTCGCTCAGGGTGAAAGATAAAAGCTCCTTTATCTTTGTTTTGTATCTGCCTTGTGAGGGCAAAAGCAGGTAGTTTAAGCTCTACTAACAAGTTGTTAAAATCTTCAGCTTCTATAGCTACCTCGCTTTCTACATAGCCATTGGCTATAGGTTGTAACTTATTGTCAACTGGTACTATAAGTTCATTAGAGATGCGTATTATCCCTCTTAAAGCAATTTTTTTCAATCCGTTACAATCTACCTCCACGTATGTTTGGTCGTCTACCGTTTCCCCTTTTACATTTCTACCTCCTTTGAGTAAAAACGACCAGTTTTTGGTATTGCTAAGGGTTACATCACCCAATAACGACAAGTGTACATCGCCTACTAACTGACCTTCATACGAAAAAGGAATTTCAGTAGCTCCAAAGTACAGTTCCCGTTTGCCTGAAGGATTTTGGGAGTCAGGGAAAGTAATACGAGCGTAAATATTTACCCTGGTTTCGTTAGGAGAAAAAGTAGCTTTGGTAATCATCATTGCATACTCTACCCCATTCTTATTTTCCCTAATTCCCACAGGAAGTTCTGTAATATCTTGGATTTGGTTTACCCAATGGGTCTTATTTTCTAATGAAGTGAAATTTTCTTGCTCTTGTGCCCTTAAAGCACCATAGCACAATAGCAAAAGTAGTAAATAAATGCTTCTTATCTTCATAGCAATAGTCATTTTAAAGCTACAAAAGTAAATATTATTTTTCGAATTAGCAACTTTATTTATATCAAAAGCAAAAATGCACTTATATCCATCAGTGAATAGAGGTTTATTTTAACATCATTTCTATATATAATACTGATTTATAATAGTTGTGTTTACATTGTAATCTATGCGAGACTTTCTGGTAGCTTGTTCCTGTTTGTTTGATTTGTGAAGATTTATAAGATTTCTGTAGCGTAAGCTACTCTTTCCTTACGTCGAACTTACGCTAATTAATAAAAAGCTAAAAGTCGTTTTTCAGAAATATACTAGCTTTGTATAAGCCATAGCGTATGAGCATAAAAAAAGCACCTTAAAAGGCGCTTTTTTATTAATAGGGTGGAATATGGGGCTCGAACCCACGACCTTCGGAACCACAATCCGACGCTCTAACCAACTGAGCTAAAACCACCATTTATTTCGGGTGCAAAGGTAATACTTTTTTTCTAAATAGAAAATTTTTTTGATGAAAAAATGTATTTTTCAACCCCTTTTTTATAAGTCATTGTATTTCAGTGATAAAATACAAACCATTAATCACTAACTACTCATCACTAAAAATTGGTCATTTGTCATTATTGTTGTATCTTTGCCCCTTAAAACTTCAGAAGATAATGAAAGCAGGTATTGTAGGTCTCCCTAATGTGGGAAAATCAACGCTATTTAATTGTTTGTCAAATGCTAAGGCACAGAGTGCTAACTTTCCTTTTTGTACCATAGAGCCTAACTTAGGGGTGGTGAATGTTCCAGATGCGCGTCTGGAAAAGCTCGAATCGCTTGTGAATCCTGAACGCGTACAGCCCGCCACTGTTGAAATCGTGGATATAGCAGGGCTAGTGAAGGGGGCTAGCAAGGGCGAAGGTCTCGGTAACCAATTCTTGGGGAATATACGTGAGTGTCACGCCATTATCCATGTATTGCGCTGCTTTGACAATGACAATATAGTGCATGTAGATGGTTCTGTGAATCCCATTCGTGATAAGGAAACGATTGATATAGAATTACAACTCAAAGACTTAGAGACGGTAGAGAAGCGCTTGGAAAAGGTTACTCGTGCCGCTAAGGCAGGCGACAAGGTGGCACAAAAAGAATTGGCGCTTTTGGGTCGCTATAAGGAGGCACTCCTACAAGGGATTTCAGCACGTGCGGTAGCCCTTAGTGAAGAAGAGCAAGAACTTAGCCAGAGTTATCAGCTGCTCACTGCCAAACCTATCCTCTATGTATGCAATGTAGATGAGGCGGCTGCCGCTAATGGTAATACATATGTGGAGCAGGTAAGGGAAGCTGTCAAAGATGAAAATGCTCAAATCATCGTTCTTGCGGTAGCCACTGAAGCCGATATAGCCGAATTGGAGACTTATGAAGAACGCCAAATGTTTCTGCAAGATATGGGGCTAAGCGAACCCGGAGCCTCAGTGCTTATTAGGGCTGCTTATAAGCTCTTGAACCTACAAACCTATTTCACGGCAGGGGTGAAGGAAGTACGTGCTTGGACAATACCAGTAGGCGCTACTGCCCCTCAGGCTGCTGGGGTAATACACTCAGATTTTGAACGTGGTTTTATCCGTGCCGAAGTCATTGCCTACGATGATTTTATCACTTACGGAAGTGAAAGCAAGGTTAAGGAAGCAGGGAAAATGCGTGTAGAAGGAAAAGAATACATAGTCAAAGACGGAGATATTATGCATTTCCGATTCAATGTATAAAAGTGAAGAATGTATAGTGAAGAGTGAAAAGTCATAATGGTAATTTTTCACTCTTCGTTTTTCACTTTTCATTTTATTTCGTACATTTGCCCCGAATTTTTATTAGTAACACAGTGAAATTATCAAAAGAGGCTAAAACAGCCATTATTATTCTTATAGGTATAGCCAGCTTTATTTTTGGAGTGAGCTTTATCAAATCATCGTCTCTGTTCAATACAGATAAGGATTACTATGCGGTTTTCTCTCATTCGGCAGGCTTACAGTCAGGTACCAATGTTACCGCCAATGGTGTGAATATAGGTACAGTGAAGCAGGTAAAGATAGATCCACAAACGGCTAAAGTCATCGTGGCTTTCTCGGTGAAAAAGGACTTTACTTTTTCCAAGAGTACCACAGCGGAGATTTATACCAGCCTTATAGGCAATACAGGGTTACAGCTTCTTCCTGCTCTAGATGGTGCTTCTCTTGCCCAACCGGGAGATACCCTGTCCTCACATATCCAAGCCAGCCTTATGGATGCCATAGGGGAGAACCTAGAACCCACGGCTAAGAACCTCAATAAGGTACTTACATCGGTAGATTCACTGATGACAACTTTCTCTTCCACGCTCAATGCTAAAGCACAACAGGATATAAAGGAAAGTTTGGCAAACCTGAATGTTACACTTCAGAATATGAATAAGGCATCGGTGAGCCTCAATAACCTTTTGGCCTCCTCTCAAGCGCCTTTACACAAATCATTGGCGAATGTGGAGACCCTTTCAGGCAATTTCGTACAGCTAAGCGACTCTCTTTCTAAACTACAAATAGGTAAGCTCGTGGCTGATTTGGAAGGGACACTTAACCAAGTCAATGATATTCTACAAAAAGTAGAAAAAGGCAATGGTACAGTAAGCAAACTCCTTACAGATCCTAAGCTATACAACAACCTGCAGACAGCTACCTCCGAACTTGGTTTGCTTATGGAGGACATACGCCTCAATCCTAAGCGTTATGTACATATCTCTGTTTTTGGTAAGAAGAACCAAGAGTATGAGACTCCTAAAAAAGTAGAAACACCTATCTCGGAGAGAAATTAGTTATTAGTGGTTAGTAGTTAGTGGTTGGAAGCTAACAACTAACCACTAATAACTAAAAACTAATCACTAACAACTAAAAACTGATTCCTTGTTTATACTATTAGTCATAGTGGGCATTGCCCTTTTTGCTTACAATATGCGTAGGCTCCGCCGTAATATTCGCTTAGGGACAGTAGTGGAAACTACTGATCATAAGCGGGAGCGGCTTATGCGTATGCTTCGCTTGGCATTAGGACAAGGGAAAATGGGGGTGCGTCCCGTGGCTGGGTTATTACACCTTTTCGTATATGTGGGCTTTGTGGTGATCAATATAGAGGTATTGGAAATTCTTATTGATGGTATTTTCTCCACTCACCGCGTTTTTGGTTTTATGGGGACTTTCTATAATGTTCTCATTGGTGCCTTTGAGTGTTTGGCACTCTTGGTTTTGGTGGGTGTGGTTACTTTCTATATACGTAGGAATGTGCTTAAGATTTCTCGCTTCCGCAAAAAGGAATTGGTAGGAAAGGCAAGTCGTGATGCCAATATCATTCTCTGGGCTGAAATGGTGATGATGACCCTCTTTTTGGTCATGAATGCTTGTGATAGTCTCTTGCAAATCAGGGAAGTAGCCCCTTATGCTAAGGTAGGTGCTTTTCCAATAAGCCAATGGCTTACGCCACTTTTTTCTTCCCTTTCAACCCCTGTACTCATCGCCATAGAACGCACCGCTTGGTGGGGGCATATCATAGGGATATTTGCCTTTCTCAATTACCTGTATTACTCCAAACACTTACATATTCTCTTGGCTTTCCCTTATACCTATTATGCACCTATAAAGCCTAAAGCAGCTTTGGATAATCTGCCTACAGTAACCAAAGAGGTTCAACTGATGCTTGGTACGATAGAGGATAATGGGGAATCAGAGGAAGAAACGCCCACTTTCGGAGCTGCAGATGTAATGCATTTGAGCCGAGTGCAATTGCTCGCTGCGTATAGCTGTACCGAATGTGGTCGCTGCACGGATGAATGTCCTGCCAACCAAACCGGCAAGCTACTTTCTCCTCGTAAAATCATGATGGATACCCGCCGAAGAACACAGGAGGTGGGGCAAAATATCCAAAAGAACAAAGGTACGTTCGTGCCTGATAATAAGCAACTCCTAGGCGATTACATAACCCCAGAAGAGTTGTGGGCTTGTACCACTTGTGCCGCCTGTGTGGAGGCCTGTCCTATGGAAATCAGCCCTATGTCCATTATCTTGGATATGCGCCGCTATGTGGTTATGGAACAATCGGCGGCTCCTGCTTCGCTTAATAAAATGATGACCCAAATGGAGAATACTTCCTCCCCATGGGGTTACAATCCTTCAGAACGAGAAAAAATATGGAAAGAATAGGAAAGTTGTGTTTTTTTTCGTAACTTTGTTCCTTACAACAAATCATTAAATAACCTATTAATCAGATATAATATGTATAAAGTAGTACTATTACGTCATGGACAAAGTGAATGGAACAAACTCAACCTATTCACAGGTTGGCAAGATGTAGATCTTACCGAGCAAGGAGTACAAGAGGCACGTGAGGCAGGTCGTGTGCTTAAGGAAGAGGGCTTCCGCTTTGATGTGGCTTATACTTCGGTACTCAAGAGGGCTATCAAAACACTTAATAACGCCTTGGAAGTTATGGGTGAGCTATGGGTACCTACCTATAAGAGTTGGCGCCTGAATGAGAAGAGTTATGGGGCTTTGCAAGGTCTTAACAAGGCTGAAACTGCTGCCAAATACGGAGAAGACCAAGTACTCCTATGGAGACGCTCGTACGATGTACAACCTCCTTTGTTAGAGGAAAGTGATGAACGTCACCCCTCTCATGATCGCCGTTACAATGCCCTTACCAAGGAAGAAAAAACAGCAGGAGAGAGCCTTAAGGATTGCTACGATCGTATGCTTCCCCTATGGTTCAGCGATATAGCTCCTGCTATCAAGGAAGGGAAAAGTGTGATTATTGCCGCTCATGGCAACAGCTTGCGCTCCTTAGTACAATATTTGGACAGTCTTTCTGAGGAAGAAATTCTAAAACTCAATATCCCTACGGGAGTGCCTTTGGTATATGAATTGGATGCTGACCTTAAGCCTATCAAGCACTACTACTTAGGCGACCAAGAGGCTATTGCCGCTGCTATTAACAGCGTAGCCAACCAAGGAAAAAGCAAATAAATTTTGAGGAATAACTCAAAATAAGAATCAATAATTTACAACTATCTAAGACGCAATTATTGTGCCTCTACTTTTCTAAGGCGCAATAAATTGCGTCTTTACCTTTTTATGACTGAATGAATTGCGTTTCTATTTTTCTAAGATGCAATAAATAGCGTCTCTACCTTTCTAAGATGCAATAAATAGCGTCTCTACCTTTCTAAGATACAATAAATAGCGTCTCTACCTTTCTAAGACGCAATAAATTGCGTCTCTACACGAACGTTGGCTAAGACGATTCTTTGTTTGGCATGGTCTTCCGTAGAGACGCAATTTATTGCGTCTTATTACGAATAGCCAATAATTTCCTTATGTTAATGTGAGTTTGACCTAAGCAAAATTATATTTTACCTCCCACAAAGCCAGCGAGTGCTCACAGCTGGATATGTGAAACACGGATTTTCACGTAGAAAAGGATACAGCTAAGCGTAACGCTGTAATTTTCATGGATAAATAAGACCTTTAGTCTTATGAAAATCTGTGAAATCTGCGAAAATCAGTGGGAGCTTCATTATATCGAACTTACATTAATTAGGTGAAAAATAAAAGGTAACAGATAAAATTTCTCTGTTACCTTTTATTTTTATTATTTGATGTTATTTGATGATGTCAAATCCTGTATATTTGCGTAATACTTCAGGGATGACGATACCTTCTGGGGTTTGATAGTTTTCCAAGATACCAGCCAAGACACGCGGTAGCGCTAAAGAGCTACCATTGAGTGTGTGGGCGAGTTGAGGCTTGCCTTCGCTGTTGCGGAAACGAAGCTTAAGTCGGTTGGCTTGGAAAGTCTCAAAGTTGGACACGGAACTGATTTCTAGCCATTTTTCTTGGGCGGTGGAATATACCTCAAAGTCATAAGTAATGGCAGAGGTAAAGCCCAAATCCCCTCCACAGAGGCGCAAGATACGGTAAGGGAGTTTCAGCTCGTTGAGGATTCCCTTTACGTGTTCTACCATTTGATCAAGAGCTGCATAGGAATGGTCGGGGTGCTCTATACGAACAATCTCCACTTTGTCAAACTGGTGCAAGCGGTTCAGACCTCTCACATGGGCACCATAGCTACCTGCTTCGCGACGGAAGCAAGGGGTATAGGCGGTACAGCGGATAGGAAGATCACTCTCGGAGAGGATCACATCGCGGAAGATATTCGTTACAGGTACCTCAGCGGTAGGGATAAGGTAAAGGTTATCTATCTGCACATGGTACATCTGTCCTTCCTTGTCAGGAAGTTGTCCTGTGCCGTAGCCAGAGTCCTGATTGACCATGTGAGGGACTTGGTATTCCTGATAACCAGCCTCGGTATTCTTGTCCAAGAAGTAGGAGATGAGCGCTCTCTGCAGCTTTGCCCCTTTGTCCTTATAGACAGGGAAGCCTGCTCCTGTGAGTTTTACTCCTAATTCAAAGTCAATGATGTTGTATTTTTTCGCCAATTCCCAGTGGGGGAGGGCACCCTCAAAGAGGTGAGGGATCTCGCCTGCTTGGAATACAGTAAGGTTGTCCTCTGCTGTTTTTCCTTCAGGGACAATTGCATTGGGGATATTAGGAATACGATAGAGGATATTATTGAGCGCGTTGACAGTTTCCTCAAGGGAAGCAGTGTATTGCTTGACTTGTTCTTTGAGGTCTGCAGTTTGTTCTTTAGCTTGTTCTGCTTCCTGTCTCTTGCCTTCCTTCATCAGGGCACCAATCTCTTTGGAGAGTTTGTTGCTTTCTGCAAGGGCATTGTCCAATTTGGTTTGTATAAGGCGGCGGTTCTCATCTAAAGAGATAGCCTCCTCTACGAGTTCTAATTCTTTAAAGTTTCTCTTCTTTAATCCGTTGATTACGAGATCTTTGTTTTCTCGGATGTAGCTGATTTGTAACATAGTAATTGATTTTAAGTAAAAGGTGAAAAGAGAACAGTGAAAAGTGAATCACTCGTCACTTGTCATTATTTAAGGACTCTACTAGTCTTGGCATAGGCTTTTTGCCAATAGTCTTCTGAGAGGCTTGATACGGTAATACCTTGGGAGACGGAGGCGTGTATGAATTTCACTTCATCACCTACACCTACTACTATTCCCACATGGCTGATGCGGTTGCGCTTACGGTTGGTCTTGAAGAAGAGTAGGTCTCCTACTTCGGCTTGGCTTAAAGGGATGTCTCTGCCTTGGGTGGACATCTCAATAGAGGAGCGGCTCAAAGGGACATTGATAGCGCTGAAAGCGGTACTTACAAAACCAGAACAATCCATACCACTACGACTGGTACCCGCCCACTTGTAGGGGGTGCCTATATAAGAATAGGCCGAGTCAATTAGGGTAACGATACGATCTTCAGCACCTAAAGCAGCCATATCGGGTTTGATGAGCAATTCTGCTTTTCGGCTAATGGGCATAGCCGACTCGTCAATGACTTCCCTCTCGTAGCGGGAGATGTTCCCAAAATCGGTAGCTGCAATGAGCATATCATTGGCACCTTCCATGTAAGAGGGATTATCAACTAATTCACGAGCAGGACGGTTCTGGGCATGCACAGAGGAAAGACCTGCTAAGAGCGTAAAGGTAAAGATAGGAAATATTTTTTTCATAGATTTATTTTTGATAAATATCTTTTACAAAAGTATAAAAATTACTCTTCTAGCACAAGCTACAAGCCTGCGCCAGTATGTGAAAATGAACCCCTTAGGGAGAACTCAATAGCGTTTTGCAAAGTTACGGAATTAATTGATTACTTGTTTAGTTTTTTTCTATTTTGTTGATAAAAATATTTTTTTGTTCATATCAAATGTTAAACAAGCATGAAACATACGGTACGACTAGTAAAAATTTATTATATTTGCGCCAAAAATATGACACAGCTCTTCTCCACCAAACACCTTTCCTTGGCTCAGTTGCAGACCTTCTCTTCAGCAGGCTTTGCGCTGGAGATGAGCGATTTTATTAAGATAGTACCCGCTGCTCCCATAGCTAGTGTTCCTATGGCTGACTACTTTCTGCTAACGAGTCAAAATACCCTACATGCCTTGCGCTCTATGCCTTGTTATTCCCAATTGCCACACAAAAGGGCTTTTTGTGTAGGAGAGAAAACCCGAAAGCTCCTCGAGGCGGAGGGTTGGGAAGTGGTGGTTTCGTTTGACTATGCCAAGCAGTTAGCTTCCTTTTTGGTCAAGCATTATGCTACCAGTTCGTTTGTCTTCTTCTGTGGAGAAAAACGAATGGACACCTTACCTACTACTTTGAGAGCAAATCATATACAACTCCAAGAGTGTCTTACCTACCATACACAGCTTACTCCTGTAAAGCTCACCAAGCGCTATGAGGGGTTACTTTTCTTCAGTCCCTCAGCAATAGAGAGTTATTTGGTAGAGAACTCCTTTGCAGGGGAGAAGGTGGTATGTATAGGGACTACTACCCAAGCGGCATTGCCCGAAGGAGTAGAGAGCTATCTGGCTGAACGACCTACTGTGGAGAGTGTATTGGAGTGCTGCAAAGCATTATTTATAAACAGATAAACCTACTGACTCATGATAAAAAATGATCTTTTTCTAAGAATTTTAAAGGGTGAAACCACCGAGCGACCTGCTGTATGGATGATGCGCCAAGCAGGGCGTTACCTACCAGAGTTTCGCGCCTTAAGGGATAAGTATGACTTCTTCACGCGCTGCCGTACACCTGAGTTAGTAGCCGATATTACCACTCAGCCTGTGGATATAGTAGGGGTGGATGCGGCTATACTCTTCAGCGATATCCTAGTAGTACCCCAAGCAATGGGAATAGAGATAGAGATGAAGGAGCAGGTAGGGCCTTTCCTGCCGCACCCTATTCGTTCGCAAGCGGATATAGAGAAAGTACATATCCCCGATGTCTCTCATGAACTTGGTTATGTGATGGAGGGGATACGCCTTACAAAAGAACGCTTGGCCGATAGGGTTCCCCTTATAGGCTTTGCAGGAGCACCATGGACGATTTTCTGCTATGCAGTAGAGGGCAAGGGTTCCAAAAACTTTGATGTAGCAAAATCATTTGCTTTCTCTCATCCACAGTGGGCGCATAGCTTACTGCAAAAAATCACTGACACCACGATTGCTTATCTCAAAGAAAAAGTAAAAGCAGGGGTAGATGCCTTGCAGCTTTTTGATAGCTGGGGAGGGGTACTTTCCCCAGAGGATTATCGCTTATACTCTTGGCGTTATACTCAACAAATTGTAGAGGCACTCTCCGAGCAAGTACCTGTCATTGTCTTTGCCAAAGGCTGCTGGTATACCTTGCCAGAGATGAGTCAGAGTAAGGCAGCAGCCTTGGGAATAGACTGGAGCTGTAGTCCAGCAATGGCTCGTGAGCTTACAGGGGGCAAAAAAGTTCTCCAAGGAAACCTAGACCCTGCTTGGCTGCTTTCTTCTCCTGAACTTATCAAAGAAAAAACTTGGCAAATGATTCGAGCCTTTGGCAAAGAACACTATATAGCTAACTTAGGTCACGGCATATTGCCCCATGTACCTGTGGCACATGCGCAGGCTTTTGTAGAGGCCGTAAAGACCTTTAAGGAGTCATAAGTTCAATAGCTTTGGCGACTCCAGTGGAGGCTTTTTGAGCAATCACAGTTAGGTCGCCCTTACTATGTAAGGACGGATTCGGGTCTATATAGAAGACTGGAGTTCCTTCTTTTCTATAATTCATTAGGCCAGCGGCAGGATATACTTGCAAGGAGGTGCCAATGACCATGAGCACATCGGCTGTATATACTTCCGCTATGGCCTTATCCAGCATGGGGACTTCCTCCCCGAACCACACTATATGGGGGCGCAGTTGGGCACCCGTAGGGCTTTTGTCCCCCACATGGATATCTCCTGTACAAGGATAGGTTGTGGTAGGGTCATCTACCCCACGGCTTTTGAGGAGTTCGCCATGTAGGTGTATAATATGCTGGCTACCTGCTCGCTCGTGTAGATCATCTACATTCTGAGTGATAACCACTACATGGAACCGCTTTTCCAACTGTACCAAGAGGCGATGTGCCTGGTTGGGTTCCACTTCCTTGAGCTGACGACGGCGTTGGTTATAGAAATCCAATACCAAGGCAGGATTGGCAGCAAAGCCCTCTGGGGTAGCTACTTCATTGACATCGTAACCCTCCCATAGGCCTCCTGAATCACGGAAGGTACTAATGCCACTTTCCGCACTGATACCTGCACCAGTAAGTACCACTAATTTTTTCATAATTTATTGGGGTATCTAATCTACAAATCTTTTAAAATAACCACATTCGGCTATGACCTCTTGGTAATACTTCGTATGCGCATACCCGCGTAGTTCCTCAAAAGCCTCCCATCTGTAATGCAAGCCCTTGTCCAATGACTCTCGGGTATATTCATCTTTGCAGAAAAAGTTCTTGTTATAATACTCATTGCGCTCTACTTTTGCCAGCATATAGATTATTCTTGCCTTTTGCTCATCATTGGAGGCATATTCCTTGGCTAAGAGATAGTACTTTTTGGCTTGTTTCATGTTGAGCAATACATCCCAATACTCGGGGCTAACACGGTAGCTATATTCGTCAATGATGCTGTTATAATAGAAAAAGCGTACACTACCAAAATAAGAAGCATTGTAGAAAGCATTTCCTACCAATAGCGCATTGTTGTAGATATCCTCTTTTTTGGCTATTTTATCTTCCATTTCTTTCACTTTCTCGAGGAAAGACAGTTTGGTATATTTCACCTTTTGGGGTAGTGCATGCTCGCAATCAGCACAGTCCTTAATCTTGCCATTGAATGGGTTAGCAGGCAGGATTGCCTTTTCCTGTGATGTTTTCTTCATAAGGGCAATAGCCTCAGGGAGTTTATCCTCATAGAAAGCATGGATAGCCTTACTCTCGTAGATATCATTGAGAGTATACTGATATTTCTTAGCCCAAAAAGTCTCCCAAGGGGTTTTGTTTTTCTTTAGCAAAAACTGTTCCATAGCCACTGAAAGTTCCTCTTTTCTGTAATATCCTTTGCTCGTATGGGTCAGCTCAGCCATAAGAGGATTGTTCTCTGCCTTATAGAGCATAGAGAGGTATTTTCCGATAAAAGCAATAGCATAGCCACTTCGCAACGCCTCTTGTCCTTCAGGGGCTTTGTATTCCCATAGCCAAGGCAAGTCCTTGAGGAGTTTTTGTTCCGCCTGAGGGGTAATACGCTCTAAGGCAGAGACTTCGTTGAATAGGCTAATGAGGCGTACTTGTGCCTTTTGGACAGGGCTATCAGCCACTTTTTCCGCCTTGGAGAGGAAAGAACGAGCCTCGTTGAACTCATTTCGGAACATAGCTACATAACCTGCCGCCACTTGCCACAGATAAGGGTTAGCTACCTTCTTATCCTTGGCGGTGGACAAGATCCAATCGGTGGGATAGGAAAGGGTAGCTATCGCGCGGGTATGCTCGTGGTAGCTCTTATAGGAGTTAATGGCTTCTCCGTAAGCATCGAAAATATTTATTTTAGACTCCAGCCGATTGATATAGCGAGAGAGTAGAAAATCTGTATAAGGAGACTGACTATCAAGGGAAAGGATTTTTTCAATAGCATCTTTTTCACTATTGTAGTAGCCGTCCATAGCCCATAGAGCGCATTGCTCTTGGGTGGAAAGCCCTGAGGTTAGCTCACCAAGCTGCTCAGCGGAGAGCGGACGATACTCGTAAGTAACTATTTGTCGCAACGTAGGCACTTTGTTAAATATCTGAGCTAGTAGAGGGGTACTCTTGGTATAGTCTTTTTGAGCGGTATAGGCACCTGCTACATAGTGCATGGCACGATAGTAGAGGTCAGTACGTGGTTGAGCCCCCTCTGTTTGCTTAAAGTAATCAATCACCGAGGAGCGGTTGGCTGAATAGAACTTTAGGCGCAAGACTTGGTACCACATTCTATGGGCGAAGAACTGATCCTTGTCCTTTAGGGCGTCTTGGTAGAGGGCTTCGGCCTTGTTGATTTCTGCTTGCTGGGTATGTGCTACCTTACGACTGTCATAATCCCAAGGGTCATAGGGCTGATTGGTAGCGAACTCGTTGCCTCTGGCTATGGTAAGCAAGGAGAAGAAGCGCTGCACTTTCTTATCGGTTGAGGAGGATTTTTGTATTTCTGGTAAGGCTTTTTCATCATAGAGAAAGTACTTGATTTTCTCCTTGGAAAGGGCTTTTCCCAAGTACTCTGACCAGTTTTGGATATCGGTCTGGGAGAAATCCCTTGACTGCTTATCTATATAGTTATTCCCATAAAAGAGGTAGTTACTATCATAGAAAAGCGGGGTGTAGGATTTTTGAGATACGGTAACTTCTGGTGAGAATACCGAATTGTAATCATAGCCCATAAAGCCATCATCACAAGCATAGAGGTAGGTGCCATACGCGGTGGCTGAAAGTAAACATAGCTTAGCGCAGTTTTTTAAAAAAGTTCTTTTCATAGGTGTCAATATTTTTGTTTAGATCATATAAAATAATTTCTTTGGGGGCAGACTTTAGGTACTTAGTAAGGTCAGCCTTCATGGTCAAAAGGTCGCTCTGGTTTATCTCTTCTACCTTGATCACATCACCTTTCTGCCAACGTTGTCCCTTGTAGGTCATCGCTTCAGTAACTAAGTAGCAATCGCTATTGCCCATACGACTGAGTTGGCTAAGTGTATCAGCTTCCGCAAATGAAAATCCTCCGACAAGGTCGGTTACCTCTCCAGCGATAGAGTGTACACCCCAGCTGAATATAGGTAGGGCTACCTTCAGCGGTAGGGGATAGCTACGCAGAGCAGGTAAGTATTTCTCAGCGGTGGCACGGTCATAGATAGAGTTAGCTCCCGTGGCGGTAATTTTGCCCATATTATAGTACATCAGCACCCCATAATTCACAGGAGGAATACCCGTACGGTCATGGTACTTGACCTGATGGAGACGAATGGTAGCTGAAAGTTGATAAGGGGTCTTTGCCTTGAAATACTTGATAAAATCAAAATAACGTTCCTTACTCCTAAGTGACCAATCACAATCTAGCTGTACTTCCTTGACAGTTAGGTTATAGGTGTGATTGATTTGCGTTATATACTTACTGAGCTTTTCAGCGAGCAGTTCTGCTGATACCTTGTCGCTTAGGAAAACCTCATTCTTGAGATAGATGACAGGAATGACCTCCTTGTCCTTCAGCGTAATTGTGTCCAACTCCACAGGGGCATCAGGGATAGCCTCCCCTCCGCTTAAGATGATATCACAATAACGGATATAGAGTTTTTGGATAGCATACTCCGAGAGAAACTGCTGCTGGGGAGTATCTAAGGAAAAGCGCGTTTTCCAATAATACACACTAAGCGTAGCAGGGGCAGCTTGCTTGTGGCATGCTCCAAAGAGTAAAACTAATAGGGATAATAGTAGTTTTTTCATACACTCTGCAAAAAATCAAATCACAACTTTTTATAAAAATCACTGTCTTTTACTTTCTCTACAAATTGTTTTATCCCATAATACCAAAAGCGTACTTTCTCACCTTTGAAATCTATCTCTATATCTCCATTATCAGTTGTAAGAGCTGAGTGCAGCACTTTATCTATTTCTTCCTTGAAAGCAGCACGCGCTTTCTTGCCTTTAGGAATATAGGTAGTGAGTAGTTCATTGCTCTTTTCCTGATAGTAATAGGATGCTAATAGAGGGAGTGAGTAGGCAATGATTTTGTTTGTTTTGTCTGTTGTCTCTTGGTAGATACTTATTAGGTCAAGGAATATGCGTTCGTTGTCTTTCTTTACAGTGGTGGCGCTTATTTGCTCGTAAGGTGCCTCATATAAGGCTTTTAGAAAATATTTTTCTGCCTTGTCATATTCTTTATTCCCATAATAGATATCCGCCAGAGAGTGTGCGGCAAAGTGTGCTATGTTCTGCAAATTATATAGTGGCATTCTCCCTTGAGACTCTTCTATCTTCAAATCAGCCAGATAAGGGAGCATATCTTTTACAAGCCAAAGACTTTCCTTGTTCAGAGGCTCTTCTTCTTTTAGCCTTTCATAAATAGCCACTAATTTTGGGTCGTTCTTATAGGTAGGATCCCTTTTGAAAAGCTCTCTGAGTAGTACAATTAGCTCATTTATACGTTTTTCATGATATAGAGAAAAGTTGGTTTTAGCTGTTGAAAAAAAGACATTCTGATTATTATGAATTTCCCACTGGTCTTCAAGAGAAAGTAGTTTTTTATCGAAAATATACAACTTGTAAATAGCCTTACCTATATTACCTAGATGTGTATTAGCAATAGCTAAGCCATAAACATAATCACCTTTGCTTCTAAAAAAAGCACTATAACGTTTATTCTCAATAAGAATATCCCCTGTATTGATTTCAGATTTCTCGGTTTTATAGTCTGAATATTGAAATTTTACGTGTTTAAAATAAGCAGACTTCTGTATCTTGCTTCTTTCTTTTTTCATAAATTGCTCAATATATAGCTTCCTTCCTGTGGGGTCTTCTTGATCTTCTATACTAAAAGCATTCTGGCTTATGTTTATGTAATTTATATCAAACTTTGCAGGGTAGTATATCACACTATTCTTCTGAACAAGTACATCTATACAAATACCCACTTTGTTTTCCCATAATTCATTCTCTTGGATAGGTTTCGAACTGAGATAGTTCGTGAAAAACTCATCAATAGGAGCTTTTATTTTAGGATCGTCAATTCGTGCATTGATAAACTTCTGAATCGAGTCTAATATTACTTTTCTTTGTCCCCAACAGGTTGAAATACAAAACAGAGCAAAAAGAATTGTAAGTTTTCTCATATTAATTAAATTAGTGAAACCATGGAACAAAGATAATGAAAAAAATAAGATAAAAGCTATCAAATGACCATCAAATAAAAAATTATTGACTATTAGTATTTTAATTTTAAAAAGGGTATTTCTATCAAATGACTATCAAATAAAAACTCGTTGATTATCAGTTTTTTAATTTTAAAGAGGATATTTCTATCAAATGACCATCAAATAAGGATTATGCCCAGAATGGAATATAATATTTAAATCTTCTTGATTTATTTTCCGGATCATCTTCTTTAATGACATTCTCAACCAAAGCATCTCTGATAATACGGGAGGCAGTAGCTGCATTTTTGTCATCTATTTCAAAGCGATCTCTCAAACTTTGGTTAGACATTTTTTCGTTAGAAACATATTTTAGGCAGGCATGTTGGTAACAAGCTTGGATTTTTTCTTTCTTATCTAAATCATTAAGTGCTTTGTAACTATATATAACAACTTTTGTCCTATTCTCTACAATTGTAACACTAATGGGAGGAAGTTGATAAAGTTCGTTATAGAAAATAACTTTGTCTAATCCACTGCCTTTTTCTTCACAAAACCCCATTCTTCGCATCAGATCAGCTAACTTTTCATTTCTTGACAAATATGCATCAATAAAGCGATCAGGAGTAACCAGAGGAGTACCTGGATTTGAAATCTCTATTCTATCCTTAAAAATTTCAACCATTGGAAATCCTTTCTCAGAAAAATCTTGATGTATAACGGCATTGGTTACCAGTTCTCTAATAGCTATTTCGGGATACATCCGCTTGTCCTCTCGTAATATTTTACTGATTTCTTCATTGGCAGGTAATTGGCTATTTATCCATTCAATCAATGTTTTTAGTTCAACAGCATATCCTTGGGTTTCGATATGTTCTCGCTGGGTTTCTATTTTGTTTTTACCCTTATAGACAATGATTCTCAATGCTTTTCTCTCTAAACTGTCAAAGTCTTTTAGCTGTTTTGCTAGCAGAATAGCTCCCAATTTCGTAATAGCATATTGTTTGTTTTTGATTATAAAACCTTCTTCAAGAAATTTCTCTATTACTCCTTGTTGATGGGTAGGATATGGAATTTTCATCAAATCAAAATAAGTTTGTGTGCTCAGATATTGAATGATTTCAGAAGCTAAAAGGTCGTCCTTTGCAATTTCTTTCTCAAAAGGAATCTCCTTATTATTCCATATTTTAGCTTGTTTTTGAGGATAATCATTTAGTTTTCGGGTGATACTCCCCACACGGATATATGACTGATGTAAAAACTCAACAGGCTGATTTTTAGTAGCAGGAATTATAAAAAGAGAAATATGTATCCCCTGCTGATAGTCAAACTCATAAATGGAAAAATCAATTCGTGGATTAAGACGGTTGAGTAGCCAATGTTCTAGATCCTCGTTTCCTTTTTTATCTTTATTTCCTACTTTATATGTTTTTGCTCTGAAA
The DNA here is from genome assembly GCF_938029845.1 of uncultured Capnocytophaga sp. Lineage (GTDB taxonomy): Bacteria > Bacteroidota > Bacteroidia > Flavobacteriales > Flavobacteriaceae > Capnocytophaga. The sequence continues at coordinate 19,301 of NZ_CALHGG010000188.1, forward strand.
GAGGTACCTTTTATAATATGTGTTTGGTCTTCTACTCCAAAAATCAAATATCCATAAGGTTGCTTATAGATACAAGCCCCATTGGACAAGGCTGAGATACGCTCACCTATCTCTTCCACAGAATGGAAATTGAGCTTAAATTCCAACCACTCACTTTCATGTGGTTGTTGTACCAATTCATTCACTAATCCTATGAGATATTCTTTTTCCATATTCTATATTTTTCTATTGTTATCAAATGGTCATCAAATAAAAACTTATTGATTGTCAGTATTTTAATTTTAAAAAAGGTATTTCTATCAAATGGCCATCAAATAAAAACTATACTCCTATGTATTAATAAGGTCAAGATAGTTTTTATATTAGTAGTGAGCAAAGATACTAATTTTCTTACACATTAAGGGGGTGTATTGATAAAAAAAATTGCCTCCTAAAAAATAGGAGGCATTTCTTAATAATAAATAAAATGGAAAACTATTTTTTCAACAAATCTCTGATTTCAGCCAATAGTTCTTCTTGAGTAGGACCTGCTGGTGCGGCAGGAGCTTCCTCTTCTTTTTTCTTGAATTTATTGATTCCTTTAACCAACATAAACAATACGAAAGCTACGCACAAGAAGTTAATCACAGCAGCTAAGAATTTTCCATAAGCTACTCCGTTCCAAGCTAATTCTCCTATGTTTTTTGCTCCTGTAAGTTCCAAAGCAGGGTTAAGGAGTAATGGAGTAATCACATCAGCTACTAAGGAAGATACAATGGCACCAAAAGCACCCCCGATGATCACCCCTATCGCCAAATCAACTACATTGCCTTTTACAGCAAACTCTTTGAATTCTTTTAAAAATCCCATAAATAACAATTTGTTTAAATTCGGGGGCAAAAATAGAATTTTTATTTGAATTGACAAAGAAAAATTACAAAATGTAGAAAATTAGCCCGATATTAAGCAGATAACTTTCCAAAGATACTCCACTTTGGGTATAGGAGTTTCTAAAGAGAGGGCGTAGGCCATATTGTACATATACATTCCATGTATTGTGTCCTACGGCTGCATATAGGCTACACTGAAACCCCTTGAGCACCTCCGGATGGAGGGTGTAGCTTTGGGAGTCACTATCCAGCTTGTAGCGTGAAGAGAAAGTGATAGAGGGCTTTGCCCCTGTATAGATACGCCAAAACTTATGGGAATAAGGGGTGGAGGTACGCCAGCGAAATTCTATGGGAAACTCCAGTGCATATTGTTCATAATAATTCTTTCGGATATGCTCGTTTTGAATGGAGACAATGTCATATAATAGGCCAGTACTTCCTTCTTGGGTTTTGAGGTTGATATAGGTAAGGCGGTAGGAAAGCCCCACTCCAGCAGCTAAGCCTATATTACGATTCTTATTCAAGGGGATATCCCGCTGGTATCCTCCAAAAATACTCCGAGAGAAACTGTGTTGCTTTATCTCCTCAGGCTTGGAAACGAGCCAGTTATAAGTAACCCCTAAATAGAATTGGTCTTCAAGGTAGCGGGTGTCTATCCCACTATCTACTTGTAGAGAGTCTGTTTGAGCTGTGGCTGCTACCGAGAGTAGGCAACCTATCCAAAACATATAAAACCGCATGTACTATTTTTTATAGGCAAAAGTACAAAATTCTAACAGATATAGTTTCTTTTTTAACAGAAAAAAGAAATATAAGCCTAATTTGTTGATTTTTAGTAATATATAAGCTCTTTTAAAATTTCGGTATCAAAAGAGTAGCAAAATTTATAAATCATTGTTTTTCAATTGTTTAGAGCGAAAAATTTAACTTATTCTTTTTTTCTATATTTTTAGTTATTTGTATAAGTAGAATTTATAATACCTTTCCAAGGGAGCGCACGAACCAGCAAGGACACGAGGTTCAAGGTATGCAGGTAACCACACCAACCAGCAAGGCACACCAGCCAGCACGAACCAGGGACACAAGGTTCAAGGCATGCAGGTAACCACACGAACCAGGGACACACCAACCAAGGACACAAGGTTCAAGGCATGCAGGTAACCACACCAACCAAGGCACACCAACCAGCAAGGCACACGAACCAGCACGAACCAAGGACACAAGGTTCAAGGCATGCAGGTAACCACACCAGCCAAGGACACACGAACCACACGAACCAAGGCACACCAACCACACCAACCAGGGACACACCAACCAAGGACACGAGGTTCAAGGCATGCAGGTAACCACTTCCAACCAGGACACGAACCACACGAACCAGCAAGGCACGAACCAGGACAAGAGGTTCAAGGTATGCAGGTAACCACTTCCAACCAGGACACACCAACCAAGGACACGAGGTTCAAGGCATGTAGGTAACCACTTCCAACCAGCAAGGCACACGAACCAGGGACACGAGGTTCAAGGTATGCAGGTAACCACTTCAACCAGCAAGGCACACCAGCCAGCACGAACCAGGGACACACCAACCAAGGACACGAGGTTCAAGGTATGCAGGTAATCACTTCCAACCAGGACACCAGCCAGCACGAACCAAGGACACGAGGTTCAAGGTATGCAGGTAATCACTTCCAACCAGGACACCAGCCAGCACGAACCAGGGACACAAGGTTCAAGGCATGCAGGTAACCACACCAACCAGGACACACGAACCAGGGACACGAGGTTCAAGGCATGCAGGTAACCACACAAAAAAACAACCTCAAAGATAAAAAACAGCAAAGAAAGATAAAGAAAAGATATTTTTTGTATTTTTGCACAAGTACAAAAATATCTTTGAAATGAAAAAAATCACAGTAAAGAGGTTTCTTAATAAGAAGTTGAAACCCTTAGAAGTATATAAAGATTTAGAATTAGGTTACCCCCTTTATTACTCAATAACGTATAATAGAAAAACACAGCATATAAAAAGCCTTTGCGGTGCAGTAATGACACAAAAAGCCTTTGAATATTTAGAGCAAACGGGAGAACCTTTAAACTATGAAACTAACTACCAAATAACATATATAAAAGTAAATCTAAAAGACGAATTATTTTTGATTACTAAGGCATTGGAATTAATAATAAATAATGAGAAATTAGATAATGTCTTAGACCCTGATTTTGTACCCAGATTAAAGGAATTTTTTCAGGAGCTAAAAGAAAGTTTATATTTTGAGGGGTGGGCAAAATTTATGCACAATTTAGACCCAAAAGAAAAGATAATACCTAAGAAACTAAAATCTTATACTTTTGAGCAATTACAAAAGATAAAACCACAAAAAAAAGAATTAGATTTTGAAAATATATATTCTTTCTTAGGAGAGAACAAGGGCTTTTATTATGCACAGCAGTTTTATTACTGCTTTAACCAAAGCCAAAATTTATTATATTCTATAACTGTTTTAAGTGAGGTTTTAAAAATTGATATATCAAAATTTATTTACATAGATACTTTAAAATTTTGGCAGGTAATAAGCCTTATAGAAAGAGTTCATGAAAGACAAAATTTAATAGAGTTTGTTTTATCTTTTGACGAAAATAAATATATTGCACTAAACAAAAAGCAGGGTTACAACCTAACAGAAGAAGAAATAAAAATAATATCTAATAGACTAAAAAACAGAGTATTAAATATAAGTCATTGGGAGTAGTGAAAATATTTTTGAAAAATGTTTGGTTAAACCAAACAAATGTAATATCTTTGCAGCGCAAAAGCAAAGATATTTTTTTAATACAAATGTTTGAACAAACCTAACATTTATAAAATGAAAATAACAGATTTAAAACCTAAAATCCCTCGTGGAGGTCTCAAGCAAATAGCAAAGCGTTTGCAAATGAATGAAACAACAATAAGTCAATATTTTAACGGAACTAGACAAGCAGGGGCTTTAAAAGAATTGGAAATAATGAAAGAGACACTAAAGTACTTAAAAGAAATTAGCGAACAAAAAGAAGAGCTAATAAAAGAAATTAAGAGCTTAAACCCATGAAAGCAACCACAAAGGAGGATATAAAAAGCCATCTAAAAAAGGAGTTGTACGCAAGTATAAACGAGGTGGTGGAGGTGGTAACCACAAGGCACGCCCCCGTTTATATTTGCGAAAATCGCAAAGGCTTACGCTTTCCCGTGCATGTGGATAAGTTGCTAATAAACAAGTAATTAAAAGAAAATAATTTTGAAATGAAAAAAAATATCACAAAAAACCTTGCAGGTAATAGATTTATTATTACTTTTGCAATGTCCAACAAATACACGAAAGCGGTTATATTTAACCGCCAATCAAACCGAGAGGCGTTTTTTTATGCCTTAACGGCTCGTAAATATATCGGTTCAGTACCGCCGTGCGTTACTTGTAATGAGTGCGCAACCGCTTTCGTAGTGAGTTGGACAACGGCAAAGGCTGAACCGTTTTTTTATTTTCAGCCCTCCAACTATCAAGCAAAATATTTTTTCAAAATGTCCAATAAGAAAATGAATTTTGTTTGCAGGGTGCGTTATACTCTACAAGCACGCAAGGCACGGGCGACAAAGTGCCAAAATTTCCACTTTAAAAGATTGTTTAACCTTGTACCTTGCCACGTAGTAGCAGGGCAAAAAATCGTATGCTTATGCAACTAAGAAAGATTATCAAACTTAACGGACAATGCGAGCCGTTACATATCCGTTTCCAATTGGTAGTATTTGGAAAGGTGTTATTTTCAGTAGTAACAAAAAGATTTAAAACCAATTTAAAAAGCATTTAAACATGAATGAAACAAAAAGCCGTGAAGAAATAGAGTTACTTAAAAGCTGGACGAACTTTATAAACGAGGACGGAAGCATATCTATAAAAATAGATAGCTACATGAATTTAATATATACTGTTAAATCATTGGTTAATCTATGTATTACAGCGGGCTGGGATATAGAAGAAAAAGGCACACAAAGCCAGCCGATGGATATTATCAATACATTGGAGCTTATAAAAAAGCTGTTACCAATAAGTGATTTTGAAGTATTAGAGCGATTAAAATTTAAACAATAAGCAATGAACGAAGCAAAAGTACAAGAACTTAGAGAACAATTATCATTTGTCAAAGATAATAGAATTAAAGTTGATACCATGATTTTTGAAGATTATTCCGATTTAATGTATCATGTAAAATCATTAATAACGTTATGTGCAGAGGTGTGTTTTACGATAGAGAACAAACAAGCCATACAAAGCAGCAATGTAGATATTTATAACGTGCTAAGAGTAACAGAAAAGTTAATACCTACCAGCGATATGGATATATTAGACCAATTCGCAGGTATAGACTTTCAAACAAAAAGAGAATTAAACCTAATTTAAACACCTTTTAAAAATGAATACAATAGGAATGAATATCACAGATTTGGAAAGAGACCAAAAGAGTATAAACAATATCCTTGAACTACTCCAACCAATGATAAAGGAGGGCGCAAAGCTAATCGGAGATATAGACAAAAATGTATTAGCTGTAAAATTCTATGAATTGGAAATGTACCTTAATCACGCCTTAAGAATGTTAGATAAGGAGATATACAGACAGCAATTAATCAAAAGTAATAAATGTTAGAAGTTATGGAAAATAATAATTTTGTAATCGTACAATCAGAAGTATTAACAAAGATACTTAAAAAGATTGATTTCATAGAGCAAAAAATATTAGAGCTTAACAGAAAGAACGAAAAGGAACTACTCACTTATAAGGACGTGCAAAGGTTCTTAAAGTGCGGACGTGCAAAAGTGGAAAGCCTTGTATCTGGTGGAGCTTTTAAAAAGATACAGACAGGAGGGAAAAAATCAAAAGTACTGTTTAAGCGTTTAGAAATAGAAGACTATCTAAAAAAACAAAGAGATAATGATTTTGAAGCCTTGCAGGGCTCAAAGATAGTCAATATAAACAGTGTGGGCGGGTGTTAAAAAAAAATGCCCCGATTGCAGTCGGGGCGGGTGTTTTAAATTTACATTAGGAGGGGGGATATAAAAAAATCCCTCTCCCCTCTTATGCACGGCAAAGGTACAAAAATATTTTTATTAACCAAAAACTTTTTTAGAATGATAGATAAAATAACTCTCATAAAAAAGAACGTAACAGAAAAGGAGTTTAAAGAGATAACAGCAAGCACAAAGTTATGTAAGAATATAAAGAACGGCAAAATATCGTATGACAATTCGGAAAGTAAAAATTTTACAGGTGGTTTTTTTATACAAATAAACCACAGAAAAACGCTTAAAGTATCTGGGTCAGTGCATAAGTACATTAATTTTATAAAAACGGGGAAGTTAAGTAATAGTGATAATATTACCATGCAGGAAGCAAAGCAAGGTATATTAATGATTTTAAAAGCATACGGTCTTACTTGTTTATCTCAAAAAGAAATAGAGGTACAATATTTTGAAGTTGGAGTAAATAGAGAAACAGATATACCAACTCATAAGATATTAGAAAGTTTATGTTCTCTAAAAATGAAGAAAATGTATTTTCACCCACGATTTAAGGACGAAACATTAAAAACTACAGAAACGGACAAGGATAAAAAAAGAATATTCCGTGTATATGACAAACTGCAAGAACTCAAAGAAAGAAAGCAGGAAGCCCCAAAAGGGGTAAAACACCTAACAAGGTTTGAAACTATATACAGACGGCAAACACGCCCTTTAAACGAATTTTTAAGCGATGAGTATTTACAAAAGCTCTTGGATAAATTTGTAAAAGAAGCAGATGAATTGAAAGGATTTATCAGAGTGGAATATATAGGAAAAAGCAGGACATCACCACTTAAAATAGAACTTGCAACTTTTATATTTCAGTTTGGTATGGATAAGTTAATAACACATATAGAGGAGCAATACAAAAGCAAGGAAATAACTTATACACAATTAAAAGTTCGTAAGGATTTTATAAAGGAGTGGTACGATAAAAGGCTTTTTTATGAATATAGACCATATAACATAATAAACTAATAATCAACAAATTACAAATTAATGATTAATAAAAGAGAAAGAAAAGACACCAACCACAAAAAAAAGGCGGCAAAAAAAATAGCCTTTTTTTTAGCTGACATTTTATCGTCCAACGTCTAAAAGACGGAATAATATAATAATATACTAATAATCAAGTAATTAAGTTATGATGAATAGTAAAAAAGACGAAAGGTTAAAAAAACGTAAAAAAATAAGCCGCCCAAAAAAGGAAAAGCGCAAAGCAAAGCAGGCACGAAACAAGGAAATTTTAAAAGAGTTCAAAGCCTTGCAAAGGCAGCATAAGGACACCCCCGCAAAGGAATTATACAGAACGTACCTAAAACAAAAATACAAATTAGGATATACAACGTTTTTAAAGATACTCAAAGACGGCAAAGTAAATGTACAACGCACCTTAATAAAACCGCCAACGAAAAAAGATTTAGTTTTTATCATTAGCTTATACGTAGGTTTGCCAAAGCGTTTTAATATTTGTTGCGCCCTCCATAATGAAGCATATAGAACGTACCTAAGTGAAGTAGTAAGCAAGCGCGGTTTTTTGGAAAGAATAGCAAAGGAAGATATGAGCATAATGTTAGACTATTTTTATACCTTTCCTTATCAAAACAAAATAGAACTATCAAAGCAGTATTTCAAGGGAAACACCCACAAGGGACAAAAGGTAATAAATAAATATTTGTGTATGCTTGTAAATGAGATAATGCAGGACTTTAAAGCGGGCAAACTCAAAGTAAAAGAATATACACCCCCTCCAAAGCCAGCCACTAAAAGGGAAAGACTAAGAGCATTAAACGAACTATTTAAAAGGGAGGGGGTAAATATACGGGTATCACTAAGGAGGGAAAGTAAAAAAGAAAAACTAAGGCGTGTATATAGAGAATATAAAGCACACACAGAGGAAATAAATAAGAGATACGAAGAATTTAAAAAGCAACAAGAAAATGAACAAAGAGACAGCGATTAAAACTATGAGAAGCAGGAAAAATAAGCTACTTAGATACGAAAAAATTCTTACAGAGTTTGAAGCCTTGCAGGAAAAACACAAGGGCGCAAATATCACAAAGATTTATAAGGACTTTATTTTTCCAAAATACTACATAAGTAGAAAGACTTTATACAGAATATTTAAAACGGATATAAAGCAGGAACTTAGAGATATAGAAACAGAACTTAAAAAAATAGAAAATGAATACAGTAGTAAAACACAAGTACAGCAAGGAAGTAACCAGAGCGCAGGAACTAATAAAGCTAATTAGTGAAGCAAATCCAAACCACGAACCACAAGAAACGCAGGAACTGCAAGAACTTTTTGAGCTTAAAAATTTCCTTTATAATGCTTACAAGCACGAGCAAAGAAATATAAATCTTATCAGAACGAAGCAGGAATATAAGAAATATAAGCAATTAGAAAGCGATTTTACAAAAATTCTTGACGATATTATAAGCATATATAACCCAAACTTTGCAAACGCTGTAAAGTTACTATGACACCCAAAAAACGCCCCAAAGAGTAAAAAAGGGCGTTTTTTTGCGCTTTTTACAAGGTAGGGGGGTAGGTGATAAATAAGAGGGCAAAAAGTCGTAAAAAACAGCCTTATTTTTAGTTGTATGTTTTTGATTATTAACAAGATATGACAAAATGACAGCTTTAACTTTTACACTGACAAAATGCCCCAAAACGCCCAAAAATATGCAAAAAAAGCCCTATTAATTACCTATTAATTGCCATTTAATTACCTATTTTTGTCTTTTAATTACCTGAAAGGCGTTAATTATAGGCATTAATTACCATAATTCAAAAAAACATTGTACTTTTGCAGCACAAAATTTCAAAATTATTTTCTCACGCAATAAACGGGGGACATGCACACCCCCGTTTATTTTTAAATGAAAGTACTCATAAAACGATATAAATATTTTCCCCAACTATTACGGACATAAGCACGCAGACACGGAAGCCTTTTTAAAAGTCTCTCACCTCAAACGGCACAAGTTTTTAACTTGTGTCGTTTTTGTTTATGTAGTATCTTTGCAGTAAAAAACAATGAAAGCAAGCACCGCAAAGTTTTACGAAGTCATAAGGAAAGAATTTAATAAACTTTCAAAGGATAAAACATTAAAAACCAGCTATATAATAAAGGAACTATCATTAAAATATTTTCGCTCTGAACGTACAATTGAAAATATTATTTTTAACAGAGTGTAAAAATAACCGCCTTTTTTTCCAAAATTCAAAAGACATTCAAAAGTTTGAGAAAGAGCAAAAAACCGCACTTAAAATAATGATAGTTAATTATTTAGATAATTTCAAAGGGCGCAAATCAGAAAGCTAATACCGTAATTTACCGTATATATACCGTAACCTAAAAGCGTTAAAAAAGGGATATTTTGCCGTTATACCGTAATCAGAGACACAGAGAGCAATTAAAAAGCTACAAGGATAAGAAAAAAAGGTACTTATGAGAGTTCTAAAAAGGTGCTTTTTGGGGTCAAAAAGTGGTTTTTTGATACCCGTTTGATACCCAAAAAATTAAGGAGCTTGTAAAAATCAGTATATCAGTAATTTAGAAAATAAGTGTGTTTTTCTTATAGAAAAAAGTATCAGAAATATGCACCAACGAAAAAACGTAATTTGTAAAACGAAAAAAATTCATTAACTTTGTATCATAAAAACCGCCCTCAAAAATGACAGATAAAAAAGCACTACGAAAAGAAAGGTTACAGAAAAGAAATATAGAAATAAGGAACTTATTTAGGGAACTATCAGAAAAACAGAAAAGGCACAAGGCAGAAGCAATAATTAACGAAATAGCTTTAAAAATGTTTCTTTCACCTCGTACAATTGAAGCAATAATATTTTATGAGGGTATTTATAAAGATTAACCAGCAGGCACAAGGTTCAAGGCGTGCAGGTAACCACTTCCAACAAGCACCAA
>NZ_CALHGG010000189.1 GCF_938029845.1 uncultured Capnocytophaga sp.
ATGTTGAATTTCTCTTTGGCACCCAATACCAAATCCACCCCATCAACAGCGATAAGGTCTTCAGGCTTGAGCTGGGCATAACAGCCTATGGCTGCAATAAAAGCATTTTCGTTATGCTTGAGTGCTTTACGTACAATTTGCTTGAACTGCTTGTCCGCATTCTCGGTAACAGAGCAGGTATTAATTACATAAATATCAGCAGGTTCCTCAAAATCTACCTTATCATAGCCCTCATTCTCAAAGCTACGGGCAATGGTGGCTGTCTCAGCAAAATTTAGCTTGCATCCCAAGGTATAAAAGGCAACACGTTTTTTCATAAGGGTAAAAGAAATTTGGGGCAAAGATACAAAAAAATAATAATAAATGATTAATGACAAGCAAATAGCGAAAAGAGATAAAAAAGTGGTAGGAAAGATATTTTCTACCTAAAAAAGAAGTATCTTTGTACGCTGAAAGAAGGGGAATTATGGAACAGAAACCTACTTTTTTAGATACTATAACTGGGGATTTCCTACTAATAAAAGAAGTGGTGATTACCAAAGATACCACCTACTCAGGTCTTCGAGAGCAGTTTCCTACTCATAAGATATGGGAGGTCGGGACAGGCTACTATTGGATTTATTTTGATCAATGTTTCTTTGAGGGGAGACTTTTTAGTGTAGCGTTGTGTTTTAAGGGAGAACATTTATTTTCTATAGAGTTCTCTATGGATGAGCGACAAACCTCTTGGGAGGATTGGAGTGAGACGTATGAGCTACAAACAGAGAAGTATTACAAGCAATGGCTTACTTCGCAGATAGGTGAGGAGTGTTCTTTTGATTGGGGAAAGGTAGGGGTGCATTACGACCGTAAAGGAGGAAGTACCTTTATGTGGGTTACTTATAAAAGATAACAAATGAAAAACAAGAAACTTATTCCTTATATAGAAGAGGCTTATAGACTTTTTGCCTCCTATAGTATTACTCTGCCGCTAACGGTCTGTGATTGTGGCAACTGTATCACTGATAAGGAACAAAAACTATTGATAACCACCCCTTTGCGAGAGCTTTCTAGAGAATTGATAGAAACCTATATCAGTGCCATGTTTGACAATGAAGACAAGGCTATAGTAGAGCTTCGTTATTTCCTGCCCCGTATGTTGGAGCTACTTTCGGTAGGGGAAACACTCTATATAGATGAGGGCTTTTCCCTCTCTCGTTGTCATTTTGAGCGCACTCATATATGGAAAGAGGGAGAAATAGCTTTTATGGAGCGCTTTGCAAAAGTCTTTTTCGAAGAAGTACTTGAGGGTGAGTGTCCCCACCCATATAGTACAGCAGAGGATTGGTTGGTTTGTTTTGGCTTGAGTGGCTTATCTATAACCCCTCTTTTGGATAGCTGGCTCAAACAGGCAGATAGGGTAAAGGCATTGTATGACTTTCAGGAACTTTTTACCTATAGCTTACACCCTATAGGAATAGTGTTCAAGCATAGCTATTTTAAGGACAAGCGCCCAGAGCTCAATGAGCAGATAACCACTTGGCTTACGGCACCTCATACCCAGCGCACCTTCCTACAAGCCACAGAAAATCTACTCCTTTCCGATACTGTATTAGAGGAGGAAGTATTATTTTCCTTAGAGAATTTGTATAACCAACTAAGGTTAAATGAAAAGTGAAAAATGAAGAATTACCATTGTAACTTTTTACTTTGGTTTAAATTTTGTACCTTTGTACTGCCTAAAAAATAGCACTTCATGGATATAGCTCAGTATGTATTGGATTTTGTCAATCAGACCCATCGTTCTATTTTCCTAACAGGGAAAGCAGGGACAGGGAAGACGACCCTATTGCACCAGATTATTGCTACTACCTATAAGAATGTGATGGTGGCAGCTCCCACAGGGATTGCCGCACTCAATGCTAAAGGAGTAACCCTGCACTCCCTCTTCCAATTGCCATTGGCTACCTTTGTACCTTCCACTGTGGTGGATGTATCCCTTATGGAGAATGTCAATGTGGTGACCCCCAAGACCCTTATACAACGCCAGAAAATGAATGCTTACAAGCGTAAAATGCTTAGAAAATTGGAACTGCTGATCATAGACGAGGTAAGTATGCTACGAGCTGATACTTTGGATATGATCAATACTGTACTGAAGTCCATAAGAGGTTCATCGGCACCTTTTGGGGGTGTACAAGTGCTCTTTATAGGCGACTTATTACAGCTCCCGCCTGTAGTCAAGCCACAGGAATGGGAACTCCTGCAACAGTATTATAAGGGGATATTCTTCTTTCATTCCAAAGTAATAGAGGAAAATCCGCCCTTGTACTTGGAATTGGAGAAAGTGTATCGGCAATCCGATACAAATTTTGTAAAAATACTCAATCACCTTCGTACCAATGAGATAAGTAGGGAAGACATGCAGGCACTACAGCCTTATATCCGTCCTTCTTTTCGACCTAGGCATAATGAAGGTTACATAACCCTAACCACTCATAACTATAAAGCAGATCAAAAGAATGCAGCAGCTTTTGCTTCTATAAAAGGAAAGGAATACCACTATCAAGCAGAGATAAAGGGAGATTTTCCTGAGTATCTTTATCCCTTGGATGTGCAACTTTCGCTTAAGGTAGGTGCACAAGTGATGTTTGTCAAGAATGATTTGGATGTTCCCAAGCGCTATTACAATGGCAAGATAGGGGAGGTGATTTATCTCTCTGAGGAGGAGATACATGTAAGATTGGCCGATGAGGATACTATCATAGAAGTAGGTACCTATGTATGGGAAAACGTCCGTTATAAGAGCAAGTCCGACTCGGAGGAGATAGAACAGGAGGTGTTGGGTACATTCACCCAATATCCGTTGCGATTGGCATGGGCTATTACGGTGCATAAGAGTCAAGGGCTTACCTTTGATAAGGCTGTGATAGATTTGGAAGATGTATTTGCCTCTGGACAGGCCTATGTGGCGCTCTCTCGCTTGCGTAGTCTTGAGGGATTGGTACTGCTTTCTCCTTTTCAGGATAGGGAACTACATACCTCTCAGGATATTATCGACTATGCTGCCCAGAAGGTAGCTCCTGAATCTATAGAAAATATACTCTCGGAGGATAAGAAGGTATTTTTGGAAAAGGAAATATTGCATGCTTTCTCTTGGTTTGATGTAGCGGTACAGTGGAAAGTACATGCTAATTCTTATAAGACAGAGACTGGGAAAAGTCTTAAGAGCCAGTTCCATAGCTGGGCACAACAGCAGAGCAAGGCCTGTGATGAGATTATACTACATTCGGAAAAATTCCTCAAGCAGCTCAAGAGCATTTTGGCTACGCCCAATTATGATGTACATTTCCTTTTGGAGCGATTTGAGAAGGCTTATGACTATTTCTTTCCACTATGGGAGCGTATTGCCTTTGATACTTTCTATACACATTTCCAGATAAATGGCAAAAAACAGGCAAAGACATTCGCTGAAGAACTTACGGATCTCGAGGATATGGTTATAGAACTGATAGTGCGTTTGCTCAAGGATAGGATTATCTTTGCTTCTTTGCTCAATCATTCACAGTCTTCGGATTGGGAAAAAGCAGACTTTAACAAGGCTAATACTTATAGAGAGCGGCTCTTAGAGCAGGTATTGCAACAGTGGCGAGATGATACCCTAAGAGGTAAGCTCCTGGACGAAGTGCCCGAAGTGGCGAAGAAAAAGGAGAAGAAAGAAAAAATATCGACCTATGAGCAGACGTTATTATTATGGCAGCAACATAAGTCTATACAAGAGATTGCAACTGAGCGAAAAATACATGAAAAGACGATCTATGATCATATGGCCAAGCTGGTGTCAGAGGGGAAAATAGCAGTTACAGAGCTCCTCACAGCCGACGAGATAAATACATTGGAACTTGCTTTTGTACAAGCTCCTCCTGATGCAACTCTTACAGCGATTAGGGAGATTGTAGGGGAAGAATACTCTTGGGAGACACTCAAAATATTTAGAGCACACTATAATAAAAAGAAAAAGTGAACAAAGCGTTCACTTTTTCTCTTTTTGTTTTTACTCCTCTACGGGAATGCTTTTTATATTGCTTACTAAGAAAGTAAGTTTTTCTTCATTATCAGTGTAATCTACTGAAATAGTATCTCCTTTGCGGACTTCACTAAGGACAATCTTTTCGGCTATTTCGTCTTCTATATAGCGCTGGATAGTACGCTTAAGCGGACGAGCACCATATTGCTTGTCATAGCCCTTTTCAGCAATAAATTCCTTAGCCTTATCAGTAAGGTAAAGGGAGTAACCAAGCCCTTTCATACGTTCTAAGAGTTTTTCAAGCTCTACTTCTACGATACTTTTGATATTTTCTTTGTCAAGAGTGTTGAACATCACAATATCATCGATACGATTGAGGAACTCAGGGGCAAATACTTTCTTAAGGGCACCTTCCACAATGGAACGCTCGTGTTCATCGGCTTGGGAGATCTTAGCAGCAGTGGAGAATCCTACTCCTTGTCCAAATTCCTTCACCTGTCGGGCTCCGATGTTGGAGGTCATGATGATAATTGTATTGCGGAAATCCACTTTTCGGTTGAGACTATCGGTGAGGAATCCATCATCAAGCACTTGTAAGAGCATATTGAAAATATCGGGATGTGCTTTCTCTATCTCATCGAGCAGGATTACCGAATAGGGTTTGCGTCGTACACGCTCGGTGAGTTGTCCACCTTCTTCATGACCTACATACCCTGGAGGTGCTCCAATAAGGCGTGAAACGGTGAATTTTTCCATATATTCACTCATATCCAAGCGAATAAGTGAATCCTCAGAGTCAAATAATTCACGAGCTAGAATCTTGGCTAGTTGGGTCTTACCTACCCCTGTTTGCCCAATAAAGATAAAGGAGCCAATAGGGCGGTTAGGGTCTTTTAGTCCTGTACGATTGCGCTTGATAGCCTTGACAATCTTCTGTATGGCCTCCTCCTGTCCTATAACCTTTTCACGGATTATTTTCTCTAGTGAGGAGAGTTTGTTCATTTCAGATTGTTCCATACGGGTAATAGGTACTCCACTCATCATGGAGACCACTTGGGCTATATCCTCAAAACCTACTTCACTACGATTCTTTAAGGATTCCTTCTCCCAAAGGAGTTTTTCGGCTTCCAATTGTTCCTTAAGCCTGCGCTCTATATCGCGATAACTGGCAGCTTCTTCATAGCGCATACCTCTTACCGCATCATTCTTGAGCGATTGGGTTTTTTCTATCTCTTCCTCCAAGTGTTCTACTTGTTTGGAGACTTTTATTTGGGAAATATATACACGAGCACCGGCCTCATCCATAGCGTCCAAGGCTTTGTCGGGGAGGAATCGGTCGGTAATGTACCTTGTGGTGAGTTTTACACAAGCCTCAATGGCCTCCTCTGTATATTTCACATGGTGATGATCTTCATATTTTCCTTTTACATTGTTGAGGATTTCAATAGTTTCCTCATAGGAAGTAGGCTCTATGATTACCTTCTGGAAACGACGCTCTAGGGCACCATCTTTCTCAATGGAATCACGGTATTCATTCATGGTCGTAGCTCCTATGCATTGGATCTCTCCACGTGCTAGTGCAGGCTTGAACATGTTAGAGGCGTCAAGGCTTCCTGAGGCGCTTCCTGCACCTACGAGGGTGTGTATTTCATCAATGAATAGAATAACATCCTTGTTCTGTTCTAGTTCGTTCATGATCGCCTTCATACGCTCCTCGAACTGTCCACGGTACTTGGTACCTGCCACGAGTGAACCTAAATCCAAGGTTACCACACGCTTATTGAATAAAGCACGTGATACTTTTCTCTCAATAATACGCATAGCAAGCCCTTCAGCTACAGCACTTTTCCCTACCCCAGGCTCTCCGATAAGTAAGGGGTTGTTTTTCTTCCTACGGCTAAGGATTTGGGAGACACGCTCAATTTCCTTGAAGCGACCTACCACAGGGTCTAACTTGCCCTGTCGTGCCATAAGGGTTAAATCCTTCCCAAAATTATCTAAAACAGGAGTGTTTGTTTTTTGATTTGAGTTGTTTTTTTGAGGGGTAGAAGGTGACAAAATGTCAGATTTTTCTTCCTCATCGTCATCTTCGTAAGCGTATGAACTCAAGAAGGTTCTTTCATCTTGTTTCTTTTCATTATTTATCACCTCAAATTGTTGTCTCACATTCTCGTAATTAATCTTTTCTTGATTAAGGAGCTTTGTGGTTGGATCACTGTTATTTCTAAGGATACATAGGAGCAGATGAGCGGTTTTGATTTGGTCATTCTTGAAACTTTTTTGTTCAAGGACAGTGGCCTTCATCGCATTTTCTGCCTGTAGGGTAAGGGGGATACTCTTTTCCAACTGTGTGGCAGAAGTATCTGAATATGAGTTAATAGAATTGGCAAGTGATTCCGTTTTTCTCTGCAAGGTAGGTATATTAGCATGTAGGGCAGCGAGTACCTCAAAAGCACTTCCATCAGTTTCTTTAAGGATACCCAATAGCAAATGCTCTGTTCCTACTACACTATGCTTCATACGGATAGCTTCGAGCTTTCCCGTATTGACTACATTTTTTACTCTTGGTGAAAAGTTATCGTTCATAAATAGGGTTGTCCTTTTTATATGGGGCTAAGTTATGATTTTTACTTCATACGGCAAAAATAATGCCATGAATTTTTTGTCAGTTTCTTGTACTTTAACAAGGTTTCTGTTTATTTGTTAAAGTAATTAGCGATTTGCACTATTATTTTAAGTTTTGCAAACTTTTTTCAAGGGTCTCAATCTTAGCCAAAGCGTCAGCTTCTTTTTTTCGTTCAGTTTCTATTACTTGGGCAGGAGCAGAAGAGATGAATCTCTCATTGGAAAGTTTGGCACGTACTGATTTTAGAAATCCTTGTACATGGGCTAATTCTTTTTCCAATTTCTTTATCTCTTCAGCTACATTGATTTTGTCCAGAATAGGAATAAAATATTCATTGGCTTTCACACGGAAAGAAACAGCTCCCTCTATTGCCGTATCTGTATAGGAAATAGCTGGAATATTTCCTAACTTCTGGATAATGCTATCCCAATGAGTAGGAACTTGCTCATTATTGATTACCGATAGACTAATTTCGTCTTTGAAAGCAATGTTTTTCTCCTTACGAATGGTACGAATACCAGAGATAACCTCTTGTACAAATTCAAACTCAGCTAGGATACTCTCATCGAATGCTTTTTGCTCAGGGTAAGAGGCAATTATGAGTGCTTCTTGAGGGGTTCTTGGAGCTATTTGTTGCCATATTTCTTCAGTAACAAAAGGCATGAATGGGTGTAAGAGCTTCAGGTTATCCTCGAATAGCGCAATTACTTCTGTAAGGGTTTGGTTATCAATAGGTGCTCCATAAGCAGGCTTGATAATCTCCAAAAGCCATGAGCAGAAATCGTCCCATACGAGTTTGTATATCTTCATCAGCGCATCGGAGATACGATACTTGCTAAAGTCATCTTCGGTTTCACTCAGTACCTTTTGGAAGCGGGCACGGAACCATGTAATAGCTCTTTGAGAATGATCTGGCTGAGCGATATCGGCAGTTTGCCAACCTTTGATAAGGCGGAAAGCATTCCATAATTTGTTAGCAAAGCCACTTCCTTGTTGGCATAGAGCTTCATCGAAAAGCAGGTCATTCCCCGCAGATGAGGAGAGGAGTAAGCCTACACGTACCCCATCGGCACCAAAGTCCTTAATTAGTTGTAGGGCATCGGGGGAGTTACCTAAGGACTTGGACATCTTGCGGCGGAGCTTGTCTCTTACCAATCCTGTGAGATATACATTGGTAAAGGGTTTTTCTCCAGCGAATTCATAGCCTGCAATAATCATTCTAGCTACCCAGAAGAAGAGAATATCAGGACCTGTAACCAAATCTTGAGTAGGGTAGTAGTATTTGAAATCCTCATTATCAGGGTCTAAAATGCCATTGAACACACTCATAGGCCATAACCATGAGGAGAACCAAGTGTCCAGTGCATCTTCGTCTTGGCGTAGATCGTCCAAGGTGAGAGCAGGATTATGGGTTTTCTCTTTGGCTAAGGCCAAGGCTTGTTCTTTGGTTTCTGCTACGACAAAATCTTCTTTTCCAGTGCCATAGTAGTAAGCAGGAATCTGTTGTCCCCACCATAGTTGGCGAGAGATATTCCAGTCACG
>NZ_CALHGG010000190.1 GCF_938029845.1 uncultured Capnocytophaga sp.
CTTCGAACTCTACCCCTAAGGTACGCATCTGACCGAAGTTTTGATATTGTGCACCTATAACCCCTGCGGTATAGCGGATCATATCTTTCAGGTACATATAAAAGAAGTTCAGTTCCACTTGAGCATTGGTAGGGTGCTTGCCAACCAAGTCAAGGAGACAGCCAACATTGACACTGGTATTGCGTTCAGGGAGCAAATTCCCACTAGGTACTACAGCGATACCATCACCTAAGAGTTCCGTTTCAGAGGGGATACGGACATCATACCCTACAGAGAATTTTCCCATAAAGGAAGGAAGAAAGCGATAACGCATAGCATCATTGATACCGAAATCCTTTTTGTTGAGATCTATATCATATTGTCCTGGTACGAAAAGATGAGCCATTTGGGTGTGCATGGTATAGAGATAGTAGCGCCCCGTAAGGGAGTTAAGGAACTTGTCGTCTAAAGAACGGAAGTCATAGGTAAGCCCGCTGACCCAACTGAGCATATGAGCGTCAAAATTCACTTGCTTGCCTAAGCTCATTTGCTTGAGTTCGTCCTTGGGTTTTCCCCTAGCAAAGGCCAGTACCGAATTGAAATTAAGAGAGTGCTGCTGGTTTATCAAATACTCCAAGTTGGTTTTATTACCAATGGTAAATTTTTGGTCATCGGAATCAGAAGGATATCTATAGCCTGCTTCCCCTCCATAACGAGAAGCTGTGGGGTAGGAGGAGCCATCCCATTCGTAACGGCGGGTAGCCTTGTCTATAAAATTCATACGAGAGAGCGCTATCACATTGAGCATGTCAAGGTTAAGCCCATCCCAAAAGAAATGATTCTTTTGGAGTTTGATAGGCAATCCTACCACGAAGGAACGACTATGTGCCTGACGGATATCATACTCTATTCCTTGTATTTCCTTGTAGGTTCTTATGGCAACAGCTTCTATCTCTACCTTATCAAACCACCATTTTTTAGCTTCAAGCCCAGCACTTGCTAATATTTTTTGATATTTGTCATGATTGCGAGTCAGGCGCAAGCCCTCGCGATAGGGAGAGTCAAAAGAATAATTGTTATCTGAGCTGGTATAACCTCCTCCGACTCCGAAGGTAAGTCCTTGCTCCTTGAGGTTGCGCTTGAAGATGGCTTGTATCTTATGGGTATTATAGGATTCAAGGCCATAACTAAGGTCTGCATATTTATCAGGATATTCACGAGTTACAATATTGACCGCCCCACCAAGGGAAGACCCACCGAAGCGGGCAGGCACTACCCCTTTGTAGATTTCTATACGGTCAATCATATCCAAAGGAATGTCATTGATATCAAGATAATCCGATTGTTCAGATAGGGGTAATTCATCTATAAAAAAGCCAATACGCTTGCCCTCCAGGCCACGAACAGAAAGGCGAGAGGAGCTTCCAACCCCTCCAGTGGAACGGATAGTAACCCCTACGGTTTTGATTAATATATCTTGTACGCTGCTTACGGTACCCCGCATATTGGATAGGTCAATCACGGTAACAGGCATGGCCTCCTCTTTCTTTTGGTGAGCGATGGTCTTGGCGGTGAAAACCACCTCTCCTATTTCCTGTTTCTGAGGAGTAAGAGAAATGTTTTGCTTAGTATCCCCATTAATGGTTATTCTTTTGCTAACACTCTGATAGCCTAGATAATAATAGCCTATGGTATAGCTACTCTTAGGTAGAGAGGGGAGTGAGTAAAAACCCTTTTCATTGGTAGTGGTGCCTTTTCCTGTTTCCTTGATGATGACCTCGGCATTGATGAGGGGTTCGCCCGTGGTTTTGTCTATCACTTTTCCAGAAAGACTACCTTTTTGTTGCGCATAGCTAAAGGTAGAAAAAAGTAGTAGTAAGTAAAAAAACTTTCTAAGTAGCATAAGTGTAATAAGTTGATTTGGTGTGTTTTATTTTATCTGCTTTAAATAAATTAAGAAATAAATTTGCAAGATTCAGAAATATTATTTATCTTTGTTCTAAATAGAGAATTACAAAGGCAAATGTACGTTTTTTATTTTTATTTTGTTTTAATCTTATTAGCTAAGATTTTAATCTCAATAGCAAATTTATGATGAAGCGATTGACCACACAGGATATACAGGAATTGAGTTTAGAGCAGGTAGAGGTACCTTTCGTGAAAAGTGAGGCGGAGATGGAGCTTTATTATGGGCGACTCCAAAACAGGATAGGTACTTTCATCACTCAAGGGAAAGCGATTGGCAAGCATTCCTATTATAGTTGGCAAGCAGAGGTGCGAAAGAATTACTCCTTTGAGGGACGTATGGCGATTCCCTCAGTGCGATTCTATTTTGTAACCAAGTCACAAAAGGGGATGCATGTGGATATAGATGGGCAGATTTTCATAGCTAAGCAGGGTGAACATAATGTGTTCTTTTGCAAAGACGAATGCTTAGGAAGAGATATTTTCCTACAAAATGATACTATGGAAGTGATTACCATAGCTATAAGTGAGCAGGAGTTTGCTCAAATGGCACAGAAATATCCTGATAGCTTTATGACTATTTATAAGAGATATCAAAGGGGAGATAACTTTCTACTCAGTCATCAAGGAGGTTTTTTGACTTCTGTTCAGATGCAGGCGGTCTTGCAACAGCTCAATAATACAGAACTCTTGGGTAATGCTGCAGGAGTATATGCTGACCTGAAAGTACTGGAATTGTTCCTGTTACAGTTTCACCAAATGGATACTCAAAAATACCAGAGCTATCAGTATTGTAAAACCCGTACCGATATAGATAAGATACACGAGATAAGTGAACTTATTGTCAGTGATTTGCAACATACTCCGTCCATTAGTGAATTGGCAAAGGAGGTAGGGATGAATGAGAAAAAATTATGCTATGGGTTTAAGGAGATTTTTGGTAATACCATTTTTGGCTATCTCTATGATTATAAGATGAATCTTGCCCAGCAGTTGCTACTACATACCGATAAGTCTATAGGTGAAATAGCCCTCCAATGTGGCTATGAGCACCTATCGCACTTCTCTACGGCTTTTAAGCGCAAGTTTGGTCGTAGCCCACAGGCTGTAAGGGGGAACTAGGATTACCAAGGTGCCTTGGCTAAGAAAGTAAGTCGGATAAAGGTGATGACGGTTTCAGGAGTAATGGTAAGGGGAGTATCTAATTCTTTGACTTCTTCCTCATCCACAAAGACAGCGAAAAGCCCGTCAGTAAAAGCCAAAAAGGCAGTATCCAAGGCTACATGAAGGTCAGCCAAGGTTCTGTTTTCCTTATCCCCAAAAGTAATTTTTCCCTCTTGGGCTTGCTCACCTATCTCTTGGGCAGAGAGGAAAGGAACTAAGGAAGTATCCTCTCGTGATTCATTGAAGCGTTTTACTTCACTCTTTACACATTCAGAGATGAGTTCCCTGAGTGTTTCAGGTTGCTTTTCCAAAACTACTTCAATGGTTTTTATCTTCTTCTTCCCTAATTTCTTTAACTGAATCAGCATAACGGTAGAGGATTATAATTGTCGTATGCCTTTTAAGAAAATCCATCGCATGAGCAATACTTCCTTACCCTCATCATTGTTGTAAGCAGCAAAACGAGGGGAGAGTATAATAGCCAAACTTCCTGTAATTACAAAGGTAATGAGGTATGGAAGGCTCGGGAAAAAGTGTAAAATTCCTAAGCGAATAAGGATAAATAAAGCTCCAAAACAGAGGAAATTGAACAGAAAAGCACGTACTTTGACCGACATAAATAGGGTATTAGGTTAGCATCTTCTGCCATGAGGGCAAGCAAATCCTTGGAAAGCCCCACAGCTACTCGCCAATAGCCCTAAAGAAAGGGCTATACATACAATTTTAAACCAATTTTTCATTCTTACAATTGTTATTTGTAAACACCGTAGCTGGTGTATTTGTCCATTCTTTTTTCAATAAGTTTTTCTACCGAAAGTTTAGAAAGTTTCTTGTAGGTCTCTTCAATAGCTTTTTTGACACTTTCAAAAACAGCTTCTCTGTTTCGGTGCGCACCTCCAAGAGGTTCTTTGATGATTTCGTCAATAAGACCATTGGCTTTCATATCCTTAGCAGTAAGTTTCAGCGCATTAGCGGCACGTTCTTTGTACTCCCAAGTACGCCAAAGAATAGAAGAACAAGATTCTGGGGAAATTACAGAATACCAAGTATTTTCAAGCATAAATACCTTATCACCAACCCCTATACCTAGGGCACCTCCGGAGGCACCTTCTCCTATGATAAACACAATGATAGGAACTTGTAAGCGTGACATTTCCAATAAGTTACGGGCGATAGCCTCTCCCTGACCTCTCTCCTCAGCCTCAATACCTGGGTAGGCACCTGGGGTGTCAATAAAGGTAACGATAGGGAGATTGAACTTCTCGGCTGACTTCATTAGGCGTAAAGCCTTGCGGTAACCTTCAGGATTGGGCATTCCAAAGTTGCGGTACTGGCGGCTCTTGGTATTGTTTCCTTTCTGCTGTCCAATAAACATATAGGATTGGTCACCTATTTTTCCTAAGCCTCCAATCATGGCCTTATCATCCCCCACGGTACGGTCACCATGGAGCTCTATAAAGGTATCACCACAGAGAGCATTGATATAGTCAAGCGCATAGGGGCGATCAATATGTCGGGAAACCTGTACACGTTGCCAAGGAGTAAGGTTCTCATAGATATCCTTTTTTACTTGTTCCAATCGCTTGGTAAGTTTTTTACAAGTATCGGAGACATCTACATTACTTTCATTTCCAAGGGCAATACATTTATCTAATTGTTCTTCAAGTTCCTTGATAGGTAACTCAAAATCTAAATATTCCATATCTTTAAGTTTGATTTAAAGTGGCTACAAAAGCTACTATATTAGTGGCGCAAAAGTACGGATTTTTTCCGAAAAAAGCAACAATTAAGTTTTGAGTTTTAAATTAGTTGTTAGTCACTTAGTTGTTAGTCACTAACTGATTAGGTTCCATATCCCTTTATTTCTCTTGAGCATGTTCAGTGTATGGGCTACGTGTTGGTGTTCAGGGTCGGTCAGTTCAGGGTCTATACGGATGAGATCGGTAGCATAGTCGCGAGCTATTTTGAGCAAAGGACCGTCCTTGACTAAATCTGCTATTTTCAGAGCAAGGACACCACTTTGTTGCTTGCCTAAGAGATCCCCTGGTCCTCGCAGTTTCAGATCCACTTCGGCGATTTGGAAGCCATCACAGGTAGCTACCATAGTTTCCATACGGGTACGGGAATCATGGCTGAGCTTTACATCGGTCATCAGGATGCAATAGCTCTGTTCAGCACCGCGCCCCACACGGCCACGTAATTGGTGTAGCTGGGAGAGTCCAAAGCGCTCGGCGCTCTCTATGAGCATTACTGAGGCATTAGGTACATTGACTCCTACTTCTATTACAGTGGTAGCAACCATAATTTGGGCTTTACCTTCTACGAAGAGGCGCATTTGAGCATCCTTCTCTTCGGGCTTAAGCTGTCCATGTACCATGGCAATAGTGTATTTGGGTGGTGGAAAAGTAGTATAAAGCTGGTTATAGCCTTCGGTAAGGTTCTTGAAAGCCAGTGCTTCGGACTCCTCAATCAGTGGATATACTACATATACTTGTCGCCCTTTGGCAATCTCATTGTGCAGGAACTGATATACTTTAGCCCTGTGTGTGTCATATTGGTGAATTGTCTGGATGGGCTTTCTCCCTGGGGGGAGTTCATCAATTACCGATACATCCAAATCCCCATAGAGGCTCATAGCCAAGGTACGTGGAATAGGGGTGGCGGACATGATTAGTACATGAGGCGGTAGCTCGTTCTTATGCCACAGCTTGGAACGTTGCTCTACTCCAAAGCGATGTTGTTCGTCAATAATGGCTAAGCCTAGATTCTGGAACTTAACCTTTTCTTCCAATAAGGCATGAGTACCTATCACAATTTGTAACTGGCCACTCTCCAAATCTTCATGAATCTCTCTTCGCTCTTTGCTCTTGGTACTTCCTGTAAGCAGGGCAATACGTATGTCCATAGGTGTGAGCAGTGAGGCGATACTTTCATAATGCTGCTGTGCCAGAATTTCGGTAGGTGCCATAAGGCAGGCTTGGAACTGATTGTCAATGGCAAGGAGCATAGCAAATAGTGCCACGATAGTCTTACCTGCTCCCACATCCCCTTGTAGAAGTCGGTTCATCTGGGCGCCTGTGGCTACATCACTACGGATTTCCTTAATCACTCGTTTTTGAGCATTAGTCAAAGGAAAAGGGAGGTGTTGGTGATAAAAAGTATTGAAGTAATCACCTACTTTTGGGAAAACATATCCTTTGAGTTTTTTGTTTAGATAGTTTTTCTGTATAAGCTGTAACTGTATGTAGAAGAGTTCTTCTATCTTCAACCTGAATTGTGCTTTAGCTAAGAGTTCTTGGGACTGAGGAAAGTGGATTTGAAATAGCGCTTCACCCTTGGGCAGTAGCCGTAGGGGCTGTATCATTTCATGGGGGAGTGTTTCCTGAAAGTGCTTGCCTACTTCAGTGAAAAGGTTTTCAAGGAGTTTGCGCATCACCCGCTGGCTTATGCCTTTTTTGGCAAGCTTTTCAGTAGAAGGATACATGGCTTGTATGTTTCCCTGCAAGGTGTTTTGGTGCTCCTCAAGGGTTTCCATATCAGGGTGAGCCATAGAAAAAACACCTGCAAATAGGTTACATTTTCCAAAAATCACATAAGGAACATTGATCAGCAAATGGTCTTTGAGCCATTGGGAGGGGCGAAACCATACCAGTTCCATACTACCTGTGTCATCTACAAAGGTAGCCACTAATCGCTGTTGGGATTTGCTTTTCCCCTCGACAGTCTTTAGGTGAATAATCCGACCAATAATCTGTACCTCAGCAGAGGATTCTTGTAGCTCTCGTATTTTATAGTATTGAGTTCTGTCAATATAGCGCGTAGGAAACAAGTGTAGCAAATCTTGAAAATTGGCTACTTGAAGCTCATTCTTGAGTAAGGCTGCTCGCTGGGGGCCTACTCCTTTTAAGTATTCAATAGAAGTTTCCAGAACACTCATATCTCTAAGAGTTTATAAGATCCACGGTAACAATACCATCTGTATCTATCTTCTTGAGTACCACAGGTTGTAATGTATTAATCAGCTCAGGATTGAAGGGGGTTTTTACTTTTACATAATTCTCTGTAAAACCGTGCATAAAGCCGTCTTTGTTATCACTTTCAAAGAGTACCTCGCGAGTGGTACCGAGTTGTTTTTCGTAGAAGTGGTGTCGCTTCTTAGCCGAAAGTCCTCGGAGCATACGGCTACGCTTGGCACGTACTTCGCTGGGTACCACCCCATCCATTTCCACTGCTTCGGTATTGGCACGTTCGGAGTAGGTAAAGACGTGTAAGTAGGAGATATCCAGCTCGTTAAGGAAGTGATAAGTTTCCAAGAAATGTTCATCCGTCTCTCCTGGGAAGCCTACAATTACATCTACTCCTATACAGGCATTGGGCATCTCTTCACGGATTTTGGCAACTCTATTTTGGTAGAGTTCCCTAAGGTAGCGGCGCTTCATCTTTTTGAGGATATCATTGCTACCACTCTGCAAGGGAATATGGAAGTGAGGGACAAAGGTTCGACTCTGTGCCACAAAAGCAATAGTCTCATCCTTGAGCAAGTTAGGTTCAATAGAGGAGATACGTAAGCGTTCTATCCCTTCCACTGTATCTAAGGCTTGTATGAGCTCCAAGAAAGTATGTTCGTGCTTTTTGTTGCCAAACTCTCCCTTACCATAGTCTCCGATATTCACTCCTGTAAGGACGATTTCTTTGATATTATTCTCTGATATTTTCTTAGCATTCCTCAGTATATTCTCAATGGTATCACTGCGAGAGATACCACGCGCCATGGGAATGGTACAATAGGTACATTTGTAATCGCAGCCATCCTGAATCTTGAGAAAAGCACGGGTACGATCTCCTATAGAGTAACTTCCTACATAGAAATCCGCTTCGTTGATATCACAAGAGTGAATCTGCCCTTTGTTGAGCTTCGTGAGATCATCTATATATTGAGTAATGTTGAATTTCTCTTTGGCACCCAATACCAAATCCACCCCATCAACAGCGATAA